>NZ_JBGLYS010000029.1:0-97865 GCF_047304155.1 Rhizobium sp. Rhizsp42 | reverse complement strand
CCATACCACCACCCCACCTCACGGGCACAACCACCCACCCCACAAAACAAATCCCTCAACCCGCTCAACACCCTTAACCCCGTCATCGCACTTTTCTCATCCCCACCCCACACCACCGCGCCATACTCCCCTCGTCACCGCACTGGGAGCCGGGTCGCGAACCGGATGCTCAGCCGCTCGAAATCCGGCGTGTGGTGATGATTGCCAAGGGGATTGGACGCCGTCAGGGCCGATGATCCACCGGTAAGACCGATCCGAGAGACGCTCCTGTCGGGTCGGGCGAACCGGAAACCGAGGTGATCGGGCAGGCGGACAGCCTGACAACCAATACCACCTATACCAAACCGCCTGCCCTTCCCGTTTCATGACGCCGACCGTCGCGAGGTTTTGCTTCGCGCGCGGTTTTGGTGTGCGTCGGATGATGGTTGGCTTCGTGCCGTGTGATACCCCCCTCTGCCCTGCCGGGCATCTCCCCCACAGGTGGGGAGATTGGCTGGGTTCTCCCGCTCGCTCTACGCTCATTGTTTGGTTGGCGAGCAAGCCACGAGTCGATCTCCCCCCTTGTGGGGGAGATGTCCGGCAGGACAGAGGGGGGTAACACACGGCACAACCGGGAGGTGGCTCGCTACAAAACACCCCCAAAACACCCTCTCCCCCACCCCTCATCTCGCAAATGCGAAACATTTTACCGCAAAGCACAACAAAATACTTTGAATACTATCGAAATCTGAGAATTGCGCGTATATGACGCATCGTGGCTTGCTGCACGCTTTCTCCCAGAGCGCCCCGCCGAGCCACCGCCGGCCCGTTTTGACAACGGCATTCAAAGGAAAATACCCGGCGTCCACAACAGGAGGTACCAAAGTGGCCAGTATAACAACAAGCAATGCTGCGAAGACGTCCGCATCGTCGTCTCCGGCAGCCAATTATCAGTTTGCGCTCATTGCCCTGACATCGCTGTTCTTCATGTGGGGTTTCATCACCTGCCTGAACGACATTCTCGTTCCGCATCTAAAGAACGTCTTCCAGCTGAACTACACGCAGTCGATGCTCATTCAGCTCTGCTTCTTCGGCGCCTATTTCATCGCCTCGCTGCCATCGGGCGCGATCGTCAAGCGTATCGGCTATAAGTGGGGCATCGTGCTCGGCCTGATCGTCGCCGCCATCGGCTGCGCGCTCTTCGTTCCGGCCGCCAGCTACCGCGTCTACGGCCTCTTCCTCGGCGCGCTCTTCGTGCTCGCATGCGGCGTCACGCTGCTGCAGGTCGCGGCCAACCCATACGTTACCGTTCTCGGCCCGCCGGATACCGCCGCCAGCCGCCTGACCATGACCCAGGCCTTCAACGCGCTCGGCACGACGGTCGCGCCGATCTTCGGTGCCTTCCTCATCCTGTCGGCGGCCACCGCGGCCGTTTCCGGCGCCACGCCCGAACAGCTCGACGCGATCAGGATCGCCGAAGCCGGCGCCGTGAAGTTCCCCTACATGCTGCTCGCAGCCGCCTTCCTGGTGCTTGCCGCCGTGTTCGCGGCCCTCAAGCTGCCGCAGGTCGAAGGCGATGAGGAGATCGAACCGATCGTCGGCGGTGGTTCTGCCTGGCAGTTCCGCCACCTCGTGCTCGGCGCCATCGGCATCTTCGTCTATGTCGGCGCCGAAGTCAGCATCGGCAGCTTCCTCGTCAACTTCATGAGCCAGCCCGACATCGCCGGCTTCTCCGAGGCCGACGCCGCCCATTACGTCTCCTATTTCTGGGGTGGCGCCATGGTCGGTCGCTTCATCGGCGCGGTCGCCATGCGCTATGTCGACGATGGCAAGGCGCTGGCCTTCAACGCGGCCGCCGTCATCATCCTGCTGCTCGTCACTGTGTTCACGACCGGTCACACCGCAATGTGGGCGATCCTCGCGGTTGGCCTGTTCAACTCGATCATGTTCCCGACGATCTTCTCGCTTGGTCTCTATGGCCTCGGCAAGTTCACCAGCCAGGGCTCCGGCATCCTGTGCCTGGCGATCGTCGGCGGCGCGCTCCTGCCTGTCCTTCAGGGCGTTCTTGCCGATACGATCGGCATCCACCTCGCCTTCCTGATGCCGATCGTGTGCTACGCATACATCGTCTTCTATGGCCTGAAGGGTCACCGCCCGGTATCGCACCAGATCGCGCGTCACGCCTGATCGATAAAATCGCGCCCCGCCGTCCTGGCGGGGCGTTTCCACTCTTGCGCCATCACACACGTCTTGGCATGTTGCCGTGCAACAATAGGTGGAGAAACTGCCAATGAAGGCCTTGCTGCTGATCGACATCCAGAACGGGTTCTGCCCCGGCGGAAACCTCGCCGTTCCCGATGGCGACAAGGTGGTCCCGATAGCCAACCGGCTGATCGCAAGCGACCGATACGACCTGATCGTCGCCTCGCAGGATTGGCATCCGGAAGGCCACGGCAGCTTCGCCTCCTCTCATGAAGGCAAACAGCCTTTCGAACTCCACGAACTCTCAGGCAAGCCGCAGATGATGTGGCCGGATCATTGCGTACAGGGCACGAAAGACGCCGAACTGCATCCCGAGCTCAGGGTGCCCGAGATCGATGTGATCTTCCAGAAGGGCGAGAAGCACCACGTCGACAGCTACTCCGCGTTCCGCGACAATGACCAGCATGCCATCACCGGCCTTGCCGATTATCTGAAGGAACAGGGCGTTACCGAGCTCGACCTCTGTGGCCTCGCGACCGACTACTGCGTCAAGTTCTCGGCGCTCGATGCGCTCGAAATGCTCCCCGGCGTCAAGGTTCGCTTCATCGAGGACGCCAGCCGCGGCATCACGCCGGAAGGTGTGGCCACCGCGATCAAGGAGATGCGCGAAAGCGGCATCGACGTCGTCACCAGCGAGCAGCTGATCGAAAACTAATCGCCGGCCTCGCGCTGCAACTGATAGACATCATCGGAGAAATCATCGATGCGCCGCGCCAGCGCCGCCTGCGCATCGTCGATGCCCTGGCGATAATAGGCAGCCCCTACCTCCTTGGCGAAGAAATCAAGCACCAGCTCGGCTTTCAACAAACCGATCGGCTGGTCGAGTTCGCGGTCGAAGTGATGTTGGATGCGCGCGATCAACGCCGCCTTCTCGTCCTTGGAAAATTCGATCGGCTTCATCGTCCCCTCGTTTGCTTCACGGCTACTGCATTGGCACCGTTCAGCGAAATCGATCGGTCAATCAAGGAAATTCGCTTGCGGCCATAGCCGCCTCCCCTTAGAGGGGTTCCAAATTCCAGGAGGATGATCGCCGATGTCACGCGCGAATTTTATCGACGGCCTGCGCGGCGGTTTCCCCATTGCGCTGGCCTCCGCCCCGTTTGGCGCGCTGTTCGGCGCGCTGGCCGCCGATCACGGCATGTCGCTCTTCGAACTCACCTTCATGAGCGCCACCGTCTATGCCGGCGCCAGCCAGATGGTCGGCCTCGAGCTTTTCGGCCATGACGTCCAGGCATGGCTGATTGTCGCCTCCATCCTCGCCGTCAATTTCCGCCACGTGCTCTATTCGGCGGCGATCGCGCCCTACATCAAGCATTTCACCAAGCTGCAGAAGTTCTTCACCTTCTTCCTGCTCGTCGACCCGCAGTTCGCCGAGACGGTGAAGCGCGGCGAAGCCGGAAAACCGGTGACCTTCTCCTGGTATCTCGGCTTCGGCCTGATCATCTATGTTCCGTGGACGCTGGTCAGCCTGCTCGGCGGCACGCTCGGCCGCTATATCGGCGATCCGAAGTCGATCGGGCTCGATATCCTGCTGCCGGCATATTTCCTCGGCATCGTTCTCGATTTCCGCCACCGCGACAACTTCATTCCCGTGGCCGCCGTCAGCGCCGTCGCCTCGGTCGTCGCCTATCACTATGTCGGCTCGCCCTGGCATGTGAGCCTCGGCGCTGCCGCCGGCATCCTGCTTGCCGCTTTGTTCCCGCCGCCGCCGACGGCGCAGGAACTCGAATCCGATCTGCACGAGGTGTGACGTGACCTTCGATCCCCACATGTTGCTGATCATCCTGGCGGCCGCCGTCGCAACCTATGCGACGCGTATCGGCGGCTATATCCTGATCACCACGATGAAGCGCATTCCGCCGCGCATGGAAGCAGCCCTTGCCGCCGTGCCGGCAGCGGTCTTGACCACGCTCGTCGCCCCCGCCTTCTTCACCGGCGGCTGGGAAACCAAGCTGGCGCTGGTCGTTGCCCTGCTCGTCGGCCTGCGCGTCTCGCACACATGGATGCTGGTCGCCGCCTGGGCGGTCGTCATGGCCTGGCGCCACACGATCGGCGGCTGACGCGGCGACCGATCAAACGGTCGCCGCCCCCACAACTTCGATAGTTCTCAGTATTCCAGCGGCAGCGTCGCATTCTCCAGCCACGCCTTGACCTCGTGGTCGTGGATCAGCGGCATCAGCGCCTCACGCGTCTTCACGTGATAGTCGTTGAACCAGTGCAGCTCGTCATGGGTCAGTAGCTCGGGAATGACGAGGCTGCGGTCGATCGGGCAGAAGGTCAGCGTCTCGAAGCTCAGCACCGGCATGTCGCCGCCCTCGACGGGCTCTGCATCGCGCACATAGATCAGGTTCTCGATGCGGATCCCGAACGCGCCTGGCCGGTAGTAGCCCGGCTCGTTCGAGAGGATCATCCCCGGCAGAAGCTCCTGCGTCGACATCCTGGAGATCCGCTGCGGCCCCTCGTGAACCGAGAGATACGAGCCGACGCCGTGACCCGTGCCATGGCCGAAATCGGCCCCTGCCCGCCAAAGCGCGATACGCGCCAATGGATCGAGATCGCAGCCGCGCGTCCCCTTCGGGAACCGCGCCGTGCTGATCTGGATCATCCCCTTCAGCACCAGCGTGAAGAACCGCTTCTGCTCCTCCGAAACAGTACCGACGCCCACCGTGCGGGTGATGTCGGTGGTGCCGTTGATGTACTGCGCGCCGGAATCGATCAGGAACAGCTCGCCCGCCTCAAGCTTGCGGTTGCTCTCGGTCGTCACCCGGTAGTGCATGATCGCCGCGTGCGGTCCGGCACCGGAAATCGTGTCGAAGGAGATGTCCTTCAGCGGGTTCTGCATGCTCTGCCCGACCTTGGCACGCGCCGCCTCGAGCTTCTCGGCGACTTCGATCTCGGTCATCGTGCCGGGCTTGGTTTGCGCCAGCCAGCACAGGAACTCGACCATCGCCGCGCCATCCTGCAGATGCGCCGCCGCAGACCCGTTGATCTCGACGCTGTTCTTCACCGCACGCGGCAGCTTCGCCGGATCATTGCCCTCGACCACGACACCATCAGCCGCGCGGATGATGCTGGCAAGGCCGTAGGAGGTGAGATCAGGATCAACGAGCACCCGGCCGCCAGCCTTTGAGACAGCCGAAAGCTTGTCCTCGAGCGCCGATGGCGGCAGCTGCACGCACATCTGCGCCAGATAGGCCTCCTGCTCGATCCCGGTCTTGCGCTTGTCAAGAAACAGATCGGCCTTGCCGTCGGCGTAGATGATGGCGCGCGCCAGCGGATGCGGCGTGTGCGGCACGTCGGCGCCGCGAATATTGAAGATCCAGGCGACCGACGACGGATCGGCGATCAGAACGGCCTTGATATCCTTGGCCTTAAGATCGGCCGCAATCTTGGCGATCTTCTCATCGGCGAGAATACCCGCCTGCGCCACGTTCTGGATGGCAACGGCGCCCAGCGGCTCCTGCGGCCGGTCGGCCCAGAGCCGGTCGAGCGGATTGTGCGGAAGGATGACCAGCGAACCACCGATCGCGTCCAGCGCCTTCTCCAGACGCTTGACCTCGGCGCCCGAATGCAGCCACGGGTCGATCCCGAGCCGCAGGCCCTTGGCGCCGTGATTGCCGAGCCACAGATGCGGCGGCTCGTTAACGAGATCGCCGCCCGTAAAAACCGACCCGTCCACCTGCTCGGCGAGCTGCGTCACATAGCGACCGTCGACGAATACGATCGCCTCAGTGCGCGTCACCAGCGCCATGCCGGCCGAGCCGGTAAAGCCCGTCAGCCACGCCAGCCGCTCCGAACAGGCCGGCACATATTCGCCGTTGAACTCGTCCGCCCTGGGGACAAGAAAGGCGTCAATCGCAAGATCGTCGAAACTTGCACGCAGCGCAGAGGTGCGATCGCGGCCGAATTGTGGCGTGGAGGTGACTTCGAAAGACTGGTACATGCTCAAAAACCTGATGTTTGGTCCGACATTCAACACGAATCCGGCAGGCGGAATGCCGCTATGTTATCGGAAAATCACGCGAACGGGAGAAAAACCACGTCTCGCCGACAACCGAAAGCCGCGTAATATTTGGGCGGAAATGAGGCGCAATTCACCGGCTTGGCACGCTTTATGCATTGGCTGCATGGCTCCCATGAGACAAACCCTCTGCCTCGATTTTTTCAATCGGTTATAAGGCGCTCATCGAATGGTTCAAAGTGAACCGGAAACAAAAGGAATTTTGAAATGACTGCCTCTCTGTCGCGCTCCGCTTACAGCAGCCCGGTACAGGCTGGCGAGCGCCAGACTGTCCGTCATATCATCGGCGCTCGTCGCCCGCTGAACGAAGGCCCCCGCACCATTCTCGCTGGCGCCGCAAGAAGCTACGCATTCTGAGCAACGCGCCGCTCCGCTCTCCTCCTCCCTCACCGGAACGGCGATCAGAATAAGTAGACGTCTGCTTGAGCACTCCTCCTCATCAAGCTCGCAGACATGATCGGGAAACCGGTCGCAAGGCGGTGCCATTGGCGCCGCCTTTTCTTTTTGTCGCGACGTGACGCGATTGAAATGCAAAAGCCCCGAGGCCAGCCGCTAACTGAAATGTGGAATCGGGCCAGGCCCCTTCTTGTTATTCGTTCAAATCGCGGATGGTGGTCTTCTGGCGATCTTAGGGGACAACCGGTGCACATGAAGCGATTTGAAATCTATGCAAATGACGTTTTGGTCGGCAGCAGCTCTCTTGAGAGCGGCGATCCGCCTATGGGCGTTGCCTTTGGCAACCTGCTGACGACGCCCTCCTTCCATGCTGATCTAATCAAGAGGGGCGTTCTGACCGTCAAGTTCGATGGAGTATCGATTCCGTCAAGCGGAGGCGTTGTTATCGAAGACTATTCCAAGGAAGCGGGTGAGATCCTCGTCACCATCCTCGGGATAGATCATCAGCTTTATGAAGAATTGTTTCCAGAGCATCTAGCGGCATACCAGGCACAATTCTAGTTGAAAGCCCCGAGGCCAATCAGGCGCTCGGGGCTTTTTTTTTATGCGGACCTGGATCCAGACCTTACGGCCGGTCGAGATGGATCGTCACCCAGCCGTTGCGCCAGATGGTGCGCACATGCCTCAGATGCGCGCCATTATAGGCCGCCAGCACCTTCCAGCGCTGCGATGCCAGAATACCCGACAGGATCACCGATCCGCCCGGCGCCAGATGCGTGACGAGCTGCGGCGCCATCTTGATCAGCGGCCGCGCCAGGATGTTGGCGATGATGAGGTCGAACGGACCGTGGTTCGAGAACGCCGTCGAATGAAACCCCGGCGCCGTCTCCGTGACGATGCCCGACGCGATGCCGTTGCGGCGCACGTTCTCGGCCGCGACACGGGTGGCGATCGGATCGATGTCGGTGGCGAGAACCGGAATGTTCTTTAGCTTGCGCACCGCGATCGCCAGCACGCCGCTGCCGGTGCCGAGATCGAGCGCATTGCGCACCCGACGCGAACGCACCACCCGGTCGATAACCTCGAGGCAGCCCGCCGTCGTGCCGTGATGGCCGGTCCCGAAGGCCTGGCCGGCATCGATCTCGATGGCGATATCGCCGGAGCGCACCTTGTCGCGGTCGTGCGAACCATGCACCAGGAAGCGCCCTGCCCGCACCGGCTTCAGCCCCTCGAGCGACTTCGCCACCCAGTCGACATCGGGGATGACCTCGCGCTCGACAGTCATATCCGGGAACGCTTCGGAAAGCGCCGCCTCGACGCGGACGCGAACGTCATCCTCGTCGACCTGCATCATGTAGACGGAGGCTTCCCAGATGTCCTTCTTCTCGTCGATTTCGGTGGTGGCGATGGCGAAGTCTTCTTCGCCGAACACCTCGGACAAAAGGTCGAGCACTTCCCCGGCCAGCACTTCTGTCGTCGTCACATAGAGGCGGATTTCACTCAAGGTCGGTCTTTCCCGTTACAACGCGCCGTCGATCCACGGCGGCGGCGGCGTGTCGTATCCCGCAACGCCGGTCAGCAATCTTCGTTGGAATGCAGGTAGTCTAAAAAGCACCGGCACCGCAAGGTTTCGGATCGAAATAGCCAGTCGATTGCGCATCGCAATCAGCCTTGTCAGCTGCCGCGTCTGCTTCAGCACCGTCTTCACCGCCGGCAGCCGCAACCGGCTGTACTCGCTTTCGCGCCCCTCGGAAATCAGATAAGCGAGCCAGCAGGCATCCTCGATCCCTAGATTCATGCCGCGCGCGCCGGCGGGCGAATGGATATGCGCGGCATCGCCTGCCAGAAACACATTGCCCTTGGCCATCTGTTCGACATGCCGGAAATGAATGCGAAACTCCGAGGCCCAGAGACGCTCCGCCACCGGCCCGGGATGGACGATCTTCTGCCCGAAATCCGGCAACGTCGAAATGAAGCGCAGCACATCGCGCTCGACAGGGATCCTGCCGATCATGCCTGGATCGACCAGCTGCATCTCGATGAAATGCGGATCGATCTCCTTTTTGTAGCGAAAGTCGGCCAGATAGAAGCTGCTCTCCAGCGCCTCGCCCGGAAAGCCGATGCCGACAGCCTTGCGCACCACCGAATGCGCACCATCCGCCCCGATGACGATATCGAAGGTGGCGGTTTCGACCGTCCCGTCAGGCTTGCGCAGCGTGACGACGGGCTTGGTATCCCCGGATACCTTCTCGATCGCCGTCTGCCATTCGGGATCGACCTCGTAATCATCGAGCTTGCTCAGGAGCAGCCGTTCGGTGTGTCCCTGCGCCAGCGCGTAAATGGCGCTGAAGCGCCCCGGCAGCTTGGTCGTGTCGACCGTCGCCAGGCGTTTCCCCTCGGAGGTCGCGCGAAACTGCGCGATCTGCTGCGCCTCCTGCAGGATGGCATCCGTCACCCGCGATGGACCAAGCAGCGTCAGCGTCCGCGCATTGACGCCCAGTGCCCTGCTTTCGGCAAGCGGAACGGGACCGACGTCATTATCCACGACACGCGGGCGAAAGCCGCGTCGGGCGAGCTCGAGGGCAACGGTGAGACCGGTCGTGCCGGCGCCTGCAATCAGAATGCTGCGATGCCCCGGCGCCATGATCTCATCCCTTGTTGGCGAGGTTCTCCAGCTTTTTTACCGCCGTATCGGGATTTTCGCCATAGGCGATCGTTCCAGCGAAACGCCCTTGGGAATCGAGCAGGAACACCGAGGCCGTGTGATCCATCGTATAGTCACCATTGGGGTTGTTTTCGTCGACAGGCACCTTCTTGGCGTAGACGCGGTAACCCTTGATCACGTCCGCCACCTTGTCGGGCGCCCCCGAAATGCCGACGATCCGCTTGGAGACGTTCGACACATACTGGTTCATCACATCGGGCGTATCGCGCTCCGGATCGACGCTGACGAAATAGGCGTGCAGCTTGTCGCCATCGGGATCGACCTGCTTCAACCAGCCATCCAGCTCGAACAGCGTCGTCGGGCAGACCTCGGGGCAATGGGTGAAGCCGAAGAACACCGCCGACGGCTTGCCGCGAAACGCCTGCTCGGTGATCGGCTTGCCATCCTGCGCCACAAGCGTGAACGGCACGCCGAACGGACCGTCGGAGGCCACCTCCTTGGTCTGCGTCACATTCAAGGTCAGCCATCCCAGGATGCCGGCCATCAGAAACACGGCAACCCAGACGGCGATACGCACTGTTCTCATCGATAAATTCCTCACCCGAGGGAGTGATCCCTTCCGCTTGCCTGATATCGCGTCACCGACGGCCGCGCAATTCAACAAGACGTTTTTCGAGCCGTGATGAATTGCCTCACCCCATGCTGAGCGCAATCGCAGACCGGCCGTTTATCGTTAGCAAATACTTAAAAAGTCATTGGCATATTTAGCCCCGGATAGGACGCTCGCCGTTCGACTGACATGATGTCCGGCTGGAGCTTGATCCCGCATATCCGCTTGCTGGCGAATGAGAACATGACCGCGCTCATCGCGGGAGGGGACAAGTCTTCACATGACAGACATGACAGTGCGTAAGAGCCTTTCCGTCAGCCAGAGGCTCGGAACGCTCGCCGGCGCGGCATTGATCGGCTTCGGCGCGATGATGGGCATCGGATGGTATGAAAACATCACGGTGCGCAAGGCGCTCGATCGGGCCAACGAAATCCAGGCAAGCGTCGACTACATCAACGAGATGCGCACCGCCAACCTCACGCTCATTCTGGCGGCGATGGACACCATCGTCGATCGCGACAGCAAGGTGGTCACGGCGGAACGCCTGAAGCTGATGAACGATTCGATCGCGCAGCTCTCAAGCGGTTCCAGCCAGATGCGCCTGCTCGCCGACGAAATGAACGCAGCCGCCCTCGTCTCGAATTATGACGGCGATGTCGCCGCCCTCAAGCAGAGCATCCTCGGCGACCTCAAGAATGCCGTCGAGACAGGTGCTCCGGCAGCCGCCTTCGACCAGCTGGACGACGCCATCGACAGCGGCGGCGACAAGCTGACCGCGACGCTCGACAAGCTCGCAATCGACGGCGGCGCCATCGCCAAGAAGCGGATCGAACAGGCAAACGCGATCTCCGAGGATGCCGTCTACATCCAGATCGGCCTCGGCATCATCGCCATGCTGTGCATGGCCGGCCTCCAGTACATCCACGGCGGCTCGATCCGCCGCGGCATCGAAAGCGTTCGCGCCAGCATGCAACGGATCACCAATGGCGATCTCGACAGCCCCGTGCCCGCCACCCAACGTGGCGACGAGATCGGCGACATGGCCCGCGCCGCCGAAGGCTTCCGGCAGGCGGCGATCGACAAGCGCGCGCTCGAACAGCGCAGCGAAAGCGAACGCCAGCAATCGGACGCCGAGCGCCGCAGCCGCGACGCCGCCAAGCTCGCCGACACCGAAGCGCTCAACACCGCCGTCACAGCGCTCGGCCAGGGCCTGAAGCGCCTTGCCGCCGGCGATGTGACCGCGACGATCGTGAACGCCTTCAAGCCGGAGCTGGAGGGCCTGCGCGCCGACTTCAACCAGACCACCGCGACGCTGCGCCAGACGATGACCGAGATCACCCGCAACGGCACATCGATCCAGGCCAACGGCCGGCAGATGCGCTCGGCCGCCGACGACCTCGCCAAGCGCACCGAGCAGCAGGCAGCCTCGCTGGAGCAGACATCGGCCGCACTCGACCAGATCACCACCACCGTGCGCAACGCCACCAACCGCGCCGAGAGCGTCGGCCAGATGGTCGCCCATACCCGTGAGAACACCGCCAAGTCCGATATCGTCGTCAACAACGCCATGGCGGCGATGGAGCGCATCGAGACCGCCTCGCGCGAGATCGGCCAGATCATCAACGTCATCGACGAGATCGCTTTCCAGACCAACCTGCTCGCGCTGAACGCAGGCGTCGAGGCGGCGCGTGCGGGCGAAGCCGGCAAGGGATTCGCGGTCGTTGCCCAGGAAGTGCGTGAACTCGCCGTGCGCGCCGCCAACGCCGCCAAGGACATCAAGACGCTGATCGGCAAATCCGGCGCCGAAGTGAAGACCGGCGGCGAGCTGGTGACGGCTGCGGGACAGGCTTTGCGCGAAATCGGCGAAGATGTTTCGCGGATCGACGAACATGTTAAATCAATCGTAACCTCTGCACGCGAACAATCGGTAGGACTGAACGAGATCAATACAGCCATCAGCCAGATGGACCAGGTCACGCAGAAAAACGCGGCCATGGTGGAAGAGACGAACGCGGCAAGCCATACGCTTGCCACCGACGCCGACCACCTGATCCAGCTGATCGGCACGTTCAATATCGGCGAGGGCATGAATGCCCATCACACGCCGCGGGAAGCATCAGCAGCCTCGCATCCGAAATCATCTCCCGCACGAGCCCTCATCGGCAAGGTCGCGGGCGCATTCAGCGGCGGCAACGCCGCACGAGCCATGGCCGCTCCGGCCGGAGACAACTGGGAAGAATTTTGATCATGAATAGCACTGTCATCAACCAGACCGGTTCTCATTTGGAGATCGTGTCCTTCCATCTCGGCGAGCAGGAATTCTGCATCGACATCATGGCGATCCGCGAAATCCGCGGCTGGGCGCCGGTGACCCCGATGCCGCACACGCCGCCCTACGTTCTCGGCCTGATCAACCTGCGCGGCGCCGTCATCCCCGTCATCGACATGGCCTGCCGCCTCGGCATGAAGATGACCGAGCCTTCCGAGCGCTCGGCCATCATCGTCACCGACATCGCCGGCAAGCTGGTCGGCCTGCTGGTCGAGCAGGTTTCCGACATGATGACCATCAAGAGCGAAGACCTGCAGCCCGCACCGGAAATCATTCCGGAAGAACAGCGCGCCTTCTGCCGCGGCATCGTGGCCCTGGAGAAGACCATGGTCTGCTTCCTCAACCTCGACACCGTCATCGCCGACGAACTGGCCCGCGAAGCCGCGTAAGCCGGATCGAACGCTTCAATGCAAAACAGCCCGCGACGAAATCCGTCGCGGGCTGTTTTCGTTTCAATCGGCAGCGGTTGACCGAAGCCTAGCCCGAGATCTCGACGGAGAAGGCAAAGCGCGCGGTCTTGCCCGCTTCAAGCGTCTGGCTGTAGGGCCGCTCGGCAAGCGCCTTGGAGCCGCCATTCTCGGCCGCCATGCCATGCCAGGGCTCGATGCAGATGAACGGAGCGCCGGGCTTCTGCCAGAGCGCCAGATTGGGCAGGTTCTCGAAGCTGAAATGCAGCGTCGGCCCGCCCTCGGCACTATAGCGCAGCCCCTCGCCGGCCCCCTCAGGAAAGACCATCGCGTCCTCATCGAACATCCTGTGATCAAGCACCAGCCGCCCTTGCCTGAACGGCGAAGGATGCTTGGCGAACGACAACAGCCCGCCGGACAGGCGGATAAGCGCGGGCTCGGCGCCATTGTCGAGCGTGATCACATGATCGCTCCCTTGGGCGCCCGGCAGCGGCCAGACGAAGGCGGAGTGGAAGCCGAGCCCGAACGGCATCGGCCGCTGGTCGCGGTTGGTGACCTCGGCAGCCACCGTCAGCGTACGCCCCTCAAGGCTGTGCTCCACCGCCAGAACGAAATCGAACGGATAGACCGCCTTGGTCGCCTCCGACGCCGCAAGTTCGTAGCGGCACATCGTATCGCTGGACGCGGCAAGCGCGAACTCGGCGCGGCGGGCAAAGCCGTGCTGGTTCATCGGATAGCTCTTGCCCTCGATCTCGACCGCATCGTCAGGCGCCTTGCCGACGATCGGAAACAGGATCGGCGACCGCCCGCTCCAGAAGGCCGCATCGCCGTTCCACAGGAGCGAACGGCCATCGCTGGTATCCAGCGCCTGCATCTCGGCGCCCAGCGACGATACGTCGACGCTCAGAAACTCGTTTGCTATCCTGTAGTTACCAGCCATCATCAGTCCTCTCGCATTAAATCTCCGGCGCGGACCTTATCCGCGCCGTATGACGATTGCCATATCGCTCAAGACGACAAGAGCGGGCTTCACCGAAAGTTGCGCGCCCTATTGCGGCTTGCCGTTCTTCCAGGTCACCGTCTGCCCGTAGAGCGACACGGTGGAGATCGCCATCTTCGCCGATCCGTTGGTGAGCTCGCGCGAATGCGCCAGATAGATCAGCGTATCGTTCTGCTTGTCGTAGATGCGGGTGACGACGAGCTTCTTCCACACCAGCGAAATGCCCGACTTGAACACCTCGTCCCCGCCCTTCGACAGGTCGATATCACCGATTTCGATCGGCCCGGTCTGATGGCAGGAAATGGCGCTGTTCGAAGGATCCTCGAACCAGTTGCCGTTCTTGACGCGATCGATCACGCTGCGGTCGAAATAGCTGACATGGCAGGTGACGCCCTTCACCTCGGGGTCGGCCACCGCATCGACAAGGATATCGTTGCCGATCCAGTCGACCCCCACCTTGCCGACGACATCGGCGTACGCGGCGCCTGCGGACACACCAGCCAGAATGGCTGCGGAGAGGACGAGATTGCGAAGTCTGGACATGGCGGTATTTCCCTCAGCGGCGCTTCAATGTTGCGCAAGCTAAGATAGGCGGAGCCCGCCGCATGGCAAGAAACCCCATACCCATGAATTGAGCCCAGGAAGCGAGGCACACCGCGCCGGCTTCACCGCCAACAGGAACCCACGCCGCTATCCCTTCCGGCAGGTACAGGGCTCATAGCCGCGCGACGTCAATCGCCCCGGCTTCATGCCAATGAATTCGGGGATCGCATGCACCGCCGCAGCCCCCACATGCCGCGCCATGGCAATCGCCGCCTGCGCGCAGACGGCCGCATCCTCGGCGGCATTGTGGTGCACGAAACGCAGCCCGAGATGCTCGGCCAGGATATTCAGCCGATGCGACAGGAAATGCGGCCAGATCCGCTGCGACATCTTCAGGCTGCAGAGATAGGTAAGCTCCGGATAGGCCTGCCGGTAGCCATCCAAGCAGGCGCGCCAGACGCTGAAATCGAAGGAAGCGTTATGCGCGATCATCGTCGCGCCCCTGAAATCATCGACGAACTCGTCCATCACTTCAGGAAACTCCGGCGCATCCTCGACATGTTCAGGCCGGATGCCGTGGATGGCGATGTTCATACCCGAAAACCGCATCTCCCGCGGCCGTATCAACCGCTCCTCCACCCTGGTCACCACCCCGTCCTCGATCCAGGCAAGCCCGACCGAACAGGCACTGCCGCGCTGCTCGTTGGCTGTTTCGAAATCGATGGCGATGGTTTTCAAGGGGATGTCCGATTCTCTAGTATCTCCCAGACATACCGGCAGCCGGCCTACGAGGCAAATACCCGGATGAGTTGACAAAGGTAACGACATATCGCAACCTTGCGCCATGATCGCCAACGCAACCATGATGACCCTTCATATCACCACGCCCCACCAAGGGTGCGCGGGTGCTGTGCTGTATTGAACGCATAGCGATCATCCCGAGAACCCTGCCGAGGCGAGCAGGGTTTTTGGAACCGGCTCTCCTCGTATCGACAAAGGAGAGCCAGAATGCCCAGAGACCCTGAAAATCCGCAGCCTAATAAAGCCGCACCGGCCGGAGACATCCGCGTGCGCGCCCTGCTTTCATCGGACGCCGAAGCACTCGCCGAGTTGACGAACCTGCCCGGTTATCGTGCCGGCACGCTGCGTCTGCCCTACCCATCGGTGAACGAGGTCCGCAAGCACGCGGAGAACCCCTCGCCCGGCGCGCTGAACCTCGTCGTGACGCTCGACGATAGGATCGTCGCCACCGGAGGTCTCAACCGCTTTTCGGGACGCCGGCAGCACGTCGCAAGCATCGGCATGGGCGTGCATGATGATTTCGTCGGCCGCGGTTTCGGCAGAAGGCTGCTGGCGGCAATGGTCGAGGCGGCGGATGACTGGCTCGACATCAAGCGCCTTGAGCTCACCGTCTACACCGACAACGAGCCGGCCATCGCGCTCTACCGAAAGTTCGGCTTCGAGCAGGAGGGGCTGCTGAAATCCTTCGGGTATCGCGCCGGCGAGTACGTCGACGCCTATGCCATGGGGCGGTTGCGATGAGAGTACGGTGGTCGGCAATCAACCGATCACCGTCTACCAAACACCTGATACCTCACCCACCGATCAACGCCAGCCACCCGTCCTCGTCCATCGTCTGGACGCCGAGTTCCCTTGCCTTGTCGAGCTTCGATCCGGCGCCGGGGCCGGCGACCAGGATGTCGGTCTTCTTCGAGACCGAGCCAGCGACCTTGGCGCCGAGGCTTTCGGCGCGCGCCTTGGCCTCGTCGCGGGTGAATTTCTCCAGGCTGCCGGTGAAGACGACGGTCTTGCCGGCGACGGGGCTGTCGGAAGCGGCGATCTGCTCGGCGGCCTCGGGCGTCACCTCGTCCAGCAGGCGACCGACGACATCGAGATTGCGCGGCTCCTTGTAGAACTCGACGATGGCACGGGCGACGATCTCGCCGATGCCCTCGACATTGTTCAGGTCCTGCCAGGCGTCACCGGCCAGTGACGCCGCTTCTTTCATCGCCGTCTCGAAAGCCTCGTAGGTGCCGTAGTGGCGGGCGAGCAGCTTGGCGGTGGTCTCGCCGACATGGCGGATGCCGAGCGCGTAGATGAAGCGGTTGAGCGCGATCGAGCGGCGCTCGTCGATGGCGTCGAACAGCTTCTTGACGCTGACCTTGCCGAAGCCGTCGATATTCTCGAGCTTGGTCAGCGTCGAGGCCTCCTGCCGCTTCTTCAGCGTGAAGATATCCGGCGCCGTGCGGATCTTCAGCGCCTCGTCCTCGCTCTCGAAGAAGAAATCAACCTGCTTGGTCCCAAAACCCTCGATATCGAAGGCGTTGCGCGAGACGAAATGCTTCAGGTGCTCGGTCGCCTGCGCCCGGCAGACGAAGCCGCCGGTGCAGCGGGTGACGGAATCGAGCTTGCCGGTCTTCTCGTTGCGCTCCCGCACCGCATGCGACCCGCAAACCGGACACGTTTTCGGAAACACATAGGCCTCAGCCCCCGCCGGTCGCTTCTCCATCACCACGTCGAGCACCTGCGGAATGACGTCGCCCGCCCGCTGCACGATGACGGTGTCGCCGATGCGGATATCGTGATCATCCTCGCGGATGCGCTCGCCGGAATTGCCGATGCCCTTGATGTAATCCTCGTTGTGCAGCGTCGCATTGGTGACGACGACGCCGCCGACGGTGACAGGCGTCAGCCGCGCCACCGGCGTCAGCGCACCAGTGCGGCCGACCTGGATATCGATGTTTTCCACCGTCGTGAACGCCTGCTCGGCCGGGAACTTGTGTGCGGTCGCCCAGCGCGGGCTGCGCGAGCGGAAGCCAAGGCGCTGCTGCAGGTCGAGACGATCGACCTTGTAGACGACGCCGTCGATATCGTAATCGAGATCCGGCCGCTGAAGACCGATCTCGCGGTAATGACCGAGAATATCCTCGACCGAAGACAGCCGCTTCATTAGCGGATTGATGGGAAAACCCCATTTGCCGAAGGTCTCGACCATGCCCATCTGCGTATCCGATGGCATCTCGGAGATCTCACCCCAGGCATAGGCGAAGAAGCGCAGCTTGCGGCTCTCCGTCACCTTGGCGTCGAGCTGGCGCAGCGATCCCGCCGCCGTGTTGCGCGGGTTGACGTAGGTTTGCTTGCCATCGGCCTCCATCTGCGCGTTGAGCGCAAGGAAGTCGCTCTTCGCCATATAGACCTCGCCGCGCACCTCGACGATATCGGGTGCATCCGCAGGCAGCTTGTTCGGGATCTGCTTGATGGTCTTCACATTGGCGGTAACGTTCTCGCCCGTCGTGCCGTCGCCGCGGGTCGCGGCGCTCACAAGCTTGCGGTTCTCGTAGCGGATCGACATCGAAAGGCCGTCGATCTTCGGCTCGGCGGTAAACGCGATGGAGCCGTCGGGCAGCTGCCCGAGGAAGCGGTAGACCGAGCCGATGAAATCCTGCACGTCCTCGTCGGAAAACGTGTTGTCGAGCGACAGCATCGGCCGCGAATGGGTGATCGGCGCGAAGGTGGGCAATGGGGCTGCGCCGACCCGGCGCGACGGGCTGTCGTCGCGAACGAGTTCGGGAAAGCGCTGTTCGATCGCATCGTTGCGCCGCTTCAGCGCATCGTACTCGGCATCCGAAATCGCCGGCTGGTCCTTGCCATGATAGAGCTCGTCATTGCTGGCGATCTCGGCTGCCAGAAAGGCAAGCTCTGCGGCGGCCTGTTCTTCGCTCAGGGTTTCGACAGGCGTTTGGTTGGCGGCGGACATGGCAAACTCCCTTTGAGGAGTCGTTTTCTAGAGCAATTTTTGTCACGGCAAAAGCGTCAGGCGGTTACCGCCAACAGCCGAATACGTGTCGCGCGAAATTTGTCGCGGCCGGCGACCTACTCGCCCGCCGTCAACAACCGCTTGGCGGCCGCCCTCGCCTCCTCGGTCACCGAAGCGCCGGCCAGCATGCGGGCGATTTCCTCGGTGCGGTCGTGCGGCTCCATCGTCGCCACCCGGGTGGCGATCTTTTCGGAGCCCTCGGAAGCCGGCCCCTTGGAGATCAACAGATGCGTCGCGGCCCGTGCCGCCACCTGCGGCGCGTGGGTGACGGAGAGAACCTGAACCTTGGCCGACAGCCGCTTCAGCCGCTGACCGATCGCATCGGCGACAGCACCGCCGACGCCCGTGTCGATTTCGTCGAAGACCAACGTCGGCGCCGAACCGCGATCGGCAAGCGCCACCTTGAGCGCCAGCAGGAAACGCGAGAGCTCGCCGCCCGACGCCACCTTCATGATCGAACCGGGGCGTGTGCCCGGGTTGGTCTGGACGTGGAATTCGACGACGTCGATGCCTTCGGCCGCCGCTTCTTCCGGGTTGGAGGCGATCTCCACCATGAAGCGGGCGCGCTCGAGCTTCAGCGCCGGCAGTTCCGCCATGACGGCTGCGGCAAGGGCTTCGCCTGCCTGGTGACGCTTGGCCGAGACCACCTGCGCGGCCGCCTCATAGGCGACCTTCGCGACGCCGACCTCGGCTTCGAGCTTGGCAAGCTTTTCCTCGCCGGCGTCGAGATCGGCCAGATCGTTGCTCATGCGGATCGCAAGCGCCGGCAGTTCGGTGACCGGCACCGAATATTTGCGCGAGGCGCCGCGCAGCGCGAAAAGCCGCTCCTCGACGCGCTCCAGTTCCTTCGGATCGTATTCCGTCTTGCGCAGTGCCGCTTCGACTTCCATCTGCGCGTTGGAGAGCTGGTCGAGTGCCGCATCAAGCAGCGCCACGGTGTCTTCGAGCAGGCCCGGCGCCTCATGGCTCTTGCGCTCCAGCCGGCGCACCAGCGAGGCGATATGCGGCACGGGCGAGGCATTGCCGTTGAGGAATTCGGAGGCCTCGGCGATATCGCCGGCGATGCGCTCGGCCTTCATCATCTTCTGGCGGCGTTCGGCGAGCTCATCCTCTTCGCCGTCCTGTGGGGCCAGCTTGTCGAGCTCCTCGACGGAAGAGCGGATGTAATCCGCCTCGCGCGCCGCCGCCTCGACCTTCTCGCGGTGCTTCTTCAGCGTGCGCTCCGTATCACGCCAGACGCGATAGAGCTGCGAGACGCCGGCCACCTCGTCGGCGATGCCGGCGAAGGCGTCGAGAAGCATGCGGTGGGCGTGGGTGTCGACCAGAGCGCGGTCGTCATGCTGTCCGTGGATCTCGACCAGCATCTGGCCGGCCTGGCGCATCAGCTGCACGCTGAGCGGCTGGTCGTTGACATAGGCCTTGGTGCGGCCATCGGCGCTCTGCACGCGGCGGAAGATCAGGTCGCCGTCATCGTCGATGCCGTTGTCGCGCAACAGCACGCGCGCCCGGTGGTCGGTGCCGACGTCAAAAACGGCCGTCACCTGCCCCTTGTCCTCACCATGGCGGACGAGACCACCATCGCCGCGCCCGCCAAGGGCGAGCGACAGGCTGTCGAGCAGGATGGATTTGCCGGCGCCGGTCTCCCCCGTCAGAACGGAGAGACCCGCCTCGAAGGCAAGATCCAGCCGCTCGATCAGGACGATATCGCGGATCGAAAGCTGGATCAGCATCGGCTTTAAGTACCGAGGAGTTTCTTGCCGGCTTGCGAAATCCACGAGCCCTGATTTTCACGCGGCTCTGCGCCGTTGCTCTTCAGCAGCTTGTAGGAATCCGCGTACCACTGGCTGTCGGGGTAGTTGTGGCCGAGAACGGCGGCTGCCGTCTGGGCTTCCTCGACGATACCCATCGCGTAATAGGCCTCGACCAGACGCGCGAGCGCCTCTTCGACCTGGTTCGTGTTCGGGTACTTCTCGACGACGATGCGGAAGCGCGAGATGGCGGCAAGGTATTCCTTGCGCTCCATGTAGTAGCGGCCGATCTGCATTTCCTTGCCGGCGAGCTGGTCGCGGGCAAAGCGGATCTTCGCCTGCGCGTCGTCGACATATTCGGAATCGGGATAGTTATCGATCACGGCCTGCATGGCCTCGACGGTTCTGGACGCAGCACGCTGGTCCTGCGTCACGTCGACGATCTGCTTGGAATAGGTGAGACCGATCAGGTACTGCACATAGGCGGCATCCTTGGACTTCGGATACTGCGCCATGTAGCGGTTACCAGAGGCCAACGCTTCGTCGAGGCGGCCCTGGCGGTACTTCACGAAGGTGCTCATCACGAGACCCTTGCGGGCCCATTCCGAGAACGGATTTTCGCGGTCGATCGAATCGAACTTGCGCGCGGCTTCCGCCATGTTGCCGGCCTTCATGTTGGCCAGACCCTGATTGTAGAGAACATCAGGCGGATCGCTCTGCAGGCCGAGCTTGGTAATATCGATATCGGGGTCCGACTGGCATCCGGAAATCAAGGCACCTGCGCTCAGCACCAGGAGCGATGCGAACAAAGCACGCGCTGTCTTCATCATACTTTCAGACCCTGCATAACCCATCGGAACATCCCAAGAGCCGCCATCCCTCAACGGCAGCCACGCCTCGCTGGCGTTTCTAGCCACAAATGCATGGCCAGAGCAACGCATTGATGATGCATTAACGCATTTTTGTGGCGACCCCGCCGATAATCGCCTGTTTTGTCCGGATAATTCTCGATTATGCCCAGCTAAATATCTGCCGCGAAAGGTCTATCGGGAATCACACTTGGCTGTTGCACATAAAGAAACCGCCTCCCAAAGGAGGCGGCCCTGGCCTAAAGAATGCGACGGAGGTCAAGCCGACCAGGGAGCAAATTCAGGAGCGTTGACGCGGATGAAATCGCGCGGGGCAACACGCTGGCGCGGTGCCGAGGTCTCGACCACTTCATAGGCGGTCGGATCGCTGAGCAGCGCCTTAAGCGCATTGGCGTTCATCTTGTGACCGCCGCGATAAGAACGGTAGCAGCCGATGAAGGGAGCGCCGGCAAGCGACAGGTCGCCGACGGCATCAAGCGTCTTGTGACGCACGAATTCGTCCTTGGCGTAGCGCAGGCCTTCGACGTTGATGACCGTGTGATCATCGGAGATGACGACCGAATTTTCCAGCGACGAGCCGAGCGCGTGGCCCGAGGCCCAGAGACGTTCGACGTCACGCATGAAGCCGAAGGTGCGGGCGCGCGACAGTTCCGACTTGAAGGTGGCGGCGGTCATGTCGCCTTCCCACTTCTGGCGGCCGATCAGCGGCGTGTCGAAATCGATCTCGACTTCGAAGCGCATGCCGTCATAGGGACGAAACTCGCTCCAGGAGCCGCCATGCTCGATGCGAACCGGCTTGGTGATGCGGATGTAGCGGCGCTTGACGCCGAGCGATACCAGACCCACCTGTTCGATGGCGTCGATGAACGGCATCGAGCTACCGTCCATGATCGGCATTTCGGCGCCGTCGACTTCGATGACGACGTTGTCGAGGCCAAGCGCGTAGACGGCGGCCATCACATGTTCGACCGTCGCGACGGAGCGCGCCGGAGAAAAGCCGAGAACGGTGCAAAGGTCGGTATTGCCGACCTGCGAGGAAACAGCGCGAAGCTCGGTGACTTCGCCGTTGTCATGCATGCGATTGAATACGACACCAGTGTCGGCTTCAGCGGGGTTGAAGGTAATCGAAACGTCGGCACCCGAATGAACGCCGATCCCCGAAAGAGTGACCGGACGCGATACCGTCGTTTGAAAACCCAACATGCCAATAACCATTAATCTTGCCTTTATTATCCCTGGCGATCCGCTACGACCCGTATGCCGAAACTCATCCGCCAAGGCTTATTCTCTCCATCGCAGTGCTGCGTCAAGGCGCACGTAGACGGTTTGTCAGCCCATACATACGTGTGCCCGCTCCGCAATCCAAATCACTGTTTCTTTCGCATTGTTACGAAAGCATGCATTTGAAATCACAAGGCAATCAGGCGCAAATCGGAGTGCCTGATACAACAATGCCCGGGAGCGAACTCCCGGGCTGTTGCGTGGCGATTCTGCGTGTCTTTATCAGTTCGACTGGCGGCGAAGGAAGGCCGGAATTTCGAGCTGATCGTCTTCCTGCATCATGCGGGCCTGCGGTACGGCGCGGCCCTGATCATCCAGGTTTCCGCGACGCGGAGCATAGAGGCTTGCTTCCGGAGACAGCGGGCGGCGCTGCTGCGAGGACGCTGCCGGAGCCGACGTCATCTCGGGAGCGACTTCCTCTTCGCGGCGACCAAGCGAGTTGGTGATGCGCTTCAGGAGGCCCATCGGACCGCGCTCTTCATGCGCATGCGACACCGGTGCCGGCTGCGAACGATGATCGATCTCGGCCTGAACGACCGGCGGGAAATCCTCGACCTTCGGCATGCGGACCGGCTGCTGCTGCATGACAGGAGCAGGCTGCTGCATGACCGGCGCCGGCTGGTGCATCACAGGCTGCGGAGCCGGCTGCTGCATCACGGGTGCCTGCTGCTGGACCGGAGCCGGACGGATGACCGGTGCGGCTTCCGGAGCTGCGAAGATCTTGCTCGCCGGGCGGAAGGTTTCCTGCGGAGCAGGCTGCTGATGAACCGGGGCAGCCGCGCGCGGAGCGTGGATGTCGAGTTCGCGTTCCATTTCGGCTTCGGCCATGCGGATGGTCTGCGCGATCTGGTCGGCCTTCGGTGCCTGCTGCATGACAGGGGCAGGCTGGACTGCGGCCGGAGCCGGAGCGACGGCCGCCGAAGGACGGATAATCGGCTTCTGGACCGGCTGGAAGGTCTTGCCGGCGTCCTGGTTCATCGCGCGGTCGATGCCGGTGGCAACGACGGAAACGCGGATGATGCCTTCAAGCGATTCGTCGAAGGTCGCGCCGAGGATGATGTTCGCATCCGGATCGACTTCTTCGCGGATACGGGTAGCAGCTTCGTCGACTTCGAAGAGGGTGAGGTCGCGACCACCGGTGATGGAGATCAGCAGGCCCTGTGCGCCCTTCATCGAGGTTTCGTCGAGCAGCGGGTTTGCGATCGCCGCTTCCGCAGCCTGCATCGCGCGGCCCTGGCCGGAAGCCTCGCCGGTACCCATCATCGCGCGGCCCATTTCGCGCATGACCGAACGGACGTCGGCGAAGTCGAGGTTGATGAGACCTTCCTTCACCATCAGGTCGGTGATGCAGGCAACGCCCGAGTAGAGAACCTGGTCGGCCATCGCGAATGCGTCGGCGAAGGTCGTCTTGTCGTTTGCGATACGGAACAGGTTCTGGTTCGGAATGACGATCAGCGTGTCGACCGACTTCTGCAGTTCCTGGATGCCCGCTTCGGCCAGACGCATGCGGCGGCCGCCTTCGAAGTGGAACGGCTTGGTCACGACGCCAACCGTCAGGATGCCCTTGTTGCGGGCGGCCTGTGCAACGACGGGAGCCGCACCGGTGCCGGTGCCGCCGCCCATGCCGGCGGTGACGAAGCACATGTGGGTGCCGTTCAGGTGATCGACGATTTCGTCGATGCATTCTTCAGCAGCTGCACGGCCGACTTCCGGCTGCGAACCCGCGCCGAGACCTTCGGTGACGCTGGCGCCGAGCTGGATGATGCGCTCTGCCTTGGTCATCGTCAGTGCCTGGGCATCCGTGTTGGCAACGACGAAGTCGACGCCCTGGAGACCAGCGGAGATCATGTTGTTGACAGCGTTGCCACCGCCACCGCCGACGCCGAACACGGTGATGCGCGGCTTCAGCTCAGTGATATCTGGCGTATGCAGCTTGATAGTCATGGTAACCGTTCCTTCTCTTTATGGCCGCATCGCCACGCCGGCCAATTCACTCAATTTCTAGAAGCTTTCCTTCAGCCACTGGCCCATCCGGGCGAAGCGGCTGCTATTTCCGCCAAGCGACATGAGCAGACCGCTCTGTGACGCATGTGTTTCCTGGTCCGCAACCTGCGGATAGATCATCAGGCCGACCGCCGTCGAAAAGGCCGGACCCTTGGCAGCGGTCGGGAGACCCGAGACGCCCATCGGGCGGCCGATACGGACGTTGCGGGCAAGGATCTTGCGGGCAACGTCGGCAAGGCCGGTCAGCTGGCTTGCGCCGCCTGTCAGCACGACGCGCTTGCCGACGATCGGGCTGAAGCCCGAGCGCTGGATGCGGTCGCGAATGAGTTCCATCGTCTCCTCGATGCGGGCGCTGACGATCCGCGACACCAGTGCGCGCGGCACCTGCGTCGGCAGATCGCGATCGTCCTCGCCGATCGGCGGGATCGAGATCAGCTCGCGCTCATCGGAAGAGTTCCCCATGGCCGAGGCATGAACCACCTTCAGACGCTCGGCGTCCTCGATGCGGGTCGAAAGGCCACGGGCCAGATCGGTTGTGACGTGATGACCGCCGAGACCGACGGCATCCGTGTGCACCAGCTTGCCTTCGGCAAAGACCGAGATCGTCGTCGTGCCGCCACCCATGTCGATCGCGGCACATCCGAGTTCGACTTCGTCGTCGACAAGAGCGGCAAGGCCGGACGCGTAAGGCGTAGCAACGATACCTTCGACCGACAGGTGCGCGCGGTTGACGCTGAGCTCGAGGTTCTTCAGAGCCGTGCGCTCAGCGGTCACGACATGCATGTCAACGCCGAGAACGTCACCGTACATCGACAACGGATCGCGAATGCCACGTTCGCCGTCGAGCGAGAAACCGGTGGCCAGCGAGTGCAGCACGGCGCGATCCTGGCGCAGCGACTGCTGGCAGGCTGCCGCCAGAACCTTCTTCAGATCGTTCAGCTCGACTTCCTGGCCGCCGAGATCGATGGTGGCGGTGTAGATGTCGCTGGTGAGGCGTCCGGCCGTCAGGTTGACGATCAGGCTCTCGACGGTGAGGCCAGCCATGCGCTCGGCGGCATCGACCGCGAGGCGGATGACGCTTTCGAGCGCATCGAGATCCGAGATCGCGCCGGTCTTGATACCGCGCGAACGCTGGTGGCCAATGCCGATGATTTCGATGTTATGCGTGCGACCGGGGAGGATCTGGCTCTCCTCGCGCGGCGTCAGCCGGCCGATCATGCAGACGACTTTCGTCGAACCGATGTCGAGCACGGAAACGACGTGCGACCGCTTGGACGAAAGCGGCTTCAGGCGCGGCAATCCAAAATGGGACGAACCGAACAAGCTCATATATTCTGCCCCGCCTTCTTCAAATCCTTGGTGCGCTGATCGAGAACAAGCTGACGGCGCTCCATGGCTTCAGGCGTCAGTTGGATGGCCATACGGTCGGAGAGGCGAAGATCGACGGCCGCGATATCACGATCGAGAAGCGCCTGCTCGCCGTTGAACTTCGAAAGGCGCGCCAGCGCCTGGTCGACATCGTCTTCCGGCAGCTTGACGACGACGCCGTTATCCATGTGCAGATCCCAGCGACGGCCGGAAACCCAGACATAGGCCTTCACGCGCGCCTTGATATCGGGCCACTTGGAGAACTCGTCGGCGAGCGAAGCGGCAGCCACTTCGGCGCCGCGACCAACGACCAGCGGAAGCTGCGAAAACTTGTTGTCGCGAAGCGGCGCGATGACCGCCCCACCCTTCTCGACCAGCGAGAGCTCGGCGCCATGCTGCCAGATCGCGTAGGCTTCGCGCTCCTTGAGCTTAACCTCGATCGTCTTCGGATAGACCTTGCGGACCTCGACGCTCTCGACCCAGGGGAGCTTCGCGATCTTCTGACGCGCCGCATCCACATCGAGCGCCACGAGCGAGGTCGTACCGTCGAGACCGATCAGCTGGAGGATATCGATTTCGGAGGTCTCGGAGTTGCCGGATACCTTCACGTCCTCGACGGCAAAGCCGGCGGCAGCCGTCGTCGCCTGGGCGACAACCTCAGTGTGACCACCCAGAGACATGCCATAAAGACCAGTCGCGGCGAAGAACGCCAGCGCCGACACCGTACCCGTATGGGCAGGAATGTAGATGCGGCCGCTACCGAGGCTGACAAGGAAGCGGACGACGCGACGCAGAGGCCGCGGCAGCACGATGCGCCCATCGCCTTCAGCATAGGAAGGCTCGGCTTGATGGCTTGGGCGCCCCATCCTTTTGACCGTTACCGAGAACAAGAAGCGTCCTCCACCATCCAACGAAGAAATTCACCAAACGAGTAGCCGGCATGACCGGCCATTTCGGGCACAAGCGAGGTTGGAGTCATGCCTGGCTGAGTATTGATCTCCAGCCAGATGATTTCGCCGTCTTCGGAGAAGCGATCGTCGTACCGAAAATCCGACCGACTCACTCCACGGCAACCAATTGCTTGATGCGCCCTTAGGGACAATGATTGTATTTTTTGGTAAATATTCGGTGAAATTTTCGCCGGAATGACGTGTTTCGAGCCACCGGCCACATACTTGGAATCGTAATCGTAGAAGCTGTGACCCTGCGGAACGATCTCGGTCACACCCAGCACCTGATCGCCCATGACGCCGCAGGTGAGCTCGCGACCATGCACGTAACGCTCGACCAGAACTTCCTCGCCATACCGCCATTCGGCCGAACCGATGATCTGCGGCGGACGCGACTGATCCTCCTGGACGATGACAACACCGAAGCTCGAACCCTCGCGCACCGGCTTCACCACATAAGGCGGCTTCATCGGATGTTCGGCGGGGAAAGCGAAGCGGTTGATCACCTGCGACTGCGCGACAGGAATGCCGGCGGCAGCAGCGACACCCTTTGCCTTGCTCTTATCCATAGCAAGTGCGGAGGCCAGAACGCCGGAGTGAGTGTAGGGAATTTCGAGATATTCAAGGATACCCTGGATCAGCCCGTCTTCGCCGAACGGCCCATGCAGCGCGTTAAACACCACATCGGGACGGAGAGCGGAGAGTTTGGCGGAGACGTCGCGATCTACATCGATACGGGTAACCTGGAAGCCTTCAGCATCGAGAGCATCCGCGCACGCCGCCCCGGACGAAAGGCTGACAGGCCTCTCCGAGGAAAATCCGCCCATAAGGACAGCGACATGCTTGCGACTCATAGATACCCCCAAAATAATCCGTACTTTGCATTCCAAGGCTTGCACCAAGCTGGCTTTCTTCCGAATCTGGCTCGCCTGGCGCACGTGTATTAGAGCGTCATTATGGTTAACGAAGCGTTTACTTTTGTTAACTTCCTGGCTGCAGTGGCATGAATTGTGACACTCGGGCGCAGCCGGCGAAACGTGAAAACCCCGCAGCGCCAAGCGCTACCGCCGATATGTCAAAGCGAAACAAAAAGTTTAAGCGATCGTGCCAAGCAGGCCGCGAACGCCGGGCGCAGCAGGAATTGCGCCGGCGCAAATCTGGCCTCAAATCGCGCCTGCACCCGCTGGAAACACGGATTGGAGCACGATCGGGCGCCCGGCGTTCCGGCCCCAAAAGGAAGCACCCTAGTTTTTGTCGGTTTATTGCGCGATTAACGTTTGCGCCGAACTAAAATTGCGTTATGAGCCCCTAGCCTCCCAAAGGCATACAACCGAAATCCCGATTGGAATGAAAATGTCAGACGCGATATCTCCAGTATCGCCGACATCAGCTTCATCGAACAGTGCACCGCTCAACTCGCCGGCACGCGTTCTGATCGCAAGCGTCGTCGGCACCACCATCGAATTCTTCGACTTCTACGTATACGCGACGGCCGCCGTGCTGGTCTTCCCGACGCTGTTCTTCCCGAACAACGATCCGACCACCGCGCTGCTCGCCTCCTTCGCGACCTTCTCCATCGCCTTCTTCGCCCGCCCGCTCGGCGCCGTGGTCTTCGGCCACTTCGGCGACAGGATCGGCCGCAAGACGACGCTGGTCGCGGCCCTGCTGACGATGGGTATCTCCACCGTCATCATCGGCCTGCTCCCCTCTTATGAGTCCATCGGCGTTCTCGCGCCTCTGCTTCTCGCGCTTTGCCGTTTCGGCCAGGGCTTCGGCCTCGGTGGCGAATGGGGTGGCGCGGTGCTGCTGGCAACAGAAAACGCACCTGAGGGCAAGCGCAGCTGGTACGGCATGTTCCCGCAGCTCGGCGCACCGCTCGGCCTCTTCCTGTCCTCGGGTATCTTCTGGGTGCTGCTGCAGTTCATGCCGCAGGAACAGCTGCTGGCCTGGGGCTGGCGCGTACCCTTCATCGCCTCGATCGTCCTGATCGTCATCGGCCTGTGGGTCCGTCTCTCGATCACCGAAACGCCTGACTTCCAGAAGGCCATCGACAAGCAGGAGCGCGTCGCCGTTCCCGTTGCCGAAGTCTTCCGCAAGCACAAGCGCAGCCTGTTCCTCGGCACCTTCGTGGCGCTCGCCACCTTCGTGCTGTTCTACATCGGCTCGGCCTACCTGCTCTCCTACAACGTCAAGGTCCTGAAGATCCCGTTCCTCGACGCGCTCGAGATCCAGATCGTCGGCTCGATCTCCTTCGGCATCTTCATCCCCATCATCGGCAAGCTCGCCGAGCGCTTCGGCCGCCGCGAAATGCTGATCCTGACGACCGTCCTGATCGGCCTGTTCTCCTTCCTGCTCCCCGGCCTGATGGCTGGCGGCGAAGGCAGCATTCTGGTCTTCGCGATCGTCGCCATGGCGCTGATGGGCATGACCTACGGCCTGATCGGCACGGCACTCGCAGCCCCCTTCCCGACCGCCGTGCGCTACACCGGCTCGTCGATCACCTTCAACCTCGCAGGCATCTTCGGCGCATCGCTCGCGCCCTACATCGCCACCTGGCTGCAGGCGAACTACGGCATGCTCTACGTCGGCTACTATCTCGGCCTCTCGGCCGTCATCACGCTGATCTGCATCCTGGCCTCCGGTCGCGACGAAGTCTGATCGAAGCGCCGATCGCAAATTCGGGGCCGCGACGGGAAACCGCCGCGGCCTTTTTCGTTGTTGTCTGTTAACGCCCTGCCACTATTTTCGATGCGATCAATGGCCGGGGAGAGACGAATGCTGACACGACGATCGCTGCTGACGCATGGCCTGGGCGCCAGCCTGTCGCTATCTCTCCCGCCCCTCGCCCGCGCTGCCGACGTCCCCGATACCGACGTCACCTTCCTCGTCATCAACGACATCCACGCCTGCCGTATCGGCGACGGTCTCAGCCCGAATTGCGAGGCCGAGGGCAAGACCGACGCCAACCTGCTGCGCCACATCAGGGCGCTGAACAACATCCACCACCAGACATGGCCGGAAACGATATCAGGCAAGCCCACGGGCTTTGCTCTCGCTGGCCAGCGGATCGCCAAGCCGCAAGGCGTTATCGTCTGCGGCGACGTCACCGATGACGGCGGCGGCCAGATGGCGGAATTCGCGGAGGGGTCGCAACTCCTGCAGTTCTCGCATCGCTATCAGCAGGGACCGGGCGCCGACCACATCCACTTCCCCGTCTATGTCGGTCTCGGCAACCACGATCTCGACCAGGACGGCCATCCCCCGCAGGTGGACTGGTACCGCGACGAATTGCGTGATTACGTGCAGCTGAACCACAAGCCGAGCGTCTTCTTCAAGCCGGTCGTGCCCGTCGACAACTACGACGAGGCCTCCGACAATTACTCCTGGAACTGGGGCGGACTGCACCTCATCCAGGCGCAGCGCTATGGCGGCGACAATACCAAGGGCACCGCCAACAGCCTCGACTGGATGAAGCGCGATCTCGCAGCCTACGCCGCCGACGGTCGCCCGGTCGTGATCTTCCAGCACTATGGATGGGACAAGTTCTCGCTCGAACGCTGGGATCCGGAAAAGAGCACCTTCACCGTTGAGGGCAGCGGCGCGCCGCACTGGTGGGGTGAATCAGAACGTCAGCAATTGCTTGCAACCCTTGAAGGATACAACGTAATCGGCATTTTCCACGGCCACGAGCACGATACGCGCATGGCCTACCAGGCCGGCGGCATCGATGTCTTCAAGGCGCGCGCCGCCTTCATGGGCGGCTTCAGCCTCGTGCGTATCAAGGGGAATGTGATGGATGTGGCGATCGGCGACGCCAGCGACGATGTCGGCGGGGTGACCTTCACCACCGCCTTCACCAAACGTTTCGGCTAAGGCAGATCGCGGTGCCGCAGCTTGCGGCACCGACAGGCATGGAGCCTACTCGCTCGTCACGCCCTGGAATGGACGCACTTCGCGGCCCGGCATGAACAGGCCCAGGCGCTTGATTTCCCATTCCAGCTTGATGCCGGAATGTTCGAACACCTCGCGGCGAACCTGCTCGCCGAGATATTCGAGGTCGTAGCCGGTCGCCTGGCCGTTGTTGATCATGAAGTTGCAATGCAGCGACGACATCTGCGCGCCGCCGATGACGAGCCCGCGGCATCCCGCTTCGTCGATCAGCTTCCACGCGGAGTGGCCTTCGGGGTTCTTGAAGGTCGAGCCGCCGGTCTTCTCGCGGATCGGCTGCACCGTCTCGCGATGGCTGCGCACGGCATCCATGTCGGCGCGGATCTTGGCGCGGTCCTCGGCATAGCCCTCGAACAGCACCGAGGTGAAGATCAGGTCGCTGGCGGCCGACGAATGGCGATATTCATAGCCCATGTCGGCGTTCGACAGGACGTGCTTGTTGCCCTTGCGGTCGATCGCGGTGACCTCGACGACGCGATCACGCGTCTCGCCGCCATTGGCGCCTGCGTTCATGCGCGCCGCGCCGCCGATGCTGCCGGGAATGCCATAGTAGAAGTGGAAACCGCCGATGCCGTTATCCATCGCCATGGCCGCGACATGCTTGTCCGGGCAGATGGCACCGGCGCGCACGCGGTTTTCGCCCGCGAGTTCAACCGAGCCGAAGCCCTTGGCCGAAAGACGCAGGACCACGCCGGGAATGCCGCCATCGCGAACCAGAATGTTCGAACCGACGCCGACAACGGTCATCGGCACGTCCTCGGGCAGGATCTTGAGGAATGCGATCAGATCTTCTTCGTCGTGCGGCTGGAACATCAGTTCCGCGAGGCCACCGGCATGGAACCAGGTGACGCGGTCCATCGGCGCATCCGGCGTAATCCTCCCGCGGATGTCCTTTACACCGTCGCCCAGCGACGCAAGAAGCTTTTGCCCATTCACCTGTTTCATGCGGATCTACCCGAAAGGCCTTCCAGTTGCTTGGGCAGTGCTGCCGCCCAATAAGTGATACTCCCAGCCCCCAACAGAACCACGAAATCGCCTGGCTTTGCAATCTCTGCGACCATTTCAGGCAACAACTCGGGAGAGGCGAGGAAGCGCGCATCGCGATGCCCGCCCGATTTGATCAGCGAAACAAGCGCTTCGGCATTGGCGCCTTCGATCGGCTCTTCGCCGGCGGCATAGACCGGCGCCAGGAAAATGCTGTCCGCGTCGTTGAAGCAGGCAGCGAATTCCGCAAACAGGCTCGAAAGGCGCGAATAGCGGTGCGGCTGGTGCACGGCGATGACGCGGCCCTTGCACGCCTCGCGCGCCGCCTTCAGCACCGCCTTGATCTCGACCGGATGGTGACCGTAATCGTCGAAGATCTGCACGCCGTTCCATTCGCCGGTCAGCGTGAAGCGACGCTTGACGCCGCCGAAGGAGGCAAGCCCCTTGGCGATATCCTCGCTCGACATGCCCAGGCGATTGGCAACCGCGATTGCGGCGGTGGCATTCGAAACATTGTGGCGGCCGGGCATCGGCAGGACGAGATTGTCGAGCTTGATGACCTGGCCGGTGCGGCGGCGACGGATCTCGACGTCGAACGTCGAGCGCGCGCCGTCGATGCGCACGTTCATGAAGCGCACGTCGGCCTGCGGGTTCTCGCCATAGGTCACGACCTTGCGGTCCTCGATGCGGCCGACCAGCGCCTGCACTTCGGGATGATCGAGGCACATGACGCCGAAGCCGTAGAACGGCACGTTCTCGACGAACTGGCGGAACGCGGCGCGCACGGCGTCGAAATTGCCGTAATGGTCGAGATGCTCGGGGTCGATGTTTGTGACGACGGCGACGTCGGCCGGAAGCTTGAGGAAGGTGCCGTCCGATTCGTCGGCCTCGACCACCATCCACTCGCCCTCACCCATGCGGGCATTGGTGCCGTAGGCGTTGATGATACCGCCGTTGATGACGGTCGGATCAAGCCCGCCGGCTTCGAGCAGCGTCGCGACCATCGACGTGGTCGTCGTCTTGCCGTGCGTGCCGCCGATGGCGATCGCATTGCGGAAGCGCATCAGCTCGGCCAGCATTTCGGCGCGACGCACGACGGGCAGCAGCTTTTCGCGCGCGGCGATGAGCTCGGGATTATCCTTCTTGATCGCGGTCGAAACGACGACGACCTCGGCATCGCCAAGGTTCTCGGCCTTGTGGCCGACGAAAACCTCGATGCCCTTGTCGCGCAGGCGCTGGACGTTGGCGCTATCGGCCTGGTCGGATCCCTGGACGCGATGGCCGAGATTGTGCAGCACCTCGGCGATCCCGCTCATGCCGATACCGCCGATGCCGATGAAATGGACGAGGCCGATGGCCTTCGGCATTTTCATGCGCTTTTCCCCTTGAACTCTGCAATTGTACGTCCCGCCGCAATAGCCTCTACCATGTCGGCAAGCAAGTTCGCGGCGTCAGGTTTACCCGCCTGCTTGGCGGCGGCGGCCATACGCGCCAGCTTTTCCGGGTCGTTCATCGTATGCGTCAGGATCGAGGCGATCTTCTCGGACGAGAGCTCGGCCTGCACGATCACCTTGGCGCCGCCGGTAGCGGCCAGCGACGCTGCATTGGCCGCCTGGTCGTGGTCGAGCGCATGCGGATAAGGCACCAGGATCGCCGGACGGCCGATCACCGAGATCTCGGAAACCGTCGAGGCACCGGAGCGGCAGATGACGAGATGCGCCTTGGCCAGCCGTTCGGCCATATCGGTGAAGAAGGGCGCGATGTCGGACGCGGCGCCCATCTGAAGCTTGGCGACGCAATCGCCGACCATGTCCATGTCCTCGGGACGGACCTGCTGGGTGATCCGGAGCCGCGCGCGCAGATCGTCGTCGAGCAGGCTGATTGCCGTCGGCATCGCCTTGGAAAAATACTGCGCGCCCTGACTGCCGCCGAAGACGACGAGATTGAACGGCTCGCCGGCATGCGACGGCGTGTAGGGCGTCTTCGCCGCCTCGATGACGGCGGGACGCACTGGATTGCCCGTCGTCACCGTCTTCTCGGGGAAGGCGCCGCCATTCTCGGGCAGGAAACCGCCGGCGATCGCCTTGACGCGATTGGCGAGCGCCTTGTTGGCGCGGCCCATCACGGCGTTCTGCTCGTGGATCATCGTCGGCACGCCAAGACGCGTCGCGGCGAGCAGCGGCGGCACCGTCGGATAGCCGCCGAAGCCGACGACCACGACAGGCTTCAACCGCCCGATCAGCCTCTTCGCCGCCCGCATGCCGCTCCACAGCGTCCACAGTGAACGCGCGACGGCAACCGGGTTCTTCGAGGCGATCGTGGCTGACGGCACGACATGGATCTCGTCGGCCGGGAATTTGCCGGCATAACGCTCCGCCCGGCTGTCCGTCACCAGATGCACGGAATAGCCGCGTTCCTTCAGCTTGTAGGCCAGGGCCTCCGCCGGAAACACGTGGCCGCCGGTTCCCCCGGCGGCAAGCAGAACGATGCCTTTGCTCATATGGTCTTACTCCGCCGGAATGCCGTGCGCGACGCGAAACAGGCTCCGCTCCTGCGCACGCTTTTCCGGTCTGTGGCGCGTCAGCGCGAGAATGAACCCGGCCGTGACGCAGATGGCGACCATCGACGAACCGCCGTAGGAAATCAGCGGCAGGGTCATGCCCTTCGCCGGCAGCAGCTCGAGATTGACGCCCACGTTGATGATGGATTGTATGCCGATCTGCAGCACGAGGCCAGCGACGGCGAAACGGTTGAAATCGTTGCGCTCCTTGTAGGCATGCGACAGACCGCGCAGCACGAGCGCCGAAAACAGCAAGACCAGAGCGATGCAGAAGATGATGCCGAACTCCTCGGCGGCTACCGAGAAGATGAAGTCGGTATGCGCGTCGGGGATGATGCGCTTGACGATGCCCTCGCCCGGACCCTGGCCGAACCAGTCGCCACGGATGATCGCTTCGCGCGCCGTATCGATCTGGAACGTATCGCCCTCGCCGGTCATGAACTTGTCGATACGCAGTGCCACGTGCGGGAAGACGTAATAGGCGCTGACGAGACCGCCGACGCCACCGGCGCCGAGCACGATGATCCACAGCCACGGCATGCCGGCCATGAAGAACATGCCGCCCCAGACAGCGGTGGTAAGGATGGTCTGGCCAAGGTCGGGCTGTGCCACGAGAAGCGCCGCGACCATGCCGAAGAGGATGATGGCGAAGAGATTGCCCGGGATTTCCGGCTGGCGCGCATGCTCGGCAAACAGCCAGGCGCAGACGACCACGAAGGCCGGCTTCATGAATTCAGACGGCTGGATCGAGATACCGGCGAGCGTCACCCAACGGCGGGAACCCTTGACCTCGACACCAAAGAACAGCGCGAGCAGCATCATGGCGATCGCGACGATCAGGAGAAGGATTGCCGTGCGGCGCACCTGCCGCGGCGTCAGGAACGACAGGCCGATCATCACCGCCAGCGACGGGATCATGAAGGCCGCGTGACGCTTGACGAAGTGGAACGGTTCAAGCCCGATGCGCTCGGCCACCGCCGGCGATGCGGCAAACGACAGCATGAAGCCGATGCCCATCAGGAAGATGAACATCGCCAGGAAGAACCGGTCGATGGTCCAGAACCAATCGGCCAATGCCCCGCGTTCCGCACGACTTACCATGTCACTTCTCTCCTGTTGCCGAACCGATCAGCATGGTGATTCCGTCGAGCGCTGCCACATGGCTTACGAATGCATCGCCCCTGACTTCGAAGTTCTTATATTGGTCGAAGCTTGCGCAAGCCGGTGCTAACATGACCGCCAATGGCCCGCTTTCGTCCTTGCCCGCATCCTCGGCCGCATGCGCGACCGCCTGGTCCAGCGTTCCCGAGATCTCATAAGGCACCGCCTCGCCGAGCGTGGCCGCGAATTCCGCGGCCGCCTCGCCGATCAGATAGGCCTTGGCGATGCGCGGGAAGAACGGCGCGAGCGTCGTGATCCCGCCAGCCTTCGGCAGGCCGCCGGCGATCCAGTAGATGCGGTCGTAGCTCGACAGCGCCGGCGCGGCCGCATCGGCATTGGTCGCCTTGGAATCATTGACGAACACCACATTGCCGCGCCGGCCGACCGGCTGCATGCGGTGCTTGAGGCCCGGGAAGGACGCAAGACCCGCGCGGACATCCTCGACCGAGACGCCGACTGCAAGGCAAGCGGCGACGGCTGCCGCCGCGTTCTGCGCGTTGTGGCTGCCGCGAAGCGTCGGGATACCGTCGAGGTCGGCGATCGGCAGTGCGGCACCCGCCTGCGCCTGGATGAGCTTCGTGCCCTCGGCATAGATGCCTTCGGCGAGCGCGTGGCGGCGGGAGATGCGCGTGACCTTGCCGCCTGCCCGCTCGATGCGGTCGGCGATCATTTCGCAATGGCTGTCGTCGACGCCGACGATGGCGACGTCGCTGCCGGCAACCAGCCGTTCCTTGACGTCGGCATAGTGCTGCATCGTGCCGTGACGATCGAGATGGTCGGGCGTGAGGTTGAGCAGGATGCCGGCCGACGGGTTGAGCGTCGGCGCGAGATCGATCTGGTAGGAGGAGCACTCGACGACATAGAACCGTCCAGATTTCGGCGGCTCCAGCGTCAGCACGGCGGTGCCGATATTACCGCCGAGCTGCGTGTCGCGGCCGCTCGACTTCAGGATATGGGCGATCAGCGCCGTGGTGGTCGACTTGCCGTTGGTGCCGGTGATGGCGATGAACGGCGCATCGGGCGCATGCGCCCGGCGCTCGCGCACGAAGAGCTCGACATCGCCGACGATATCGACGCCGGCGGCACGCGCCAGATCGACCGTCCAGTGCGGCTTCGGATGCGTCAAGGGAACGCCCGGCGACAGCACGAACAGCGACTGCGCGTTCCAGTCGATGGTTCTCAGATCGGCGGTGTGGATCCCCTCGGCCGCGGCCTTGGTCACGCTGTCGGGATTGTCGTCCCACGCCGTCACCTCCGCGCCCCCAAGGATCAGGGCGCGCGCCGTGGCGAAGCCGGAACCGCCGAGCCCGAAGAGCGCGACCTTTTTTCCAGAAAGCGTGGTGACCGGGATCATGATCGTCTTACCGCAGCTTCAGCGTCGAGAGGCCGAGCATGGCAAGGCCGACGGCGATGATCCAGAAGCGGATCACGACCTGGCTTTCCGTCCAGCCCTTCTTCTCGAAATGGTGGTGGATCGGCGCCATCAGGAAAACGCGGCGACCGGTCATCTTGAAGAAGCCGACCTGGATGATGACAGATAGCGTTTCCATGACGAACAGGCCGCCGATGATCGCCATGACGATCTCGTGCTTGGTGGCGACGGCAACCGTGCCGATCGTGCCGCCGAGCGCCAGCGAACCGGTGTCGCCCATGAAGATGGCGGCGGGCGGCGCGTTGAACCACAGGAAGCCGAGGCCGGCGCCGATGACGGCACCGAGAACGACCGACAGCTCGCCCGTGCCGGGCACGAAGTTGATCTGCAGATAGTTCGCGAAGACGGCGTTACCGGCGAGATACGCAATGACGCCGAAGGAGGCGGCCGCGATCATGACGGGCACGATGGCGAGACCGTCAAGACCATCGGTGAGGTTCACGGCATTGCCGGCGCCGACAATGACGAAGCCGCCGAAGACCACGAACATGATGCCGAGGTTGATCAGGAAATCCTTGAAGAACGGAAACGCGATCGACGAACCGAAGGTGGAACCCGCGGGGCCCGAGGCCAGCGACGCCCGCATCATGAAATAGACGGCGATGCCGGCGATGACGAATTCGATGCCGAGACGCGCCTTGCCGGAGAAGCCCTTGTGGCTCTGCTTGCTGACCTTGAGATAGTCGTCATAAAAGCCGATCGCGCCGAAGCCGAGCGTGACGAGCAGCGTCGCCACGACGTAGACGTTCGAGAGATCCGCCCACAGAAGCGACGAACCAACGATGCCGGCGAGAATCATCAGGCCGCCCATGGTCGGCGTACCGGCCTTCTTGAAGTGCGTCTGCGGTCCGTCGGCGCGGATCGGCTGACCCTTGCCCTGGCGGATGCGCAGCGAGTTGATGATCATCGGCCCGAACAGGAAAACGATCAGCGCGGAGGTGAAGAGAGAGGCGCCCGTGCGGAACGTAATGTATCTGAACAGGTTCAGAAATTTCAGGTGTTCCGACAGTTCGACTAGCCAAATCAGCATTCAGGGCCCCTTGTTTACCCGCTCAAAATTCGCGTTGCGTGTCGGCAAATGGCGGGAACTTGTCAAGGAGCGCGGCAATAATCTTGCCGAAACCGATGCCCAATGACGATTTTACCATCAGCACGTCGCCTACCGCGACAGAGTTCAATACGTGGTCGATGAGTTCGTCGGTCTGCGCGCGATGCACGACCGAAACGCTCTCGGGAAGTGATTCCTTCAGCGCCAGCATCTCGTGGCCGGCGAGCCAGACATGTTCGATGCCGGCGGCAAGCAGCGGCCCGGCGAGGTCGGTGTGGACCTTCTGCGAATAGTCGCCCATCTCGAGCATGTCGCCGAGCACGGCGATCCGCCGTCCCGATCCCGTCGGCATGGAGCTCGCCAGCAGCGCGATTGCCGCGCGCATCGATGTCGGATTGGCGTTGTAGCTTTCGTCGATGACGGTGAAGCTGCCATGGCCGATCGAGAGCTTGTGGCGTCGCCCCCTGCCCTTTTCGGCCTGCAGCGTAGCAAGTGCCGCGATCGCCGACTGCATGTCGGCGCCGACGATCCTGGCAACGCCGAGGGCTGCCAGCGCGTTCTCGGCGATGTGCCTGCCGGGCGCGCCGATTGCGACTTCATGCGTCTCGCCGTCGATGGTGATCCACAAGGTCGAGCTCTGGTCGCCGCCGTTGAACTCCGCCATGCGGAAATCGGCCTTGGCGTGCTGCCCGAAGGAATGGATATGCTGAATGCCGCAGGCCTGCGCCGTGCGGTCGAGGAAATTGAACTGGTCGTTGTCGCGGTTGAGCACGGCATGGCCGCCGGGCACGACGCCCTCGAAGATCTCGGCCTTGGCGGTCGCGATTTCCTTGATGCTCTTGAAATTGCCGAGATGCGCCGGCGCGATCGTGGTGATGACAGCGACATGCGGCTCGATCATCTTCACCAGCGGGCGGATTTCGTCCGGGTGGTTCATGCCGACTTCGAAGACGCCGAAATAGGTGTCGAGCGGCATGCGCGCCAAGGTCAGCGGCACGCCCCAGTGATTGTTGAAGGATGCGACCGACGCATGCACCTTGCCCGATGGCGCCAGAACCCGGCGCAGCATCTCCTTGGTGGTCGTCTTGCCGACGGAGCCGGTGACGGCGATGATCTGCGCACGAGAACGAGCCCGCGCCGCAAGCCCGAGCTTGCCGAGCGCAACAAGCACGTCCTCGACGACGATCATCGGCACGGTCAGGCGCCCCATCGCCGGCAGGCGCGCCTCGCTGACCACGAGCAAAGCCGCGCCATTGGCCATCGCCATCGACGCATAGTCGTGACCGTCGACCCGATCGCCCTTGATCGCGAAGAAGGCCTCACCCGGCTGGATCGAGCGGCTGTCGATCGCGATCCCGGTAATCCCTTCCGGCAAGGTGCCGAACGGGCGCCCGGCCATGGCCGTGATCATGTCCTGCGTTGTCCAAAGCCAATTCACGATTTCAGCTCCTCCAAAGCCTTGCGCAATTCGGCGTGATCCGAAAACGGCAGCGTGACACCACCGATCGTCTGCCCCTCTTCATGCCCCTTGCCGGCAACGATCAGCGTGTCGCCGGAGTTCAGCATGCCGACCGCCTCGCGGATCGCCTGGGCGCGATCGGGGATCTCGGTGGCGCAAGGGGCCGCGGCCATGATCTCGGCACGGATCGATGCGGGCTCTTCCGAGCGCGGATTGTCGTCGGTGACGACCACGACATCGGCGAGCCGGCAGGCGATCTCGCCCATGATTGGCCGCTTGCCGCGGTCGCGGTCTCCACCGCAGCCGAAGACGACGATGACGCGGCCGGTCGTGAACGGACGTACGGATTCAAGCACATTCGACAGCGCATCCGGCTTATGGGCGTAATCGACATAAGCGAGCGCGCCATCCTTGCTGTGGCCGACGAGCTCAAGACGACCCGAAGCGCCCTGCAGCTTCTCAAGAGCGGCCATCGCGACCTTGGCCGGAACGCCCGTGGACATGGCAAGGCCGGCGGCAACAAGCGTATTGGCGACCTGGAAATCGCCGGCAAGCGGAATGTCGACCTCGAAGATCTGCCCCTCGGCGTGGATTTCGGCGACCTGCTTGTGGCGGAAATGCTCGACGCGCTTCAGCGTCAGATATTCGCCCTTGCGGCCGACGGTGCGCACCACATGCCCGGCATCGATCGCCGCCTTGATCGCCTGCTCCGACCATGCGTCGTCGGCAAAGATCACGGCGGGGTTACCCTTTGGCAGCAGCGTATCGAAGAGCCGCATCTTGGCGGCCATGTAGTCCTCGATCGTCGGATGATAATCCATGTGATCGCGGCCGAGATTGGTGAAGGCGGCAGCGGCAAGCTTCACGCCATCGAGGCGCGACTGGTCGAGACCATGGCTGGACGCCTCCATCGAGGCATGCGTCACGCCTTCATCGGTCAGCTCAGCCAGCAGCGCATGCAGCGACACCGGGTCGGGCGTCGTCAGCGAGCCGTAATCGTTGCGGGTCGGCGAAACGACGCCTGTTGTGCCGATCATCGCGGCCGGGTGGCCGGCAAAGGCCCAGATCTGGCGGGTGAAGGAGGCGACCGACGTCTTGCCGGCGGTTCCTGTGACCGCGACCATGGTCTCCGGCTGCTTGCCGTAGAAATTGGCGGCTGCGAGCGACAGGAAGCGGCGCGGTTCGCTGACGACGAGAACGGGAATGGAGGCTTCGGTCGGATGCGAGGCGATCGCGACCGCGGCACCGCGCGCGGCAGCGTCGGCGATGAAGCCCGCGCCGTCAGCCTTGGTGCCGGCGACGGCGACGAAGGCCATGCCGGGCGCGATCTTGCGGCTGTCGGCGGAAAGGCCGGAAATCTCCAGCGCGCCCACCGGGCCGTTCAGTTCTTCCTTCAATTCCGGAAACGCATTTCCGGCGATGTCCCTCAGTTTCATCGAACGCACACTTTTCTCTCGAGCCGTCGAGCCCCCATGGCGAATCGGCTGCGACATTCATCCAGACTCAATAAGACACCAACATGGCCGATCCGTCGTCACCGAACTTCGGTTCCACACCGAGGATTGGCGCCGCACGGGAGATGATGTTCTTGACCATGGGTGCGGCGGTATAAGCCGCGATGTTCTGGCCCTTTTCGCCATTGTGCGGCTCGTCGCAGAAGGTCAGCACGACATACTGCGGGTTCTCGATCGGAAATGCCGCCAGGAAGGCGTTGAAATTGAGGTTGGTAGCGTAGCGGCCGTTGACGACCTTGTCGGCCGTGCCGGTCTTGCCGCCGACGTTGAAGCCGGGCACATCGGCGTTGCGGCCGGAGCCCTTCACGCCGTTGACCTTGAAGAGATAGCGCACGTCGTCGCTGGTGCTCTTCTTGACGACCACTTCGGCCACTTCGTCGGCCTGGTCGCGATTGCGCGGCAGGAAGGTCGGCTCGATCAGCTTGCCGCCATTGACGAGTGCGGCACCGGCCACAGCCGTCTGCAGCGGCGTCGTCGAGACACCGTGGCCGAAGGAGATGGTCACCGAGTTGATCTTCTTCCAGACTTTCGGCTGGCTCGGCATCTTCACCTCGGGCAGCTCGGTCTTCATCTTGGTGAGAAGACCCAGCTTCGTCAGATAGTCCTTCTGCGCATCGATGCCGACGATGTCGATGATACGGGCCGTGCCGACGTTGGAGGAATACTGGAAGACTTCAGGCAGCGTCAGCCAGCGGCGCTGGCCATGGAAGTCGTGGATGGTGAAGCCGCCGATGTGCAAGGGCTGCGTCGCGTCGAAGCTGGAGTTGAGGTTGACCTTGCCAGTGTCGAGCGCCATGGCGAGCGAGAAGGTCTTGAAGGTCGAGCCCATTTCGAACGTGCCGTTCGACATGCGGTTCAGCCAGCCTTCCTTGGCGCCTTCGAGCGGATTGTTCGGATCGAAATCCGGCGCCGATGCCATGGCGAGCACTTCGCCCGTGTGGATGTCGAGGACGACGGCGCCCGCACCCTTGGCTTCGTAGTTCTTCACCGCGTTGACGACGATATCGCGCACGATGTTCTGGACGCGGATATCGATCGACAGCTTCACCGGCTCCAGCGGCTGATCGCTGGTCATGCCGACCATGGCGAGATCGGCCAGCCCCTGGTCGTCGATATATTTCTCCATGCCGGCAACGCCGCGATTGTCGATGTTGACGTAGCCGAGGATATGCGCGGCAGTCGCGCCACCGGGATAGAAGCGGCGCTTCTCCGGGCGGAAGCCGATGCCGGGAATGCCGAGCGCCAGAATCTGGCTCTGCTGCTTCGGCGACAGCTGGCGGCGCAGCCAGGCAAAGTGCGAGTTGCGGTTGGCGAGCTTCTTGTAGGTGCCCTTCATGTCGAGATCGGGCAGCACGGTCGTCAGCTTCTCGACGGCCTCGTCGGCATCGACGATCTTGTTCGGCTCGGCAAACAGCGAGACGGTGCGAATGTCGGTCGCCAGCACTTCGCCGTTGCGGTCGAGAATATCCGGGCGCGACGCCAGCAGGCGGTCGGGCGGCAGGATGCTGGATACGACGTCGGGATCACGCACGGCGTATTCGACGAGACGCCCGCCGATGACGCAGTAGACGCAGACGAAAGCGAAGGCCAGGAGGCCGACGCGGCTCTTGGCCTGGCCGCTGCGCTTCTTGCGCGAGCCCTGGATCGATACGCTGCCTGATGGACCGCCGAACCGGCTGTAGACGCCGGAGGAAAAGTGGGCCTGGCTCTTGGCAACCATGATGCGTGAAAGAAAGGACATCTCTACTCCACAGATCCGGTTGTCATTTCGTCTTCTTCCTCGACAGGCTTCGCCACGACCTTCGGCTTCGGCTTGCCGGTCTTGGCGTCGGCAATCTCCGGCACCGGCACCTGCGCCTTCAGCATCGGCAGCTCCTTGGCATGCACCAGCGAGGTCGAGACGGTCGGCTGCAGCTGCAGCTCGCTATTGTAGTTGTTGACCAGCCGCTCCAGCCGGTTCGGCTGCGATTGCAGCGCCCAGTCGGCCTTCAGGAGATCGATCGTGTCCTTCTCGAGCTTGATCTCCGCTTCGAGGCGGTGAACCTCCTCGAGCTTGAGTTCGGCCCGATGCTTGATCGTGTAGGTCACGGCGGCCGCGGCCGTCATGACGCCAACAAGAACGAGGTCGAAGGTTCTCAGCATATCAGGCTCCGAGCTTTCCGAGGCTTGCGAGGTTGGGCAGTCCGAAGATCGACATGTCGGCGGCTTCAGCCGGCGCGGTGGTTCTGAGGCCCGCACGCAGCTTGGCGGAACGCGCGCGCGGATTGATCTCGGCTTCCGCGTCGCTTGCCGACACCATCGGCTTGCCGATCCGGTCGAAGGTCGCGGCGCGCTCGTGAGCGATCGGCATATGGCGCGAGCCGGATGCCTTGCCGGCGCGATCGGAGAAGAAGGTCTTGACGATGCGGTCTTCCAGCGAGTGGAAGGTGACGACCACGAGACGGCCGCCCGGCTTCAACGCCTGCTCGGCCGCAAACAGCGCCTGCGCCAGTTCGCCGAGCTCGTCGTTGACGAAGATGCGCAGCGCCTGGAACACCCGCGTCGCCGGATGGATCTTGTCCTTCATCTTGCGCGGCGTGACGATCTCGATCAGACCCGCCAGATCGCGCGTCGTCTCGAACGGCTTTTCGGCGCGGCGCTTCTCGATCGCATGCGCGATGCGTGGCGACTGGCTCTCTTCGCCGAGGAAATGGAAGATGCGGATGAGTTCGGCCACCTTGGCGCGATTGACGACGTCGGCGGCGGAAACGCCGGATGCCGACATGCGCATGTCGAGCGGCCCGTTCTTCTGGAAGGAGAAGCCGCGATCGGCCTCGTCGATCTGCATCGACGACACGCCGATATCGAGCACGACGCCATCGAGGCCACCGGCCGGCGCGTGATCGGCCAGCCGCGAGAACTGCGAGTGAATGAGCTTCAGGCGGCCGCCATGTGCGTCGACCAGCGCCTGCCCGCCCGCGATCGCCGTCGGATCGCGATCGAGCGCGATGACATCGGCACCACCAGACAGAATGGCCGACGTATAGCCGCCCGCGCCGAACGTGCCATCGAGAATGACCTTGCCGGCAGCAGGCTCCAGCGCCGTCAGCACCTCGTTGAGAAGAACCGGAATGTGGCGAACCGGTCCGCCACCGGCATCAGTTGAACCTTCGCCAGGATTCGCCGCCATTCCGTTCCCTCGTGTTACGAGGAACGCTTGCCCGCCAGCCTGCGCTCCTCTCGTGCTCGTTGCTGCACAGCCTGACATTCCTTCGGCTGCCACAGCTGAAAATGATCCGCCCGACCAACGAAGGTCACTTCGTCCGAGATACCGGTGAAGTCGCGAATGAAATCCGTGACCATCAACCGCCCCTCGGCGTCGAGCTTCATGAAGACCCCGCCCCCATGAATGAGAAGCGACATCTCGTTCGCTTCCGGCGAAAACGGATCCTCCGCAGCGATCTGCCGCTCGAACCTTTCGAGAAGGTCCGAACCGCCGACGCTGATCGCCGGAAACACAAAATCCTGGAAGCAGTACAAATCCTGGATGTTGCTCTGCGCCATCACCGATCGAAACGCCGCGGGCACGGAGACCCTGCCCTTGGAATCGATCCTGTTGGTCGCATGTGAAAGGAAGCGGCCCATGACACGAAACATCCGTTCCCGAAAGAGCCCGGACAGCGATTAGGCGCCCCGAACCCCATTTCTCAGACACAGCTTCGCCAGCCGGATGAACGACATTCCATCCAGCGTCTCCGGTGAGGAGTACGCCTTTACTTTGCGATTGGTGGACACTTGATTGCCCTTGCGCAGTGCAGGAATGGGATAACATGGGACCATATGGGCGTCAATGGGAAACGCCCGTCTCACGATGAGCGCAGTATCGAAAATTTATAAGCTGTTAAGTTTAACAAAGGGTTATGAACACCCGAATTCTCAGGCTCCGAAGCGCCCCAAAGCGGCACCGCAGCTTGCGGCGAAAAACATCCCCGGTTGCGGAAAATGAATTCAAACACGCCGCGCAGGTGAAAATCGCAAAACTCAACTTTAAATGCGCATCTGGCCGTGAATACCTCGAGCCACCTCCCCGTTCACTCGCATGTGTTCAACCGACGTGTTATGCCTACTATGTCGTTAACGGAAAATAATGTATTTTAGATATCATGCATACACAAAGACAAAAACATATCCATTTGCAGAACAAACTAAGAAAGCACGGAGAAAATCCATGGCGAGTTTTAGCTTCAAGGGAATGTTGGCTGGAATGAAGTCGCCGAATACTCAGCCTCCACTGAAGAAAGTCGGCATGACTTCTGAAATTCAGTGTGTAAACTGTGGAAAACTACTCAAGCGATGGTCGGCACTTTCGCTGAGCAGCACCGTTTGCGAGGAGTGCCTTCGCCAGCCGCCAACGTCTCACTGAGCCCTAAAGGGCCAGTGAAATCGTATGGACGTCGATGAAAAGACAATCGCCAGTTGGCCTGTAAGCCGGGTTCTGTATGGCTCCGGCCGAAACCGGAACGTGGCAGCCATTCCTCTGGGACAACGTTTGCACGTTGCCTCTCGCAACCCACCCGGATGACTGGCCTGGAAACCAGCCGGACGGCTTGCGCCGTCCGCGTCATCCCTATTCGGTCTTGCTCCCGGTGGGGTTTACCTTGCCATCGCCGTTGCCGGAGACGCGGTGGGCTCTTACCCCACCCTTTCACCCTTACCTGCCGAAGCAGGCGGTTTGCTTTCTGTGGCACTTTCCCTGAGGTCGCCCTCGCCGGACGTTATCCGGCACCGTGTTTCCGTGGAGCCCGGACTTTCCTCACCCTACCGTCTTTCGACATTGGTAAAGCGCGGCTGCCCGGCCAACTGGCCCGGCTCCCTTAACCGAGACTGGGAGCGAATGCCAACAAAATATCGCGTCAGGCTTCGCGGAAATACGGTTTGAAATCCGTCGCGTAGCCCTGTCCGTTGATTCCACCTTCGAGCAACAGCAACGCACCGAGCCGGCCGATCTCGTCCGAACTCTTGGCAGCCGTGCCGCAACCGCCCGTGAGAACGCCGATCCGCGGCGACGCGGTATAGCCGATCATCGGATGCCCGCTCGGCGTAACCGAGACGACGCAGGAGCCGCTTGAGGTGGAGACCGGCCGCAGCTCCGGCACAGCCTGTTCGATCAGCCGCGTCAGATGCGACTGGACGCTCTCGCGCCCATCGGTCTTGAACCAGTCCCGCAGCTCCGGCTCGCGCTCCAGCCTGACATCATCGGGATCGCCGCCGATCTTCATGTAGAATTTGCCGTCGGGATAGCGGATCGGCGGCAGCATGTAGAAATCGTCGAGACCATCGACGTCATGCGAGATCAGCGACGGCATGCCGGCAAACCGCGCGGCGGCCGCCTCGTCGACCTCGTAGAAAGCGATGGTGCGCGCATAAACCTTCAGATCAACAGGCTGCGGCAAGAGATTCTCCGCAATGGAAAAACCGCCGGCAGCGAGCAGCACCTTCTCGGCCCGATATGTCCTCCCATCAGCCGTCTCGACGGCGACCAGAACGCCCTCGTCGCGTATCGACACCGCGACCTCGCGGATGACCGAAGCCCCGGCCTTCTCGGCGGCGATCGACTGCGCCCTGACGAGATTGCGCGGGCTGATATAGCCGGCCCCCGTCGCCTCGTGCACACCCTCGGTACCGGCGGCAAAGGCGAAGAACGGAAACCGCTCCTTCAGGCCGGCATCGTCAAGCAGCGACGTCTCGACCCCAAGCGATCGGGCAGCAGACGATGTCCGCTCGACATAGGTATCAGCCCCGCCGCGCTTGGGACCAACAACGAGGCAGCCGGCTGGCGTATAGAAGGAAACGCCGCTCTCCCGCTCGATCTCCGCGTAGCGGCCGATCGAGCGATTGGCGAGCAAGGCCCAGTCGCGGTCGGGATCGATGGTCCGGGTGATGCGCCCCTCGTCGTAATGGCTGGCGAAGACGCCGTCATGCCGCTTGCGATCCTGAGGTTCGTCCGGGCCGATGACGGCAACGCCATCGGTCGACTTCGCCAGATGCCGGGTGGCGGCAGCACCCATCATGCCGCGACCGACGATGATATATTTGAAATCCACGCTCATGACCGTCCCGATCTATCGAAAAGAAGGCGTCAGCTGTTGGCCGAAATCGGCCTCGCCAAGCTCGCCTTCCGCAAGCAGCACCGCCCCCAGCCGCCCAAGCTCGTCGGACGACTTCGCGGCAACGAAATTGCCACCGGTCAGCACCGCGATTCGTGGCGAGGAGGTAAAACCGGCATAGGGATAGGCGGTCGGCGTGAAGGTCGCGACGCAGGGCGCCGATGTCACCGGGCAACCGGCGAGATCAGGCATCAGCTCCAGCGCAGTTGCCACCAGCAGATCGCGCTCGGCGGGGTCGCCATCCGAGCGGAACCAGGCCCCGGCATCCTGGAGCGTGTCGAAGCTGCGCGTCTCGGTATCGCCGCCAAGCTTCAAATAGGTCTTGCCGTCGGGATAACGCACCGGCGGGAGAATATAGACATGGTCCTCGTCGCGGTCGCCGAAGACGATGCTCGACGGCATGCCGCCGAAGATCGCCTTTTCGCGCTCGCCGAGTTCGTAGAACACCACTGTGCGCGCCGCCACGCGGGTATCCACGGGCGCAGGAAGAAGCTGATTGAAATTGCTGAAACCGCCGGCCGCGACAAGCACGCGCTCGGCCGTATAGGTCCGGTCGCCGACGCTCACCTCGACATGGGAGCCGGTATCCCGGACGCTGGTTACCGTCGCATCGATGATGGTGACGCCGCCCACTTCCGCAAGCGCAGTCTGCGCGCGCACCAGGGCGCGCGGATTGACATGGCCGGCGCGGCGCTTCTCGTAATAGCCGCTGAAGCTCTCCTTCAGCGTGAACTCCGGAAAGCGCTGGCGCAAGGTGGCCGCATCCAGCACCTCATACTCGACGCCGAGCCCGTCGGAGACCTCGATCGCGCGTCCGAGATAGCCCTGCCCCGGTTGCGGCACCGGCCCGGCGAACAGGCATCCGGCTTCGGTGAAGAAGGAGATGCCGCTCTTCGCCTCGATCTCGGCGTAACGGTCGAGCGAACGGGCGGCGAGCGTCGCCCAGACGATATTGTCGTCGAAGGTGCGGGTAATGCGCGCCTCGTCATAGTGGCTCGCGAACACACCGTGGTGGCTTTTGCGCTCGACAGGCTCGCTCGGGCCGATCAGCGCCACCCCTTCGATCATCGCGCTGAGATGGCGGGCCGCAGCCGCGCCCATCATTCCGCGCCCGATTATGATCGCCTTGAAATCACATGCCATGTCTCACCTCGTTTCAAGGGGAGATAGCACGATCTGCAAGTTGAATCATATTGTTAAGTCATGCCCTCAGGTGATTCAGCCACAAGCGCTTTCGCCCGTGGCTATCCCACGCTGGCGATCAGTTGATCATCGCCAGCACCTTGCCGCAGTAGGCCTTGGAAACCGGGTTCATGCGGGTCGCCGCGTGGCCGGCATTGTACTTGAGGATGGTATCGCAGGTCTCACCGCCACCAAGCGTGTGCGCGGCCGCCAGATACTTCATGCCGTACTTGATGTTGGTATCCGGATCGAAGAGACCCTTGCTGGAACCCGAATAACCCATCATGCGAGCCGTCGCCGGCTTGATCTGCATGAGGCCGATTTCGCCGGCGCTGCCGCGAGCATTCGGATTGTAGTTGCTTTCGACACGAACCACGGCATGCGCGAGTTCGACCGGAACGTTGTACTCTCTCGCGTACTTGACGATGATCGCCGCATACTTGCTGCCGGGCATGTCGGGCATCGCGAAACCGGACGTACGGTCTACGGTATTCAGCGCCACGGTCTTCTGGGCCCCGTTCTTCCGAGAATTATCGGTCTTGGCGACCTTCTGTACCCGCTGGGTCTTGTGAACTTTCGGAGCCTTCTTCGAGGCCACTTCGGCCGTCTTGGCCTTATCTGTCTTTTGCGTCTTGAGTGTCTGCGTCGTCTCTGTCGCTTGCGCTCTATTGCCCCATTCGCCTGCGTTTGCGCAATTGAATCCCATCAGCAGTGTGCTGGCGCACACCACAGCAGAAAAAATCTTTCTCATGTAGTCCAGATACTCCAAGCAAAAGAAAAGCTGCGTATAAATGAAATCCGAACGCAGCATAAATTCGCATCAATACTCAAAGTATCAGCGATATTTCTTTTCTGTTTCAATTGACGACGGTCGACAACACACAACAAAACAACCGGCGCCGTTTAGCGACTGCGGTTAGACCATCGCATTGAGGAGATAATAGGGAAAACATGTGGCAGCGCGGCAAACCCGTAAAATCTAGGGGTATATGCCGGCAAATCGGCCCGGTCTCAGGCGCCGTAACGCGGCAGGGCCGATAGCAGGCGATGCAGTGTGTCGATCGTCGAGAAATCGGCGATCCCGTCCACCCTTTCCGGCCTGAAATGGCGCTGGAAGGCTTCGATCTCGCCGGCCATCTTGTCGGAAAATTCGCCTGTGATCTCAGTGCCGTAACCGTAGAGCGACAGCATCGACTGCAGGGCTTCGACAGGCTGGCCCTGGTCGCCGCGCTGGAAGAAGCGTCCGCCGGTGATCGCGGCCGGCGCCACCCAGTGGCCGACGCCCCTGGAGTGCAACAATCCCCAGGGGAAGTTTTCACCCGGATCAAGCTTGCGCCGAGGGGCGACATCGGAGTGTCCGAGCACCCTTTCCGGGGTGATTGACCAACGTTCGCCGCAGTCGCGACACAATTCGATCACCGCATCGATCTGCGCCTGCGGATACTCGGGGCAACCGCCCGGATGCCCTGCATTGGCGATCTCGATCCCGATCGACGACGAGTTGATATCGGTCTCGCCCTGCCAGATGCTCTTGCCGGCGTGCCACGCGCGCCGCGCCTCCGGAACGAGCTGCACGACGTCGCCATTCTCATGCACGAAGTAATGGCACGAGACCTGGCTCTCTTCGCGACAGAGCCAGTCAAGCGCTCCGTCCGCCGTCGGCATGCCGGTATAATGGAGAATGACCAAATCGGGCTTTCGCCCGTCGACGCGCTCGCCATGGTTCGGCGACGGCCTTACGCTCGCTTTGGCGTAGTCTGCCTCAAAGGCGGTCATGCGGCGCGGCGTTCCTTCTCGATCGCCTCGTAGGCGGCATTGAGCGCCGCCATGCGTTCATTGGCAATCGCATGAAACTCGGCCGGCACGCCGCGCGAGATCAACCGGTCCGGATGATGCTCGCTGACGAGACCGTGGTAACGGCGGCGGATCGTCGGGAAATCATCCGACGGAGAAACGCCGAGCACCTTGTAGGGATCGCCCCCGATCGACACATGCCGCGCGGCAATCTGCTCGAAGCGCTGTTCGCTCATGTGGAAGATTTCGGCCACATGCGCCAGGAACGCAAATTCCTTCTCGTGGATGAGACCATCGGCCTTGGCAATATGGAACAGGCCGTCGAGCACTTCTTCCAGAACCGGGCAATTGGCGGCGCAGGTCACGCAGAGCGTCGAAAGCCGCTCCGCATAGGCCTCGTAGCCGGCCACGTCCTGGCGCGCCAGATTATAGAGACGCGCGACATTGGCGGCCTGATCGTCGGGGAATTCGAAAATCTCGCGGAAGGCCTGAACCTCCTTCTCGCTGACGATCCCGTCGGCCTTAGCCATCTTCGCCGACAGCGCGATGATCGCGACCGAAAACGCCACCTTGCGCCGCGTCTCGGGGTCGCCTTCAAAAACCGTGCGAACAGCCTCAACCACGGCGGAAAGCGCATTTCCCGCAGCGTTGCCTATGGCGTTCAGCAGTTTTTCCCAGAAGGACATCAGGTCTCTCGTCTAATAAAAGGAGAAACACCTTGAACAAATAAAGGTTGCCTTTGCAAGACGGGGATTGGCCGCAGGGTTGAAAACACCTTTCACAATTCGGTAATGGTCGCGTGTAACCGAAACATTCGCGCCCTTTGCTGGCCACCCGCCCGACGACCTCGTGACGCTTTGTCGCGCCGCATCGAGACGTCTTGGAACGGACGCGCCGACAATTTCCACAGTCCCATGCAGACAGCTGTTGCGGCTTGAACCGATTAGATCAGCGCCTTCGGGCGACTTGCTTGCTTGACCGCGCTGCAACACGCATTTTTCACAGAAACAACACTTTACACCATCCGCTCTCTGCCGCATCCATGCACGACCGAACCAAGTTTAGACACGGATAGCGGAGACACCCATGGCCAAGAAAAAAGTCGCAATGCTCACGGCAGGAGGCCTTGCGCCTTGCCTCTCTTCGGCCGTCGGCGGGTTGATCGAACGCTACACCGACATTGCTCCCGATCATGAACTTATCGCCTACCGCTCCGGCTACCAGGGCGTACTTCAGGGCGACAGCATCAAGATCACGCCTGAGATGCGTGAGAAGGCCTATCTGCTACATCGCTACGGCGGCTCGCCGATCGGCAACAGCCGCGTCAAGCTCACCAACGCCGCCGACTGCGTCAAGCGCGGCCTCGTCAAGGAAGGCGAAAACCCGCTCCGGGTCGCAGCCGAGCGCCTCGCCAATGACGGCGTCAGCATTCTCCACACGATCGGCGGCGACGACACCAACACGACGGCCGCCGACCTCGCCGCCTATCTCGCCGCCAACGGCTACGACCTGACGGTCGTGGGCCTCCCAAAAACCGTCGACAACGACGTCGTTCCGATCCGCCAATCGCTCGGCGCCTGGACGGCGGCCGAAGTCGGCGCGCACTTCTTCGACAATGTCAGCAACGAGCAGACCGCCGCTCCGCGCACCCTCATTATCCATGAAGTGATGGGCCGCCACTGCGGCTGGCTGACGGCGGCCACCGCCCGCGCCTATCTGAAGCGCACCCGCAACAATGAATATGTAGACGGCATGATGACCAATGCCGGCATGAAGAGCATCGACGCGGTTTATCTGCCTGAAACGCTGTTCGACCTCGAGGAAGAATCGGCGCGCCTGAAGGAGATCATGGATCGTACCGGCCATGCGACCGTCTTCGTCTCGGAAGGTGCCTGCCTGGACGCCATCGTCGCCGAGCGTGAAGCGGCCGGCGAAACGGTCAAGCGCGACGCCTTCGGCCACGTGAAAATCGACACCATCAATGTCGGCGGCTGGTTCCAGAAGCAGTTTGCGAGCCTGTTGAACGCCGAGCGTTCGCTGGTCCAGAAATCCGGCTATTTCGCCCGCTCCGCGCCCGCCAATGGCGACGATCTGCGCCTTATCCAGAGCATGACCGACCTCGCCGTTGACAGCGCGCTGAACAAGGTCTCGGGCGTCACCGGCCACGACGAAGGCCAGAACGGCAAGCTGCGCACCATCGAATTCCCGCGCATCAAGGGCGGCAAGGCTTTCGACACCTCGGTCAAGTGGTTCGGCGAACTGATGGACGAGATCGGCCAGAAATACGAAGACGCATGATTGACGCAGGCGAGATATGATGTCTTTGCTTGTCCTCTAATGAAAGAGGAGGAGATTCCATGTCGCTCGAAGCTTGGCTAGCATTTGCTGCCGCATCGGCAATCATGCTGGCTATCCCAGGGCCGACGATTCTCCTCGTCGTATCTTATGCGCTCGGCCACGGCCGCAAGACAGCCTTTGCGACCGTGAGCGGCGTGGCGCTCGGCGACTTCACCGCGATGACGGCATCTCTGTTCGGCCTCGGCGCGCTGCTGGCCGCATCGGCGACGCTCTTCACCGTCCTGAAGTTCATCGGCGGCGCCTATCTGATCTGGCTCGGCATCAAGCTCTGGCGGGCGCCGATCATTGACGGCCCAATGGCCGACAATGACAATCTGCCCGAAGAAAAATCGCTGAAGATCTTCCTCCACGCCTATGTGGTGACCGCGCTCAACCCGAAGAGCATCGTGTTCTTCGTCGCCTTCGTGCCGCAGTTCCTCAACCCGGCAAGTCCGTTCTTCGGTCAGATGCTGGTCATGGAAGCGACTTTCCTGGTGCTCGCGACCATCAACGCCTCCACTTACGCCCTTGCCGCGCATGCCGCGCGAGGCCTGATTCGCAAGGCCGCCGTGCAGCGCGCGGTCAATCGCACGGGCGGCACATTGCTCATTGCAGCCGGCGCCGTGACCGCCGGATATCGCCGCATCGCTGCCTGAAAATCTCAGGCTTACCGACCGCGAAAAGCGCGAGAAATTTTCCGTGGGTTGCCGCAAAGCAACGAATAGGTTAATTGGCAATTCAGGGCTTAAGGTTTTTGGTAACTTTTGACGCTGCCGGGGTGGCGCGTTTTCACGAGAGTGAGAGTATGGCAGCGATCGGTTTTTCCGGCTTTAAACGCAATCTCATCGTATCCACGATGCTGTGCTGCGTTGCTGCTGGCTGCTCGAGCGTCGAATACACATCCCAAGCGGATTTGATGGCCGAACAGGTCGTCGTCCCTACACCGAAGCCCGGCGAAGACGCGATGTTTGCGGCCATCCCCGCAGGCGAAGGCACACTTGGTACTCAGATCGGCGGCGACCAGACCGCTGCGTCCGTGGCAACCGCGGCCATGCCGGCAGTCGATTCGGCGCAGCAGACCGCGCAGTTGCAGCCAGCCGCCTACGGCCAGATCCCGCTGACACCCGAAATGACCGCGATCCAATCCGTGGTGCCGACACCACGACCGGGCGCCCCATCGACCGAGCTCGCTTTCGCCGCCAGCCCGCAGAACAATGCCATTGCCGCCCTTTCGGCGATCGACACCACCCCGCATTCGATGATGGACTACGGCTTCGACACATCGGGCCCGATGGACCCGCCGACCGCGCCGCCGATGTTCAGCGACAATGACAGCGACGACGATGGCGCGCCGACGGTCGAAAAGAGCGCGATCACCAAGATCATCGACAAGTACTCGCAAATCTACAAGGTACCTGCGACGCTGCTTCACCGCGTCGTTCACCGCGAAAGCCGGTACAACCCGAAGGCCTACAACAAGCGCGGCTACTTCGGCCTCATGCAGATCAAGTACAACACCGCCAAGTCGATGGGTTACGACGGCCAGCCCGAGGGCCTGTTCGACGCCGAAACCAACATCAAGTATGCCGCCAAATATCTCCGCGGCGCATGGCTGGTGTCCGACAACAGCGAAGACAACGCCGTCAGGCTCTACGCGCGCGGCTACTATTACGACGCCAAGCGCAAGGGCATGGACGACATCGCCCACGGCAACTACTAAGCCCTACAGCCCCAAAGGCTCTATTGAGCGGGATCGGCGGATGCCGACCTAGTCGGCGATGGCAGCGTCGCCAATATTTCCTTCAGCAGAATTTCCGGCTGGTAACGCAGCCAGCTCGGCGTCAGGCCGAGCCTGACCATGACGAGGCTGGCCGACGGCACGATCACCATGCTCTGGCCATCATGCCCTTCCAGCCAGAAGGCGTCGCCCGGAATACCGGTCTCCCCGCTCCTCCCGCTGCCGGGCGGGCGAAGCCAGGCCTGACCATGCGAATACATGCCGCCGGAGGATGCCGTCGGTGTACGCATCATGCTCATGAAGCTCTCGGGCAGCAGCCTCTCACCGTTCCACACACCATCCTGCAACAGGAACTGCCCGAACCGCACCCAATCGCGCGCCGTCGCATAGAGATAGGAGCTGCCGGCGAAGGTGCCGCGCGCATCCACTTCGAAAACAGCGCTCGACATGCCGAGCGGATCGAACAGCGCCGTCCTCGGATAATCGATCGCCTGCTTCTCGTCGCCCAAGCGATCCATCCAGATGCGGGAGATCAACACGGATGTTCCGCTGGAGTAGTTGAACTGCGTGCCGGGATCGTCGTCGAGATCAAGACTTGCCGGCAGCGCCGTCTGGTCCGCGTCGAGATAGAGCATCCGGGTGACGTCAGCCACCGTGCCGTAGTTCTCGTTGAACCTGAGGCCGCTCTCCATCCCAAGCAGCTGCCCAAGCGTGATCTGCGACCGCTTGTCGTCGCGCCATTGCGGAAACAGCCCGGCATCACCGGCATCGATCTTGCCGTCGAGCATCAACCGACCCACGAGAGCGGCGTTGACCGTCTTCGTCATCGACCAGCCGATCAATGGCGTTTGCGGACCAAACCCCTTGCCGTAGCTTTCGGCGACGATCTTGCCGTCATGCACGACGACGACCGCGCGCATGTTCTCACCCGTCAACCGGGGATCGGCAAGCAGCGCTGAGATCGCCGCATCGTTTTCGATCGGCAGCACGGCTGCGTCCTCGGGAGGCTTGGCGGCGACAGGCTCGGGCACCGCCTTTCTCGCGGCGGCGAAATCGCCATCCGGCACCGCCGTGCAGCCGAGGCCATCGCGGTAGATCGCATAATTGGCGGCAAACAGGCCGAGAATGCGCGCCGTCACCTGCTTGCCGGCCTCATCGACATGCACGCGAATCAACCGCAGCAAGGGATTTCCGGGCGCCTGGACGTCCTCGGCAAGCACGGTATTCGCGTCGCGCCCTGCCAGGAAGACATTCGAGCAGACGATCTTCGCCGCATAGCCGTCGCCGATCCTCAGCAACTCCGGCGGCCTGACATAAAGCCAGCCCGCACCCGCAACGACGATGACGGCAACGCCTGAAGCCGCCGCCTTCAAGATACGCAGAACACGTCCCATAAGCGCCCCTCCGGACTGATAGAGAAGCAGGAAAATTGTCGTTTAGAAAGCCCCGTCAAGTGCTCACCATTCTCAATTGCGCGAGGTGTCCACAGCCAAGGCCGCCCACAGGCAACGTCATCAAACTGTAGCGCCGCCGCGTTAAACGCCCTGAACGCTAAATGTTGAGAGACTCACTTATGACGGAATTTGCCCCGGATGCCGGCTTCCGCAAGAACCGGAAACTCAAGGCAGCTCTTCTCCGCCACAAGGCCTTTTCGAAAGAGGGCCTGTCCGAACGTCTTTTCGGGCTGCTCTTTTCCGGCCTCGTCTATCCGCAGATCTGGGAAGATCCCGATCTCGACATGAAGGCGATGGAGCTCGAGCCTCATCACCGCATCGTCACCATCGGCTCCGGCGGCTGCAACATGCTCGCCTATCTCTCGCAGAGCCCGGCTTCGATCGACGTAGTCGATCTCAATCCGCACCATATCGCGCTGAACAAGCTGAAGCTCGGCGCCTTCCGCCACCTTCCCGCCCATGCCGATCTCGTTCGCTTCCTGGCAAGGCCGAACCAGTCCGCCAACAGCCAGGCCTTCGATCGCTTCCTGTCCGCCAATCTGGATGAAGCCACGAGCAGCTACTGGAACGGCCGCAAGTTCGGCCGCCGCCGCGTCACGGTGTTCGACCGCAACATCTACAAGACGGGCCTGCTCGGCCGCTTCATCGGCGCCGCCCACCTCCTCGCCCGCGTCCACGGCATCGACCTCACCGGCGTCGCCAAGGCGAAGACGATGGAAGAACAGCGCCAGCTCTTCGACGAGAAGATCGCGCCTCTGTTCGAAAAGCCCGTCGTGCGCTGGATCACCAGCCGCAAGAGCTCGCTCTTCGGCCTCGGCATTCCGCCGCAGCAATATGATGAGCTCGCAAGCCTCGCGGCCGACAATTCGATCGCGCCGGTCCTCCGTCACCGCCTGGAAAAGCTCACCTGTCATTTCCCGATGCAGGAAAACTACTTCGCCTGGCAGGCTTTCGCCCGCCGCTACGCCGATGAAGGCGAAGGTCCCCTGCCGACCTACCTGAAGGCGGAGCACTACGAGGCGATCCGCGCCAATGTCGACCGCGTCAGCGTCCATCATGCAAGCTTCACCGAGCTGCTTGCCGGCGAACCGGCCGCCTCGCGCGACCGCTATATCCTCCTCGACGCGCAGGACTGGATGACGGATCAGCAGCTCAACGACGTCTGGTCGGAAATTTCACGCACCGCCCGCGACGGCGCCCGCGTCATCTTCCGCACCGCCGCCGAAAAGAGCATCATCGAAGGCCGCCTGTCGCCCGCCATCCGCGACCAGTGGACCTATCTCGAGGACCGCTCGCTCGAACTGACCGCGCTCGACCGCTCGGCCATCTACGGCGGCTTCCACATCTATGTGAAGAAGCCATGAGCCGGACGGATATGAGCCCGGTGGACGCACCCTCGGAGAAGCATGCCGACCTGATGGACGGCATGTACCGCTACCAGCGCCATATCTATGACCTGACGCGCAAATACTACCTCCTTGGCCGCGACCAGACGATCCGCAATCTCGATCTTGAGAAGGGCGCCACGCTGCTCGAGGTCGGCTGCGGCACCGGTCGCAACCTGGCGCTCGCCCACAGGCATTATCCTGAGGCCAAGCTTTACGGCCTCGATATCTCGCAGGAGATGCTGATCTCGGCCCGCAAGACCTTCGCGGGGCTGAACACCTCAGCCGATTTCCGCGTCGCCGACGCCACGGCCTTCAACGCCCGCGATTTCGGCGTCGATGGCTTCGACCGGGTGATGATCTCCTACGCGCTGTCGATGATCCCCGATTGGGAGCGTGCGATCGACGCATCGCTTGCAGCGCTTGCCCCCGGCGGCAAGCTGCACATCGTCGATTTCGGCCAGCAGGAAGGCCTGCCCGGCTGGTTTCGCGCCCTGCTGCGCTCCTGGCTCGACAAGTTCCACGTCACGCCGCGCGCGACGCTGCGAGAGGTCCTTCAGGCCAAGGCGGACCGGGAAAATGCCCAGCTGATCTTCAAGACGATCGGCGGCGGCTATGCCTGGCGCGCGATAATAATTAAGGCCCGCTAATATTTAGCTTGAAACTAACCGATTTTTTACGTTGATATGGTGAATAGAGAGGGCATCTAGCGCTGGACGCGTCAATTCGAAGGTCAGGCTGTGGGGCAAAAAGATCATTCGGTTCACGACGGAACATCCATGCGCCGGCTTCTGTTAAGCGTATTGCCCCTTGCCCTTATGCTCGCTGGCTGCACCTCCTCGGGCTATGACTATCTCTCCACCGCCTCGATAAAGCCGAAGATGCGTTTCCAGGACACCGATCCGCAGGATTTCGGGCCTAAGCATCCGCAGCAAAACGCCATCCACGGCATCGACATCTCCAAGTGGCAGGGCGATATCGACTGGCAGACGGTGCGCAAGTCGGGCGTCGACTTCGCCTTCATCAAGGCGACCGAGGGCAAGGACCGCATCGACCCACGCTTCAGCGAATACTGGCAGGAAGCCCGTCAGGTCGGCATTCCGCACGCCCCCTATCATTTCTATTATTTCTGTTCGTCCGCCGACGAACAGGCGGACTGGTTCATCAGCAACGTGCCGAAGGAATCCATGAAGCTGCCGCCGGTGCTCGATGTCGAGTGGAACGGTGAATCGAAGACCTGCCGCACACGTCCCGATCCCGAGACCGTGCGCTCGGAGATCAAGCGCTTCATGGACAGGCTTGAGGCCTATTACGGCAAGCGCCCGATCATCTACACCTCGGTCGACTTCCATCGCGAAAATCTGGACGGCTATTTCCAGGATTATCACTTCTGGGTCCGCTCCGTCGCGAAACACCCCGAGGTCACCTACGCCAACCGTCGCTGGGCCTTCTGGCAGTACACCTCGACCGGCGTGATCCCCGGGATCAAGGGCCCGACTGACATTAACGTGTTCGCGGGTTCGGCGAAGAACTGGAATAACTGGGTCGCGGCCGTATCCAAGGATAGGAATTCTTAGTAACGTCCCGTTTTCTTTCTTGCTTCTGTCACAATCATTTGGGACATCGACAGCAATTCAAGCAATGACGAGGATACACTCCATGCACCGCACGCCTGCAAGCCGTTCTGCGCTCGCTCTCCTCCTTGCCGCTGGTCTGGCGACCGGCGCGGCAGCGCAAACACCGGCCCCGGCCGCACCGGCCGGTCAGGCGCCCGCGACGGCGGCAGCCCCCGCCGCGCCGGCTGTCGCATGTGACGGCGATCTCTCCACCTTCCTCGCCGGCGTCAAGGCCGAGGCGATTGCAGCCGGTGCCTCGGCAGAGGCCGCCGACAAGGCGCTTGCAGGTGCTGCGATCGACCCGAAGGTGCTGAGCCGCGACCGCGCCCAGGGCGTGTTCAAGCAGACCTTCCTCGAATTCTCGCAGCGCACCGTCAGCCAGGCCCGCCTCGACATCGGTCGCCAGAAGATGAAGCAGTTCGCCGACGTCTTTTCCCGCGCCGAACAGGAATACGGCGTGCCCCCGGGCGTCATCACCGCCTTCTGGGCGATGGAGACCGATTTCGGTGCCGTGCAGGGCGATTTCAACACCCGCAACGCGCTCGTGACGCTCGCTCATGATTGCCGCCGTCCGGAGCTCTTCCGCCCGCAGCTGATCGCGCTGATCGAGATGGTCCAGCACGGCGACCTCGACCCTGAAACAAACACCGGCGCTTGGGCCGGCGAAATCGGCCAGGTGCAGATGCTGCCGCGCGATATCATCGCCTACGGCATGGACGGCGACGGCGATGGCCATGTGCGCCTGAAGCAGAGCGGCCCTGATGCCATCCTGACCGCCGCCAAGTTCATCCAGCACCTCGGCTTCCAGAAGGGCCAGCCCTGGCTGCAGGAAGTCACCATCCCGCAGGATCTGCCCTTCGAGAAGTCGGGCCTCGGCGGCACGATGACGGCGGGTGAATGGTTCGCGCTCGGCGTCAAGCCGCGCAACGGCGACACCAGCTTCGGCACGCTGCGCGGCGATCTCGTCCTGCCGCAGGGCCGCCTCGGACCGGCCTTCATCGCCTATCCGAACTTCGGCATCTATCTCGAGTGGAACAAGTCCTTCATCTACACGACCTCGGCCGCCTATTTCGCGACCCGCCTCTCCGGCGCCGAGCCCTATCTCAAGGGCACGCCTGAGCAGGGCCTGACCAACGACCAGATGAAGGAACTGCAGACCAAGCTCGACACGATGGGCCACGACGTCGGCGCCATCGACGGCATCCTCGGCTCCGGCACCCGCGTCGCCATCCAGAAGCAGCAGCAGCGCCTCGGCATGCCGGCCGACGGCTGGGCAACGCCTGCCCTCCTCAACGCGCTCTGAGCGCCCGCGAGAGAGCCGAAAACGACGACAAGAGCCGGGCCAAGCGCCCGGCTTTTTCGTTTTCCGATTTCGCGAGTGTTTTCAGCGGCCTGCACCGCGCCTGCAATCCGCCACAGGCGTAAACGGCGGGTCGCCCTTTTTTACGCTCCGTTAAAATGTGTGAATATTTTTCCGACCGATTTTGTCGTGAAGATTCAGCGAAGTAGCTTTTGTCACCAGTGGGAGATGTGACATTTTCGCCGCATCGCAGCAAAAAAAGCGCTTTCCAACTGCCACAGTCCCGACATATTATCAGCTCGTTAACGCGAGGAGACAGACATGGGACTGACACGATCCTTGAATGTCCTTTTGATCGGTGCGGCGTTTCTTTTCGTGCTGTCGATGCTTTTCATCTGACACAGGATGCCGCTTCAAACGGACTATGCCGAAACTCCTAGATAGCGCAGAGTTCATGAAACAGAAAAAGCGCAGGCCATCGTGGTCTGCGCTTTTTCTGTTCGATAGACTGTAAACGTCGCCTTGATCAGGCGGCAGCACCCGCGCTCTTGGCGGCGTTGCGCTTGAAGCCGAGGTTCGTCAGAACGGCCGAGACCAGCGGCGAGCGGTTCATCGTATAGAGATGGAAATCCGAGATACCGCGACGGGCCAGATCCTCGATCTGCTCGGCAGCGACTTCGGCCGCGACCTTGGCGCGCTCTTCCGGCTTGTCGTCATAGCCCTCGAAGCGCTCATCGAGAAACGCGGGAATGACAGTGCCGCAGGCACCCGCGAAACGCTTCAGCTGCGTCAGGTTCATGATCGGCATGATGCCGGGAACGACGGGAATGGTGATCCCGGCCGCCCGCACCTTCTCCAGGTAGCGCTCGAAATTGTCGTTGTCGAAGAAGAACTGCGTCAGCGCCCGGTTGGCGCCGTTATCGGCCTTGCGCTTCAGCATGTCGATATCGGCGGCAACATCGCGGCTTTCAGGATGCTTTTCCGGATAGGCCGAAACCGAGATTTCGAAATCGCCAAGCTCGCGCAGGCCGGCGACCAGCTCGGAGGCGTTGGCGTAGCCACCCGGATGCGGCGTGTAGGGCGCGCCGACGCCATCGGGCGTATCGCCACGCAGCGCCACGAAGTGCTTCACACCGGCCTTGCGGAAGCTCTCGACGACGCTGTGCGTCTCTTCCTTGGTGGCGCCCACGCAGGTGAGGTGCGAGGCCGTGGCAAGCGGCGTGGAGCTGATGAAGCGCGACACGGTTGCCAGCGTCGGCGCCTTGGTCGTACCGCCGGCGCCATAGGTCACCGACACGAAGTCAGGGTTCCAGTCCTGCAGCTCGCTGACGGTCTTCCAGAGCTGCCCCTCGGCCTCTTCCGACTTCGGCGGAAAGAACTCGAACGAGATGCCGATCCTGTTGCGCGCGTCCTGGTTCAAAGCCATGTCAGTCTCTCCCGGCAAATGTGGGTGCGGCGTGATCGCTCTCGGCGGAGGCCATCAGGCGCCTGGGGTCGCGCGCGAGCCAGATGGTGACCGTAAGTCCCTGCCCGCTCTCGTGCCCCGGATGAAGATCGACGACCTGCTCGATATCGAGCCCCGCCTTGCGCAGCCAGTCGGTCATCGACTGGTGCGAGAAGCCGAGACGCACATGCGCGTGGTCGTCACGAAGATATTCCAGCGTGTGAGGCGCCAGATCGATGATGACGAGCCGTCCGCCCGGGCGCAGCATGCGCGCCGCTTCCCCGATGGCGATTTCCGGCTGGTCGAAGAAGTGCAGGACCTGATGGATCGTCACCAGGTCAAAATCCTGCGCCTCGAAAGGCAGGTTCAGGATATCGGCATGGCGCACCGAGGCCTTGGTGATGCCTGTACGGTCGAGATTGGCGCGGGCGACGCTCAGCATGTCGCGGCTGGCATCGACGCCGATCGCGCGGCGATAGAGCCCCGACAGAAGCTCCAGGATGCGGCCGGTGCCGGTTCCGAGATCGAGCAGCGAATCGATCGGCTGGCTGCCGAGCAGCCGGATCACGGCGGCGTCGACCTCCTCGTCGGCCGCGTGAAGGCGGCGAAGTTCGTCCCACTCGGCGGCGTTGCGGCTGAAATAGGCCTGCGCCCGCTCCGAGCGCTGGCGCTTGACGGCATCGAGCCGCTCGCCATCGCGCAGGATGACAGGATCGTTGTCGGAGGCATGCGCCAGAAGATTGCGCACGAAGCTCGCCGCCTTCCCCTCCTGCCGCAGCCGGAAATAGGCCCAGGCGCCCTCCTGATAGCGATCGATGAGATCGGCTTCGCCAAGCAGCTTGAGATGGCGCGAGATACGCGGTTGGGATTGGCCGAGAATTTCGGTAAGATCGGTCACGGTCACATCGCCGGCGGCCAGCAGCGCCAGAAGACGCAAGCGCGTCGGCTCGCCCGCCGCCCGCAGCACGTCCACCAACGCATCCAAACCTAGCCTGACGGGTTCACCCATATCCGATCCAATCAACATATAAAGATATCTTTATGTGAAATGATTTGGTCGTGCAAGCGGGATTTCGATCGGTTCACGAAATTCCCTGCGCAAATCGCGACATCGGCTCTCACAAAAAAGCCCCGGCGAACCGGGGCTTTTTCTCCAATCACTCTTCTGAGCAAAGGCTTATCGCGTCAGGCGCTTGTAGGCCTGGCTGCCCGGGTTCAGCGCGTCGGGGCCGAGGCGGCGAACCTTGTCTTCTTCGTAGTCTTCGAAGTTGCCTTCGAACCATTCGACATGGCCGTCACCTTCAAAGGCGAGGATATGCGTCGCAAGGCGGTCGAGGAACATGCGATCGTGGCTGATGATGATGGCGCAGCCGGCGAAGGCTTCGAGCGCGCTTTCCAGCGCACCGAGCGTTTCCGTATCGAGGTCGTTGGTCGGTTCGTCGAGCAGCAGAACGTTGCCGCCGGCCTTCAGCATCTTGGCGAGATGAACGCGGTTGCGCTGACCACCCGAGAGATTGCCGACCTTCTGCTGCTGATCGCCGCCCTTGAAGTTGAAGGCGCCGCAATAGGCGCGCGAGTTCATGTCGAACTTGCCGAGCTTGATGACTTCGGCGCCGCCCGAGATTTCTTCCCAGACGGTCTTGTTGCCGTCAAGCGCATCGCGGCTCTGGTCGACATAACCGAGATGAACGGTATCACCGATACGGATCGAGCCGGCATCCGGCTTTTCCTGACCGGTGATCATCTTGAACAGCGTCGACTTGCCGGCGCCGTTCGGGCCGATGATGCCGACGATACCGCCAGGCGGCAGCTTGATCGTGAGATCGTTGATCAGCGTGCGGCCTTCGAAGCCCTTGTTGATGCCTTCGAGCTCGATAACCACCTGGCCGAGACGCTCGGAGACCGGGATGATGATCTGCGCGTCGCCGGGGCGGATATTCTCAGCCGCATCGACCAGCTGTTCGTAGGCCTTGATACGAGCCTTCGACTTCGCCTGACGAGCCTTCGGGCTGGAAGCGATCCATTCCTGTTCACGCGACAGCGCCTTCTGGCGGCCGGCTTCTTCGCGGGCTTCCTGCTGCATGCGCTTGGCCTTCGCCTGCAGGTAAGCGGAGTAGTTGCCTTCGTAAGGAATGCCGCGACCGCGGTCGAGCTCGAGAATCCAGCCCGTGACGTTGTCGAGGAAGTAGCGATCGTGGGTAATCATCATCACGGCGCCCGGATAGTCGCGCAGGTGCTTTTCAAGCCAGGCGATGGTCTCGGCGTCGAGGTGGTTGGTCGGTTCGTCGAGGAGCAGCAGGTCCGGCTGCGAGAGCAGCAGGCGGCAGAGCGCGATACGGCGACGCTCACCACCCGAAAGCAGCGTGACGTCGGCATCCTTCGGCGGGCAGCGCAGCGCTTCCATCGCCATCTCGACCTGCTGTTCGAGGTCCCAGAGGTTCTGGCTGTCGATGATGTCCTGGAGCTTGGCGCCTTCGTCGGCGGTCTCGTCGGAATAGTTCATCATCAGTTCGTTGTAGCGGTCGAGCACGGCCTGCTTGTCGGCCACGCCTTCCATGACGTTTTCGAAGGCGTTCTTGGCCGGATCGAGATGCGGTTCCTGCTCGAGGTAGCCGACGGTCGCACCTTCGGCGAGCCAGGCTTCCCCGGTGAATTCCTTGTCCTGGCCGGCGATAATGCGCAGCACGGTCGACTTACCGGCGCCGTTCGGGCCGAGGATACCGATCTTGGCATCCGGGTAGAACGACAGGTTGACGTTTTCGAGGATCTTCTTGGCGCCGTAGGACTTGTTCAGTCCCGACATGTGGTAGATGAACTGACGTGCCATCGGTAATTCTGCTCCGGGGGAAATTGGTTTGCCGCTATGTAGGCGAATTGGCGCCCGGGGGCAACGCGCCAGCGGCAAAATCCACCCGCTTTGTCGCCGATCACCCGCAGTTTGCGCCTGAAAGTCAGCCCGCTCTATTGCAAGGCGGCGTGATCGATCCGGAAAAGCTGGAAATCGCTGCGTGTGGGCGGATTGACCCGCTCCAGCCCCGGCCAGCCATCCCCACGCGCCAATGCGGCATAAAGCGGCGCCTGCTTCGGATCGGCTTCGAGAGGAAAGCGGCAGACGGCGACATAGTCGAAAGGCGCCAGCGCTTCGCGGCGCAGCTGCGGGTCCGAGGTCATGAACGCCTGGAAGATCCGCTTCATTCCGGGCGAGGCACGATGGAACGGCATGGCGGCGACCGAAAAGCCCGATGGCGCCGCAAGGATCAGAGGCATGGCGATCCCTTGCGGCGCGGCGACGCGGCCCGGCGGGACGGTTTGAAGCACGGAGAAATCCTGCCGCTCGCACTCGCTCGCCACCATATAGTCGACCTCGTCGAATTTATGCTGAACCGACGGCACCAGCACGAAGAAGACACAAAGCGCGGCGGCAACCGCAGCAGCGGCAATCGCGGAAAGCCGGTACATTTTGTCGAAGGCCGGCGATTTCATTGTCATCGTCGCGATGACGGCGGGAAGGAACACAGGCATCAGCGCGATCGGAAAGCGAATGTTGCGCGTCACGAATAAGGTGAGAACGAGGGCGCCCAACGCCATGAGATAGGCGATTGCTGGTCCGAATGACCGCTCCCGCATTTTGAACAGCACCAGCGGACCGACATAAGCGCCGACGGCAGCCGTCAATGCCAGGAGCAGCAACAGATCATATTGACCGTTCTCGTAGAAATACCGGATGCTTTTTTCCTGCCATACCCGGTCGAACCACAGCTCCCGCGACACCGGGTCGATGATGCCGTAGGGCCCAGAAATGCAGGATGGAAAAAGGTAGGCGGCGACGACCAGAACGGCGACGGCCGGAATTGCCAGGGCAAGGAGCCGCATGAAAGGCCCCGCGCGGTCACTCTGGATCGCCACCCCCGCACCGAGAACCATGGAGAATGCCGACAGCAGGAAAATGTAAGGGGCGGAGAAGGCGTCGCATTGCGTCGAAACGGCAGCGGCGGGGCCGAGGAACGCCATGGCGGACACAAGCGTGACGATCACCATCGAGACGGATGCGGCGACAAGGACGGTGCGCACCCCGGCGACATTTCCGATGTAGCAGACAACGAGCCCGGCATAGGCGATCACGACGAGCGGAAGACACTCGAGACCGATCACCGTCGAGATCGCGGCACCCGCACCGATCATCAGCCCCCCTGCCCGATCCCATCGCACCAGCCCCGCGATGATCATCATGAGAGCGACGATCTGGACGTTATGGTGATCGATGCGCCCCGGCGTGAACTCCAGCACGCCCATGCTCATGAGAACGGTGGCGAGCATCAACGACAGCGTGAGCGTCGTTTCCGTCAGCGAGAACCCCGCAAGCAGGCGCCGTGCAGTCGTTGCGACCAGCAGGCAGCAGAGCGAGAGCAACATCGGCGGCCAGACCTGGAAGGCAACGGAGAGCGTCTGCGCGGTCGGCATGAAAGGCTGCAGCAACCAGGCGATTGCGACATAAGGGAGATCGACCAGCCGTGACCATGGCGACACGTAAGTCGCCGGCATCGAGATGAAGGGAAGCGACAGATCGAACCAGTGCCCCTGCGGGGACATCAGGTGCCGGATCTGGAGTTCGCGCAACTGATCGTCGATATCGCTGACGAACCTTATCCCATCAACGAGATCGAACAGCACCATTGCCAGGGCGGTCGCGTAAACGATCAGGAACATGCGCCATAACGGCATCTCGCCTGCAGCAGTCTGATCGCTTTCACATGCCACCATCTCGGACATCAGTCGCCACTCATGCTATTGGTCACCACCAGCCAGAGACGATAGACGTCAAAAATTGAGATTATCCTACGACCTCAAAATCCCGCCGCGTCGACGATCCCCTCGTTGCAGCCGAAGGATGTCCGCCCCGCGCCCTGGATAAGATCGCCGAGATCCCTGCCCTTCCCATCCGTCGCATCCGCTGAAAGCCCGATCGTCAATTCGCTGATGACGCGGTTGTTGCCGGCGCGGCGGCAGCTCATCTTTACCCGGTCGCCGGCGCCGGGGCCGAAGCTCTTGTCGAAGGCCGCCTTGATCGCATCTCCAGTCAGTGACTTGCCGATATTGGCGGCGAATAGTTCCTGGACGGCGGATCCGTTCAGATCTTCGATCAGCCGCACGGCATCCCCGAAATAGGCGTCGGCGCTCATGCCGGTGCAGGTGCCGTGCTTGGTCCATTCATGCCGCTCAAGCGCCGATTGCGTGCCGGGCATGACCTTATCGAGCGATGCCTTCGTCTCGGCCGAGAGCTTTACGTCCGGCAGGTCCCTCCAGTCGCCATCCTTGTCGGCGGAGCGATCGGCGTCGGAAACGCCGCAATAATCCTTGCGCATCGGCCAAAGCCCGTGCAGCGAGAAGTTCTTGGCGTCGTAGCGGTCGCTGCCCTGGCTGGCGCATTCGGCCTTGCGCTGGTTGGTCTGGCAGAAGGCCGGTTGCCAGCTGGCCGCGAGAATGAAGCGCGTGCGCCCGCCGCCCTCCTGCGCCAAGGCCGGGACGGCCATGATCGACAATAGGAACAATGCGATGACGCGAAAACCGAGATTGCCCATACCCATCCCCATGAAGGAACAATTCATGAACATCAAAGCACACGACGCATCAGCGGGCAAGCGGCAAAACGAGGCAAGCGAAAATCTCCGGCACAACCCGCCCTGCCTGTTGCATTTGGCGGATGTTCTGGTCTTCTCCCGCCACGGAGGAAATCATGTTTGCAGATACCCGGCGCCTCGACCATGCGGGCGCGTCCCTCGCCTATCACTATCAGCAGCCCGAAGGCACTGAGCGCGGCATTTTGCTGATCAGCCACGGCTTGGCCGAGCACTCGAAACGCTACCAGCACTTCGCGGAGATAATGGCTGCACGCGGCTACCACGTCTACGCCCACGACCATCGCGGCCACGGCGAGACCACCGCGCCGGACGCGCCGATCGGTCGCTTCGCAAGGCGTAATGGCGCGAGCTACGTCGTCGACGATATCGAGGCGATGCGCGACGAAGCCGCGACCGAGCATCCGGGCCTGCCGATCATTCTTTTCGGCCACTCCATGGGCGGGCTGATCGCCCTCAACGCGGCCGTCACCTACCCGCGAAAATTCGACGCCGTCGCCGTCTGGAATTCGAACTTCAACCCCGGCCTCGCCGGCCGCGCCGCGCAGGCGATCCTCTTGATCGAGCGGGCGCTCAAAGGCTCCGATGTCCCGAGCGACCTGCTGCCGAAGCTGACCTTCGGCACCTGGGCGAAATCGGTCGCCAACCGCCGCACGGATTTCGACTGGCTGTCGCGCGACCCCGAAGAGGTCGACAAGTATGTGGCCGATCCGCTCTGCGGCTTCGGCGCCTCCGTCTCGCTCTGGCTCGACCTCTTCGAACTGACGTTCCGGGCGCCGCAAAAAGAACATCTCGCCCGCCTGCCGACCGAGACGCCGATCCATCTGGTCGGCGGCGGCCAGGATCCGGCGACGGAGAATGGAAAAGCCATTCTCTGGCTGTCAAACCATTTGAAAACCCATGGCTTCTCCCGTATTAGCACTGAGATATATCAGGACATGCGCCACGAGACCTTGAACGAGATCGGCGCCGACGCCGCCATATCGGCATTCGCCGATTGGTGCGATCAGGCAAGCTCTCGGCCGGTGAACGGCTGATCCCGGTCCCCTACCCCAATCAGAGAATTCCGTCATGAGCAGCAACGCGGCACCCGGCACCAGCAACACCCCATCGGAAGTGATGATGGGGCTGATCCTGATGTTCATTTCGGTGCTGCTGTCGCCCATCATCGACATCTTTTCCAAGCTTGCCATCAGCACGGTCCCGTCCGGCCAGATCACCGCGGCGCGCTTCGGCCTGCAGGCGCTCTGCATGCTGCCCATCGTCCTCTGGCGCGGAAACCTCACCGACATCACCTGGAAGCAGAGCTTCTTCCACGCCATCCGCGGTGCCATCATCACCGTCTCGATGATCTCCTTCGTCACCGCGCTGAAATACATGGCGGTCGCCGATGCCATCGCCATCTTCTTCGTCGAGCCGATCATCCTGACGATCCTGAGCAGCATCTTCCTCAAGGAAAAGATCGGCTGGCGCAGATATACGGCCTGCGGCGTCGGCTTTTTCGGCGCGATCCTCATCATCCAGCCGAGCTTCCAGGAGGTCGGTTATGTCGCACTTCTGCCCGTCGTCTGCGCGGTCTGCATCGCCATTTCCGCGATGATGAACCGGGCGCTGGCGCAGCGCGAAGACCCGTGGGTCATGCAGTTCCACATGAGCCTCTGGGGCCTGCTCATCTGCGCCGTCCTGCTCTATCTCGGCCATGGCAGCGGCTCCGATATACTCGACCCCGTCATCCCCGACACCCGCGCCTGGCTCTATCTTCTCGGCGTCGGCGTCACAGCCGCGATCGCCGGCATCTTCGGCGTCTATGCCTATCGCTCGGCGCCGGCCTCGACGCTGGCCCCACTGCAATATTTCGAGATCGTCTCGGCCACGGCCTTCGCCTGGCTTGTGTTCGGCGACTTCCCGGATGCGCTGAAATGGCTCGGCATATCGATCATCATGGGCTCCGGCTTCTACATCATCTGGCGCGAGCGGCGCTTTGCATCGAAGCCCGTATCCGATACATCTGAGGAGACGCGGGCACCCTGATCTGATCGTGGGAGGAACATGACGCAGACCCAGCCTAACAAAGCGCCGCTCACAGGCATTCGTGTCATCGAGCTCGCGCGTGTGCTTGCCGGCCCCTGGGCCGGCCAGATGCTGGCCGATCTCGGCGCCGATGTGATCAAAGTCGAAAACCCCGATGGCGGAGATGATACGAGGCACTGGGGTCCCCCCTTCGTCGAGAGTGCCGATGGCGAGAACCTCTCGGCCGCCTATTACCACGCCGCCAATCGCGGCAAGCGATCCATTGTGGCCGATCTGCGCAGCGAGGAAGGCCAGGCGCTGGTCCGCCGGCTGGTCGCAACGGCCGATGTCGTCATCGAGAATTTCAAGCTCGGCGGCCTCGTCAAATACGGGCTGGATTACGAGAGCCTGCGCAAGATCAATCCCAAGCTCGTCTATTGCTCGATCACCGGCTTCGGCCAGACAGGCCCCTATGCAGGCCTTGCCGGCTACGATTACATCGTCCAGGGCATGTCGGGCTTCATGTCGATCACCGGCGAGCCCGATGGACAGCCGATGAAGGCGGGCGTCGCCATCGCCGATATCTTCACCGGCATCTACGCGGTCTCGGCGATCGAGGCGGCCCTCATCCACGCGCTGAAGACGGGCGAAGGCCAGCTGGTCGACATGGCGTTGCTCGATGTCCAGTCGGCGGTGCTTGCGAACCAGAACATGAACTACCTCATATCCGGCCGCCCGCCGACACGCCTCGGCAACGCCCATCCCAACATCTCACCCTACGAGGTCGTCCCCACCGCTGACGGCTACCTCATCCTCGCCATCGGCAATGACGGCCAGTTCCGCCGACTCTGCGCCATCCTGGATCTTCCAGGCATCGCCGACGACGAACGCTTCGCCACCAACAAGGCCCGCGTCGCCAATCGCGACGAGGTGAGACGGCTGGTCTCGACCGAAACGCTGAAATGGGCAAAGGCCGATCTTCTTTCCGCCTGCGAGGCGAACGCCGTGCCGTCAGGCGCGATCAACACCATCGAGGACATGTTCAACGATCCGCAGATCGTCGCGCGCGGCCTGCGCATCGATCTTGAGGATAGCGCCGGCACCGTCATTCCCGGTGTCAGGACGCCCGTCGTCCTGTCGCGGACGCCGCTCAGCTATGAAAGGCCCAGTCCGAGACTGGGAGAGCACCAGGAGGGGGTGCTTGCGGAACTCATCCAATGGGAGGGGAACAAATGAAACGGACAGGCGGAGAACTGATCGTCGAGGCATTGAAGGCAAATGGGGTGAAACGCCTCTCCTGCGTTCCCGGCGAGAGTTTCCTCGCCGTCCTCGACGCGCTCCATGACAGCGACATCGAGGTCATCGTCTGCCGCCAGGAGGGCGGCGCCGCGATGATGGCCGACACCTGGGGCCGGCTCACCGGCGAGCCCGGCATCTGCATGGTCACCCGTGGCCCCGGCGCCACCAACGCGACCGCGGGACTGCACATCGCAAAGCAGGATTCGATCCCGATGATCCTCTTCATCGGCCAGGTCCAGCGCGATGCCCGCGAGCGCGAAGCCTTCCAGGAAGTCGAGTTCCGCCGCGCGCTGACCGAATACGCCAAGTGGGTCGGCGAGATCGACGACGCGGCCCGCATCCCCGAATTCGTCACCCGCGCCTTCGCGCTCGCCACCTCCGGCCGCCCCGGCCCTGTCGTCCTGTCACTGCCCGAGGACATGCTGCGCGACATGGTCGAGGCGCCCCGCGCCAAGCGCTACTCGCGCGTCGAAGCTCATCCGGGCCGCAGCCAAGTCGACGACTTCTATCTGCGCCTACTGAAGGCCGAGCGCCCGATGGTGATCCTCGGCGGCTCGCGCTGGGATGCCGATGCGGTGGCCGACTTCAAGACCTTCGCCGGGCGCTTCAGCTTGCCGGTCGGCTGCTCCTTCCGCCGGCAAATGCTGTTCGATCATCTGCATCCTGGCTATGCCGGCGATATCGGCGTCGGCATCAATCCGGAGCTGGCGCGGGAGATCAAGGAGAGCGATCTGCTGATCCTGCTCGGCTGCCGCATGTCGGAAATGCCGTCCTCGGGCTATACGCTGATCGATATCCCCTACCCGCAGCAACAACTCGTCCACATCCATCCAGACCCGTCCGAGCTCGGCCGTATCTATCGCCCGGATCTCGCCATATCAGCCAGCCCGCAGGACTTCGTCGCAGCCCTTGCCGATCTCGAGGCACCCACGCAAGCGCGATGGGCGGATCGCACCGAGCGCATGCATCAAGCCTATCTCGCCTGGTCGACGCCGCCGCAAACGGGACCCGGCGACGTCCATATGGGCCCGATCATGGCATGGATCGAAGAGAACACGCGGCCCGACGCCATCTTCACCAACGGCGCCGGCAACTATTCGACATGGCAGCACCGCTACCACCGCTTTCGCCAGTTCAACACGCAGGCGGCCCCGACCTCGGGCTCCATGGGCTACAGCGTCCCCTCAGCCGTGGCCGCCAAGGCGCTGTTTCCGGATCGCGAGGTGATCTGCTTTGCCGGCGACGGCTGCTTTCTCATGCACGGCCAGGAATTCGCCACCGCCATCCGCTACAAGCTGCCGTTCATCACCCTTCTGATCAACAACGGCATGTACGGCACGATCCGCATGCATCAGGAGCGCGAATATCCCGGCCGCGTCAGCGGCACCGGCCTCACCAATCCCGATTTCGCAGCACTTGCCCGCGCCTATGGCGGCCATGGCGAGACGGTGGAAAGGACCGAGGACTTCGCCCTCGCCTTCGAACGCGCCCGCGAAAGCGGCCTGCCCGCTATCATCGACATCAAGCTCGATCCGGAGGCGATCACCCCGACGCGCACGCTCTCGGAAATCGCGCAAACAAAAAGCCGGTGAGACCGTGAGCTGTCCCCGGCGCTGGAGATATCCAGCGTCCGGGGCAGTTCACATGCTCACCGGCTCTCAAACCGCAACGGAAACGATCTTAGATCGCAGCCGTAACGATGAACTCGACCTTGTACTTCGGAGCGGCCAGCTTGGCTTCGCTGGTGGCGCGAGCCGGCGTGTTGGCCGGGTCGACCCAGGCTTCCCAGGCAGCGTTCATTTCGGCGAAGTCCGAGATGTCGGAGAGGTAGATCAGCGTCTGCAGGATCTTCGACTTGTCGGAGCCGGCAGCGGCCAGCAGGCGATCGACTTCACCGAGCGCGTCCTTGCACTGGTCGGTCACGGTTGCGCCTTCGCCAACCTGGCCGGCGAGGTAAACGGTGTTGCCGTGGATGACCGCGCCGCTCATGCGGGCGCCGGCGTCGATACGCTTGATGCTCATGGTATTCTCCTTGTCATGAAATGAAAGAGGCGCCGCACCTCAAGCGCAGCGCCGGACTTTACAGCCCGCGCCTTGGATCAGGTGCGGATGTGATGGGTCTGATAGATCGCCGTCGAGCGGGCGCCGGAGCGGCAGTAGCCGAGCATCGGGCGCGGGAATTCGTCGAGCGCGTCGACCATGCCGGCGACAGCCTCTTCCGTCACGCCCATCGGGCCGACGGGAACGTGAGCGATCTCGAGGCCCAGCTCCTTGGCCCGCGCCGCGATATCGGCGAACGGGGTCTGGTCCATGCTTTCCTGGTCCGGACGATGGCAGACGATGGACTTGAAGCCCATGGCCTTGATCTCGTCGAGCTCATCGACCGTGATCTGGCCGGAAACCGAATATTCGTCGTCGATCTGGCGGATGTCCATCGCAAATACTCCTGAAATTATGGGCTGAATGACTACGCCGCCCGATCAAAGCCGTCAACCGCGGATCACTGTGAAAACCGCCACTTAGACGAAAGCAAAGCTGAGCCCGTACTCGCGGCTTTCGCCGGGCTTGAGCATGTTGAATTCACCGGCTTCCTGAAGCTCCGCGCGCGGCACCCAGCGATGCGAGACCGGCTCGATGCCGAGCACATCGGCCGGCGCCGTCTGGTTGCGCCAGACCTGCAGATGCGGCAGCGTATCGGCCTTCACCCGCACCCGCAGCGTTTTGCCGCCGATTGAGGCCATCGGCCCAAGCCGCACTTCCGCCAGGCCATCGCGCGTCGCCGGCGCTTCCACGCAGAAGATATCGCCGCCATCCTTGCCGAAACGCCAGGGGAAGCCGCCGCCCTCAAGCATTGCGCCTTCGAGCCGCGTGCCCTCGTCGAACCATTTGCCGCCGATGTTCATATGATACATCAGGAACGTCGGCACGGTCTGGTCGCTGGTGTTGATCACCTTGTCCTTCAGATGCGCCTCGCCGGTCTTGCCGTCGATAAACCAGTGGCGCTCGATCCGGGCAGGCAGCCCTTCGACGGTCACGATGTCGATATCGGCGCGGCATTCCGCATTGCCGTTTTCGAACTTCGTCCAGAGCACCTTGGCGGCATGGCCAGCGGCCGAACCGTGCAGCGGAAAGACCTTGCCGTCGGAACGGCCGGGGATCGGTTCGCGATGGCGGATGTGGTCTGGCCCGCAGGTAAACAGGAACCCTTGCACCGAATGCGAAATGCGCGCATCTCCGTCATCGGGAACGGCCTCCTTCGGCGCGATATCGATGCCTTCAATCACGCAGCCGCCGATATCCATCAGCGATGTCTCGTCCAGCATCAGCTTTGGCCCGGTCGCTGCGGCGAATTCCATCATGATCCCGTCTCCCCCTCAAAATGAACTTCCGTAGGGTTAGGCGGCACCCGCTGTTTCGTCAATCCAAGGTGTCGCCACCGCCAACGAGATTTTGATTGGAACCAGCTGGCCCTCTCAAATGTTTATGAGTAAAGGGAAATTTATTGGTTTTTTCATTTTTTGTTCAGCACGATTTCATAAATTCCACACTAGCGTCAAAATTCGCGGGTGTGTGTCGCCAAGTCACTGAAGGATACGAAGACGTGAATCGCTTTCTGAAATCGGCATTATCTGGGACCGTTATCGTGCTGGCCATGTCGGCTGCGGTTCAGGATGCGTCCGCGCAACAATATCGCCGCCAGGGCAGCGTCGTCTTCGTCACACCGAACGGCGAGATCCTCGATTACATGCCTCAAGGCAGCGGCTACACCCGCGATCGCGCCGGCAACCGCGTGCTGGTCGACGGCTACGGCAACATCATCGCCACCGAAGCGCGTTCGCGCGGCTACTATCCGCCGCCGCCCTCGCGCCAGGTCTACGGCCGCGATGTCTACAACAACGACCCCTATTACAGCGAAGACCAGTACGGCGACACGCGCTATTCCGAGCGCGGTGCGGTCACGGGCGCCATCCCGCGCGAGGCATCGATTGATCGCCAGCAGCTGGATCAGCCCTATCCGCAGAATGACGGCGACTACGCATCGATCGATCCTGACCAGCAGCAGCCGCAGGTCACCCAGCCGACCCGTCCGGCCGATCCCGTCATCACGCTGAAGAACAAGTCGAAATCCGAGATCGTCGCCCTGCAGGTCTTCCTCGACCGCGCTGGCGTTTCGCCTGGCGCCATCGATGGCCACATGGGCGCCAACGTCACCAAGGCCGTCTACGCCTACGAGCAGATGACCGGCGAAACGCTCGATCCGAACAATACCGACGCGATCCTTGAGCAGTTGCGCATGTCCGGCGGCCTGCCTGTCGTCAGCTACACCATCACGCCCGCAGACGCGGCCGGCCCTTACGTGGCCGAAATCCCCGAGGATTATGCGCACAAGTCGCAGATGACCTCGCTTGCCTTCACCTCCGTCACGGAGGCTCTGGCCGAACGCTTCCACATGGACGAAGGCTTCCTGAAGGAGCTGAACGCAGGCGCCGACTTCACCGTCCCCGGCACCATCATCAAGGTGGTCAATCCCGGTGAGGTCAAGACCGGCAGTGTGGCCCGCATCATCGCCGACAAGGGCAAGAAGCAGGTTTTCGCCTATGACGCCTCCGGCAACCTGATCTCCGCCTACCCGGCCTCGATCGGCTCCACCGACACGCCCTCGCCTTCGGGCACGGTGACGGTCGAGCGCGTCGCCTTCAATCCGGGCTATACCTACAATCCGAAGATCAACTTCCAGCAGGGCGCCAACGACAAGATCCTCAACATACCGCCGGGCCCGAACGGCCCTGTCGGCACCGTGTGGATGGCGCTGTCGAAGCCCACCTACGGCATTCACGGCACGCCCGAACCCTCGAAGATCGGCCGCACCCAGAGCCACGGCTGTATCCGCCTGAGCAACTGGGACGCCACGGAGCTCGCCAAGATGGTCAAGCCCGGCGTCACCGTCGAGTTCGTCGACTGATCACACGCTATTGCCAAAGCGTTAGTTGTTGCGGCGCGCCCGTTCGCTGAAATAGACGAGCCGCAACAATTCCGACTGCGAATTGACGCCCGTTTTCGCAAATACCGACTTCAGCTGGCTGCGGATCGTCTCGCGCGACCGATTGCTCTCGATGGCGATATCGGTGATCGACGATCCATGCAGCAGCCCCTGCATGATCTTCATTTCTGCCCTGGTCAGCCCGAACTTGCCGCCAAGCCCCGGCACATCCATCGCCACGGGCTTGGCTGATGGTTCGATGATGATCGCGATGCTCGGCGCATCGAAGAATTGAATGCGGGCACTCTTCTGCAGACGAACGAGGGTAAGCTTGACGCCGTTCACATCAAGCACCTGCTGCCGCTCGCCGTCACGCCATTGCGACAGCAATCGACCGAGGCACGCATTGGCGTCGGCATCGGCGAGCCAGACCTTTCCCTGCAGATCGAGCCGCACGGACCGCCCCTCGGTCAGCGCCTGCTCACCGACCGCGCTGGCCGACAGCAGCTTGCCGCCGTCCCCGACCAATAGGACGCCAACGCCGATCGCGTCGAACAGTCGACCACCGAGCTCATCGGCGCTTTTTTCGCCCTTTCCAGCCTCAAAATAGCGCACCGCCCGGTGCAGATGCGGCGCAAGCCGGGTGAAGGTATCGGCGTAAACCCTGTTGTCCTCCGGTCCGCCGTTTGCGATCGAACTCGAGATATTGAACATCCGGCCGTCACGCTTCACCAGCGCCATGCCGATGGCGGTCTCGCCGCATTGCTTCCAGAAGTCGTTGTAGAACTCTGTCTTCACGAACTGCTCACGCGGCAGCAACTCCTCGGACAGGAAGCCGCGCCACATCGGCATCACGCTCATGGCCGGCGCCCAGGGGTTTATGCTCGCGAAATGATCAGAATAACTTTCGACCCATTCATCGCTGAAACCCTTGTCTATATGAGACGCGCCCTCCGCCCGCATCGGGTCGTGGTAGAACAACGTGGTCTTGCCGCCGGGAACGATCTCGTTCCACCGACCAAGAAACATGTCCCAGGTGGCCTCGCCGAAAATGACACCGTAGATGGTGTCGACCAGACTGTCATAGGTATCTTCAGCGACGATCATTGTTCCCCCGGCAAGTACCCGCATCGCAGGCGAGGTTACCAGTGTAAAGCTTCTGGAAACAACGAAAATTACCCTTTTCGGGTGATACCCACCTGAGGGAAAAACAGGCAGTGATGCAGAGATACATGGTCGCGTCGAAACGAGGAGACCGATCTTGCATCAATGAAAATGCGCCCCAGCGGACCGGGGCGCATTTTCAATCATAAAATGAGTGATCAGGCAGCCGAACGGATCAGCGGACCGGTCATGCGCGCCGCGGCAGGCAGTCTCACCGGCAACTTGCGCATGATCTCCTCGGCGAAACAGAGGGCGTTCTCGCGCGCCTTGTCGAGGTTGCTGGCGCGGGCCGGATCGAGCGTGTGCAGCGTGCCACCGCAATCGAAGATATCGCGGAAGGCCGAACGCTCGATGATCGCGGTATCGAGCACCGGCACCTGCCGCTGGTTGAGCAGCGTCTTCACGATCGCGAGCGCCCGTGTCGTCACCATCGAGTTGACGCGCGTCAGCACCACGGAGTGACCGATGCGGATACCGGCCTTCTCATCGAGATACTGCAGCAGCTCCAGCACCTGTGCCCCACCACGTGCATCCATGGCGCAGCCCTGGATCGGGATCAGAACGTGGTCCGAGAGACCGATCGCCGTGGCCAGCATCGGATTGCGGGCGCCCGGCAGGTCGATGATGAAATAGTCGGTGTTGTGCTTGTTTTCGGAAATATGCTGCGGCAGCGATGCCGAGGTCACGAAATCGATCACGGAGACGTTGGGCACGTGGCCGGAGATTTCGTGCCAGCGCGAAATCCAGTGCTGCGGATCGGCATCGAGAATGGTGACCCGGTAGCCCTTGCGGGCAAGCTCGGTGGCCAGCAACAGAACAGCGGTGGTCTTCCCGGCGCCGCCCTTGGTATTTGCAAATGTGATGACTGCCATATTCGTTCCTCGGGGGGAAATGTCGTGAGCCGGGATCGCTCTGTTGCGCACATCGGGATGCATCGTGCGGTTACTGCATCCTTTCCAAACATGGTTAACAATATCTAAACAAGGCATCCGAAATTCCGGTCCGCATTTCTTGCAGCAGCCGTGGCCACTTCGCCTGAACGTCCTGCGCCACACCAAAAAAGACCCGGAAAGCGCAGTGCTTTCCGGGCCAAATCTCAGGTCCGCATTTTGTATCAGAAGCAGTCCTTGAACAGCGCCTTTGTGTTCTCGAGCGTCATCGCGACAGGGTTTCCGCCAGCGCTCGGGTCTTCGATCGCCATCGCCGAGAGTTCATCGATTCGATCCGGCTTGATTCCCATCGCCGAAAGGCTCTCGGGCACGCCGAGTTCGGAGCGCAGCTTCAGCACGTAATCGTAAAACCCGTCGAAGCCGCCGGAGATGCCGAGATAGGCGGCAGCGCGTGCGATCTTGTCTTCGATGACTGCGCGGTTGAAGCGCAGCACGGCCGGCATCACAACGGCATTGGTCATGCCGTGGTGCGTGTTGTAGACGGCGCCGATAGGATGCGACAGCGCATGGATGGCGCCGAGCCCCTTCTGGAACGCGACCGCACCCATGGCAGCGGCCGACATCATGTTGGCGCGGGCTTCGAGATCCGTACCTTCCTTATAGGCGCGCGGCAGGAACTCCTTGACCAGCCGCATGCCTTCAAGCGCGATGCCCGCCGACATCGGGTGGTAGAAGGGCGAGGAATAGGCTTCCAGGCAATGCGCGAAGGCATCCATGCCGGTGCCGGCGGTGATGATCTTCGGCATACCGACTGTCAGTTCCGGATCGGCGATGACGACGCCGGGCAGGAACTTCGGATGGAAGATGATCTTCTTCACATGCGTTTCGGAATTGGTGATGACGCTGGCGCGGCCGACTTCCGAGCCGGTGCCCGCCGTCGTCGGCACGGCCACGATCGGCGCGATGCCTTCGACCGAAGCGCGCGTCCACCAGTCGCCGATATCCTCGAAGTCCCACACGGGACGCGTCTGGCCGGCCATGAAGGCCACGCACTTGCCGAGATCGAGGCCCGAGCCGCCGCCGAAGGCGATGACGCCGTCATGGCCGCCATCCTTGAACGCCTTGACGCCGGCCGCAAGGTTCTTCTCGTTCGGGTTCGGATCGACATCGGCGAAGATCGCCCGGCCAAGCCCGGCCGCTTCGAGAATGTCGAGCGCGTTTGATGTGATCGCCATCGACGCCAGGCCGCGATCGGTGATCAGGAGCGGCCTCTTCATGCCGAGGCTCTTGGCGGCGTCCGCCAGTTCCTTGATCCGGCCGCGGCCGAGCTTGAATGAAGTCGGGTAGCTCCAGTTGGCTGTGATATGCGCGCTCATGCTGTCACTTTCTTCAGATGGTAGGATTTCGGACGCGTCAGGTTCTGGAAACCGATGATCGACAGCGAGCCGCCACGGCCGGTTTCCTTGACGCCGGTCCAGCACAGTGCCGGATCGAGATAATCGGCGCGGTTCATGAACACGGTGCCGGTTTCGATCTCGCGACCAAGCCGCCCTGCCCGCTCGGCATCCTTGGTCCAGAGCGAGGCCGTCAGGCCGTACTGGCTGTCGTTCATGAGCGCCAGCGCCTCGTCGTCGCTCTTCACCTTCATGATGCCGACAGCGGGACCGAAGGTCTCCTCGCGCATGAAGGCCATCGAGTGATCGACATTGACGAGGATCTGCGGTGCGAGATAGGCACCGCCGTCATCCTGAGGGAACAGCTTCGGATCGACCAGGGCCTTGGCGCCCTTCCCGACCGCATCGGCGATCTGCTCGCGCACGACCTTGGCGAAACGCTTGTTCGCCATCGGGCCGAGCGACGTTTCCGGATCGAGCGGATTGCCGAGCTTGTAGTTCGAGACCCATGCGACCGACTTCTCGACGAAGCTGTCATAAAGCGATTCATGCACATAGATGCGCTCGATCCCGCAGCAGCACTGCCCCGAGTTATACGTCGCGCCATCCATCAGCGTATCGACCGCCGCATCGAGATCGGCGTCTTCCATGACGTAGCCCGGGTCCTTGCCGCCGAGCTCGAGGCCAAGGCCGGTAAACGTGCCTGCCGCCGCCCGCTCCATCGAGCGCCCGCCTTCGACAGAACCGGTGAAGTTCACGAAATTGAAGCTTCCGGCCGCGATCAGCGCCGATGTCGTCTCGTGGTCGAGAACTACGTTCTGGAAGACATCCTCGGGAACGCCGGCCTCGACGAAGGCCTGCACCAGCCGCTCGCCGACGAGAAGCGTCTGCGAGGCGTGCTTCAGCACAACCGTATTGCCCGCCATCAGAGCCGGCGCGATCGTGTTGATCGCCGTCATGTAGGGGTAATTCCACGGCGCCACGACGAAGACGACGCCATGCGCTTCGCGCTCGATGCGGCGCGCGAACTTGTCGCTTTCTTCCACGACCAGCGGCGCCAGCGCATCGGCGGCGATCGAGGCCACGTAGTTGGAGCGCTCGTTGAAGCCCTTGTACTCGCCGCCATAGCGGATCGGCCGACCCATCTGCCAGGCAAGCTCGGGCACGACGACGTCGGACATCTCGTTCAGCCGCGCAGCACCCTTCAGCACCAGCTGGACGCGATCTTCCAGCGGCCGCCGCGCCCAGGCCTTCTGCGCCTTGCGCGCCCGCGCCACGACCTCCTTCGCCGCCTCCAGCGGCAGCGCCGGACGCTCGGCGTAAACCGATCCGTCGATCGGCGATATGCATTGAATTACAGTCATTTCCAAACTCCAGTCATTAACAGGCCATCGTGCGGACATGCCCCGCGACGCCATAGGAAAGGATCGCGCGGTCGCGCGTGATGATGGTCAGGTCGTTCTCCCGCGCCGTGGCGATCAGGATGCGGTCTGCGGGATCGTTGTGAACGGGCTGCGGCAGAAAAGACGACGCGACAAGCGCCTGCAGAGAAACATCAGCGGTCTGCGCTCCGATCAGTTCCATAGCGTCTTCAAACCAGGACATCGCATCCTTCGTCGTTGGCAGCCGCCCCTTGCTGATCAAAATCCCAATCTCCCACGCCGACATAGACGAAACAAACAGACCACGCTTTTCACGTCCACTACTAAGCGCAACGTTCGCATCTCTGCTGAGTGGCGCTCCCTCGACAAGCCAGAGAACCGTGCAGGTATCGAGGAGGAAGCGGTCAGTCATCGTCGTAGACTTTACCCCAATCCGGATCGGCGGGCGCGGTCAGATCAACCCCCGGCATAATGGTCAGCGTCCCCTTCATGCATCCCCAGGCCGGGTGCACCTCGATCAGCGTTCCATCCTCCAGCTCCATCCAGCGCTTGCCATCCTTGTAGATGACGTCGTCCTCCGTAAACATCTTGACGGGCGGCTCGTCGGGCAAAACCGGTGCGGTGCCGCCGCCCTCATAGCCCGCCTGCTTCTTCTCCGCGAAACCGGCGGCATCGCCACGTCGATGCGCTGCCACCTCCTCCAACGGAAGGCCAAGATAATCCGCGATCTGGTCCTGCTCGTCGGCGCTCATCTTCCGCTCGCCGCTCAACATGCGCGACACGGCGCTCGGATCAAGCCCCATGAACCGGGCCATGTCTCGAAGCGAAGCGTCGCGCTGTGAAAGCTTTTCGTAGAACCATGCGCTGTCGATCACACCCATGTCGATCTCCTCTGGAAACGCCGGAGCACATTAGCACAATGCGACCAACGCAACAATCAGAGCGAGTGTTGCGATTATCTCATGCTCGCTCGAATCCGCGCGCCACCTCCCAGTCCGTGATCCTGCGGTCATACTCCTCTTGCTCCCACTCCGCCGCCCGGGTGTAGTGGTCGATGACGTCCTCGCCGAAAGCATTGCGCAGCATCTTGGACTTTGTCATCGCCGTGGTCGCGGCCCTGAGCGTGCGCGGAATTTCGCGGACCTTGCGCGCGCCATAGGCGTCGCCGACGAAGGGCGCTTCCAGCTCCATCTTGTTCTCGATCCCGTCGATCCCGGCGGCCAGCAGAGCGGCGAAGGCGAGGTACGGATTGAGGTCGGAGCCGCCGACGCGGCATTCGATGCGGATCGCCTTGGTGCCGTCACCGCAGAGGCGATAGCCGGCCGTGCGGTTGTCCTTGCTCCAGATCGCCTTGGTCGGCGCGAATGTGCCGGCCATGAAGCGCTTGTAGGAGTTGATGTAGGGCGCCAGGAAATAGGTGATCTCGCTGGCATGCGCGAGCAGGCCGGCAATGTAGTTTTCCATCAGGCTGGACATCCCGTACTTACCCTTGTCGTCGGCAAACAGCGGCGTCTTGCCATCGGCGCTCCACAGCGACTGGTGGATATGCGAGGAGCTGCCGGCGGCATTGTAGTGCCACTTGGCGAGGAAGGTGATCGCCTTGCCCTTGGACCAGGCGATTTCCTTGCAGCCGTTCTTGATGATCGAGTGACGATCGGCCATGGCGAGCGCATCGGCGTAGCGCACGTTGATCTCCTCCTGGCCCGCCGAAGCCTCGCCCTTGGAGTTCTCGACGGGAATGCCGGCGCCCTGCAGCCCGGTGCGGATCGCCCGCATCACCTCTTCCTCCTTGGTGGTCTGGAAGATGTGGTAATCCTCGTTATAGGCGCTGGCGAGCTTGAGGTTGCGATAGCCGGATGCCTGCGCGGATTCGTAGGTCTGGTCGAACAGGAAGAACTCGAGCTCCGAGGCCATGAAGGCCTTCATGCCCATGTCTTCCAGCCGCTTGACCTGCTTCTTCAGGATCGCGCGCGGCGAATGCGGCACTTCCTCGTGGGTGTGGTGGTCGAGCAGGTCGCAGAGCACAAGGGCTGTCCCCTCAAGCCACGGAATGCGCCTCAGCGTCGAGAGATCCGGCTTCATGGTGTAGTCGCCGTAGCCCTTTTCCCAGCTGGTCGCCTTGTAGCCGGAGACGGTCTCCATCTCCATGTCGGTGGCGACGAGATAGTTGCAGCTGTGTGTTTCCTTCCAGGCGCTTTCGACGAAGTATTCGGCCTGGAAACGCTTGCCCATAAGCCGCCCCTGCATGTCGACCTGGCATGCCAGCACGGTATCGATGCGTCCGTCGGCAACGTCCTGCTTCAGATCGTCGAGAGTATAGATGCTCATATGGACCTCCCCATAAATTTAAACTGAAATCGGGCCAACGAAACGGCATGCTCCGCGCGGCAATGCCGCGCCGGACTGCGCAGTCTAATGTCGGTCAACCGCAATGCAGGGCCGCCGGACGCGGCCCCGCTTTCTTGGAAGAATATGTCAGCCTTCGCCGACAGCCTTTTCGGCAGCCGCGATCTCGGCCTGGCGGCGCGCAACTTCCTCGCCGATCGGCGGGCCCTTGAAGCGGCGGCTTTCGAAGCCGAACCATACGATCGCGGTCAGCACCAGGAAGCCGACGGTCACGTAGAGTGCCGGGCCGTTCGGCGGCTGCACGCCGAGAACGAAGATCAGGATCATCGCCAGGATGGTGAGCACCGAGAACAGCTTGTACATGCCCTCGCCGATGTTCCACGGACCCATCTTGTCCCACTTCGAAGTCCCCCAGGCGAAGAGGCCGAGCGTGATCGGGATCGCGAAGGAGAAGAACAGGAAGATGACCGTGCACGAGACGACGATCGTGTAGACCGGCGTGTCACCGATCGAAACGAGCGAAGAGCCCCACACGAAGAGCACCGAGAGGATCGATCCGGTCCAGATGGCCGAAACCGGCGTGCGGTACTTCGGGCTGACCTTGGCGAGCGCCTTGGAGGCGGGCAGGCCACCGTCGCGCGAGAAGGCGAAGATCATGCGCGAGACGGAGGTGACGGTCGCAAGGCCGCACAGCCACTGGCACACGAGGATCGCGAAGTAGAGGATATCCTTGACCGTCGCATTGACCTGCGTGTCCATCGCCCAGAAGAACACGTTCCAGCCCTGCTTGGCGGCGTCATCCATGTTCGGCAGCATCAGCACGAACGAGCAAAGCATGATGTAGCCGAACAGCGCCGACCACAGCACGGAAGAAACCATGCCGCGCGGAACGGAATGGGCAGCCTTGACCGTTTCTTCCGACGTATGCGCCGAGGCGTCATAGCCTGTGATCGTGTAGATCGGCAGCAGAAGGCCGAGCAGGAACACCCAGGTGCCCGACGTTGCCGGCCAGACATTGCCGCCCGCTTCACCGGAATAGTTGGCGAAGGTGAACAGGCGGCCAATCTCGTAGGACGGCGCGAAGTACAGGCACACGGCCGACAGCGCGATCGCCGATGCGAAGATCAGATAGCCCGAGAAGTCGGTGAGCTTCGCGGTCAGGCCGATACCCATGTGGTTCACGAGCGCCTGCGCGCCGGTGATGATCACGAGGAACAGGATGCGGACCGTCGTCGTGTCGGTCAGGCCGAAATAGGTCGTGCCGAACGAACCCATGAAGAAGTAATAGGTGCCGACGTTGATGGCGCCGAGAACCGTGACGAGGCCGAGCAGGTTGAACCATGCCGTCAGCCAGCCGGTGAAGCGGTTTCCGAGGATCGAACCCCAGTGATAGAGACCGCCGGCCGTCGGATAGGCCGAGCTGATCTGCGCCATGGCAACGGCGAACACCAGCGAAACGAAGCAGCCGATCGGCCAGCCGATGCCGATCGCAGCACCGCCCGCACCGGCCGTTGCCTGAGCCAGCGAATTGATACCACCGGAAAGAATGCAAATGATCGAGAATGAAACGGCAAAATTCGAAAACGAGCTCATGCGCCGTTCGAGTTCCTGGGCATAGCCCATGGAATGCAGGATGTGCACATCCTGCTTCTTGTCGAGTTCCGAATAATCGGACATGACGTCCCCCTGTTTAGCCATCAACCGCGGAATTGCGGCTGATTATCCAGTGCCAAAGTGCCCGCGACGTATTCGCCTGTGGGCGGATCGCAGTTAGACTGCTCCCTGGGGTCTTATCTTTCGTCGTCAGGCGTCCAGGCTCTGCTGGAGCAGCCTTGTCAGATAGCTGGCCATGACCCCTTGGCCAGCCGGGTCTGCGATGAGGTCGTTGCGGACCTCGATCATTACATTGCGCAATCCGTTCGACAGCCCGTGCAGGATCAGCGTATGCGTCACGCCATCCGAGGGGCCGTAAGGCTCGTTGCGCTCAACTCTATAGTGCGTCGTCCGACCCGCAGCGGCAAGCATCGCATCCGCCAGCCTGCTGTCGTCATCATGCAGGACACCCACCTCGACCGCGCGCGTCTTTCCGTGGAAGACAGGCGTAAAGCTGTGGACGGTGACGATAACGGTCTCTTGTCCCCGCGCCTTGCGATCACGAATGAGTGCGCGAATGGCGTCATGAAACGGGATGTAGAGAGCCTCGGTGCGAGCCGTCTTTTCCTCCGCACTCAGGCCTGCATTTCCCGGGATGTCATAGACCTCGCTTTTCTCAGGCATCGCGCCGGCCGATTCCGGCGGCCTGTTGCAATCGTAGATCAGGCGTGAAAACCGCTGGTGAACCAGCGTGGCATCGAGCGCCTCGGACATGCCCCTGGCAACCGCAAGAGCGCCGGGATCCCAGGCAATGTGACTGTTGAGCGCCTCCTCGGAAAGACCAAGCGTCCCGAAGCTGGCAGGCAGAACCCGCGATGCATGTTCACAGATGATAAGCACCGGGCTGGTGCCGTCTGGCCTTTCGACCGCGACGCACTCCCCTTCCCCTTTGCCAAGCACTTCCAACCGAGCAAGCACCACAGTCGCTCCACCACAACTGTTAATAAAATACTTATAAGAAAAGAATTCTTCAGCTTTCCATAAGTGTCAAGCGCACACTGAAAAAATCTTTTCATGACAGTGGTTGACATGGATTGTGACAGCGTTGTTAACTTTGAGTGGGAAAGTGGCACAAGACCAATCCCGGGGAGCAAGATCGCGTGACCGTTGCGTCGAAGACAGTTTCGGACGTAATCCACTCGCATTTTGGCGTGCTCACGCGCGCCGAAAAGCAGTTGGCTGAAAGTCTGTTGGACAACTACCCTGTCTCGGGACTGGGGAGCATCACGACGATTGCCGAAAACGCCGGCGTATCGACCCCGACGGTCGTGCGCATGGTCCAGAAACTCGGTTTCAAGGGCTATCCGGATTTCCAGGCGCATCTGCACCAGGAGGTCGAGGCGACGATCTCCAATCCGATCGCCAAGCATGACCGCTGGGCGTCCAACGCGCCAGGAACTCACATCCTCAACCGTTTCGCCGACGCCATCATCGACAATCTGCGCCAGACGCTGACCGGTCTCGATACCGCGACCTTCGATAGCGTCGCGACCCTTCTGTCGGACCGCAAGCGCAACCTCTATTTCGTCGGCGGCCGCATCACCGGCGCGCTGGCCGAATATTTCTTCACGCATATGCAGGTCATTCGCCCGAATACGGCGCTCCTGTCGGCCAATTCCAGCAGCTGGCCGCAATATGTCCTGAACATGAACCCAGGCGACCTGCTGATCATCTTCGATATCAGGCGCTACGAGCAGGAGCTTGTCAGCCTCGCCACCGCCGCCAAGAACAGCGGCGCCGAGATCATCATCTTCACCGACCAGTGGGCCTCTCCCGCCGCCAAACTGGCACGCCATACGTTTCGCGTGCAGATCGAGGCGCCGTCGGCATGGGACAGCTCCGTCGTCACTCTTTTCATCGTCGAGGCGCTGATCGAAGCGGTTCAGAACTCGACATGGGACGAGACGAAGGAGCGCATGAAAACGCTGGAAGGCCTTTTCGAACAGACGCGGCTCTTCCGCAAACTTGGTTAGGAGGGACAATTACGACAGCGAAGATGTAACGGGCAGCAAACAAGGACGTGTCGCAATCGAAACATCCTTGCCAAACGCCCGCGATACAAAGAAAAAATAGCGTCATCCAACTGTCACACAAGCTTCACGTAACGTCAGTAACAGCATCGTCGGACACTGAAACCCGAAGGAGAACAACAGTGATCTCTAATCTTTCTCGACTGCTCTCGCTCTCTACAGCAATTGTTGTGGCTTCAACCGCAATTGCTGCCGCAGAGCCAAGCGCTGAACTCATCGCCGCCGCCAAGAAGGAAGGCACGCTGACCACGATCGCTCTCCCGCACGACTGGTGCGGCTATGGCGACGTCATTGCCGGCTTCAAGGCGAAGTATGGTCTGGAAGTGAACGAACTGAACCCGGACGCTGGTTCGGGCGACGAAATCGAAGCCATCAAGGCCAACAAGGGCAACACCGGCCCGCAGGCTCCTGACGTCATCGACGTCGGCCTCTCCTTCGGCCCGACCGCAAAGGCTGACGGCCTGATCCAGGCTTACAAGGTTTCGACCTGGGATTCGATCCCTGACAGCGCCAAGGATGCCGACGGCTTCTGGTACGGCGATTACTACGGCGTTCTCTCCTTCGTCGTGAACACCGACATCGTCAAGGAAGTGCCGAAGGACTGGGCTGACCTGAAGAAGTCGGACTACGCCAACAGCGTTGCTCTCGCCGGTGACCCGCGCGCGTCCAACCAGGCCGTTCAGGCTGTTTACGCTGCCGGCATCGCTGCTGGTGAAAAGGACGCGACCAAGGCTGGTGAAGCCGGTCTCGCCTTCTTCGGCGAACTCAACAAGGCAGGCAACCTCGTTCCTGTCATCGGCAAGTCCGCTTCGCTGGCACAGGGCTCGACCCCGATCGTCATCGCATGGGACTACAACGGCCTGTCCTGGCGCGATACGCTGAAGGGCAACCCGCCGGTTGAAGTCGTCGTTCCGGCATCGGGCGTCAACGCCGGCGTTTACGTCCAGGCGATCTCCGCTTTCGCTCCGCACCCGAACGCTGCCAAGCTCTGGATGGAATACCTCTATTCGGACGAAGGTCAGCTCGGCTACCTGAAGGGCTATTGCCACCCGATCCGCTTCAACGATCTGGCCAAGAACAAGAAGATCCCGCAGGACCTTCTCGACAAGCTGCCGCCGGCTGCTGCCTATGAAAAGGCTGTCTTCCCGACGCTCGAAGAGCAGGAAGCCGGCAAGACCGCTATCACCGGCAAGTGGGATAGCGTCGTCGGCGCCAACGTCCAGTAATACAATATGAAACCGGCCTCCCCGTCTTATCGCGGGGAGGCTTTTGCCCCTCCGACGCCGCAAGAAGAGCTTTTTCAATGAGCACTGTTTCGACGACGCCCGTGGTGAGCACGGCCCCGCTGATCACCAAGGACCGCGTGATCGACTGGCTCGGCATTACACCCTTCATTATTTTTGCCCTGCTTTTTCTTATTATTCCCACACTCTACCTTGTGGTCGGCGCCTTTTTGACCCCCGAGGGTAATTTCACGCTGAAGAACATCGGGGATCTCTTCACCCCGTCGATCCTCAGCGCCTACTGGATCAGTATCCGCGTCTCGGTCGCCTCGGCACTCGGCGGCGCGCTGATCGGCTTCTTCCTCGCCTGGGCCGTCGTGCTCGGCGGCCTGCCCACTTCGGTGCGCTCGACGCTGTTGACCTTCTCCGGCGTCGCCTCGAACTTCGCGGGCATCCCGCTCGCCTTCTCATTCCTGGCAACCCTTGGCCGCACCGGCCTGGTGACGGTTTTCCTGAGGGACTGGTTCGGCTTCAACCTCTACGGCACCGGCTTCAACCTGCTCTCCTTCTTCGGCCTCACCATCACCTACATGTACTTCCAGATCCCGCTGATGGTGCTGATCCTGACGCCGGCGCTGGATGGCATGAAGAAAGAATGGCGTGAAGCGGCCGAAATCCTCGGCGCCAGCAATCTGCAATATTGGACCAAGGTCGCCCTTCCGATCCTCTGGCCGAGCCTTCTCGGCACCACGCTGCTGCTCTTCGCAAACGCCTTCGGCGCGATCGCGACGGCCTATGCGCTGACGGGCTCTTCGCTCAACATCGTCCCCATCCTGCTCTATGCGCAGATCCGCGGCGACGTCCTTCACAATGCGAACCTCGGCTATGCGATCGCGCTCGGCATGATCGTCATCACCGGCGTGTCCAACATCCTCTATCTCATGCTGCGCATGCGCGCTGAACGGTGGCAGAAATGAAGGCTCAAAAACTCGGCGCCTGGATCGCCATCGCCATCGGCGCGACCTATTTCATCGTGCCTCTGCTCGGAACCATCGAGTTCTCGCTGCGCATGCGCCGCGATGCCTACAGTTTCGACGCCTACCTCTCGGTCTTCTCCGACGAGCGCTTCCGCGCGACCTTCGGCTATTCGATGATGATGGCGCTTTTGACCATCGTCTTCGGCATGCTGCTGATCGTGCCGACGGCCTACTGGGTGCGCCTGCGCATGCCGCAGATGCGCCAGGTGGTGGAGTTCATCACCCTGCTGCCGCTGGTCATCCCGGCTATCGTCATCGTCTTCGGCTATTTGAGGATGTATAATTCATCCTCCTACCTGCCGATGACCGGCTCGACGACAGGCACCAACATCCTGCTCGTCTTCTCATACATCACGCTGTCGCTGCCCTACATGTACCGCTCCGTCGACACCGCCATGCGCGCCATCGATGTCAGAACGCTGACCGAAGCCGCCCAGAGCCTCGGCGCCAGCTGGTGGACGATCATGTTCAAGTGCATCTTCCCGAACGTGATGAGCGGCATCCTTTCCGGCGCATTCATCACGCTGGCGATCGTCATGGGCGAATTCACCTTCGCGGCACTGCTGAGCCGTCCGGCCTTCGGCCCCTACCTGCAGCTGGTCGGCGCCAACAGGGCCTATGAGCCCTCGGCGCTCGCCGTGATCGCATTCTCCATCACCTGGCTCAGCATGGGCCTGCTCAATCTCGTCTCGCGCATCGGCAGATCCCGCCCGGCCAAGGCTTAAGGTATTTCGACATGTCTTTTCTCTCGCTGACCAACATTCAGAAATCCTTCGGCCAGGTTCAGGTCGTCAAGAACTTCAACATGAACATCGAGAAGGGAGAATTCGTCTCCTTCCTGGGCCCGTCGGGTTGCGGCAAGACCACGGTCCTGCGCATGATCGCCGGCTTCGAAAACCCGACCGGCGGCAATCTCAGCATCGCCGGCAAGGACATCGCGCCGCTGAAGCCGAACCAGCGCAACATCGGCATGGTCTTCCAGGCCTACGCGCTGTTCCCGAACATGACGGTGCATGACAACGTCGCCTTCGGCCTGAAGATCGCCGGCAAGCCGAAGCCCGAGATCGACGCTCGCGTCAAGGAAATGCTGGCGCTGATCCATCTCGGCCACCTCGCCGACCGCTACCCCTACCAGATGTCGGGCGGCCAGCAGCAGCGCGTGGCGCTCGCCCGCGCCCTTGCCGCCAAGCCGCAGGTGTTGCTGCTCGACGAGCCGCTGTCGGCCCTCGACGCCAAGATCCGCGTCTCGCTGCGCGAGGAAATCCGCCAGATCCAGCAGTCGCTGGGCATCACCACGATCTTCGTGACCCACGACCAGGAGGAGGCGCTGTCGATCTCCGACCGCATCGTCGTCATGAACGGCGGCCGCGCCGACCAGATCGGCACCCCCTTCGAGATCTACAACACGCCGGCCACGCGCTTCGTCGCATCCTTCGTCGGCACGTTGAACATCATCGAGGCCAAGGTCGTAGACCCCTCGGTCAACCGCATCCAGATCGGCGACCAGGGCGTGACGCTCCGCGAAAACATCTCCACCTACAAGGCCGGCGACACCGTATCGCTGGCGCTGCGCCCGGAGGCGGGATCGCTCGCCGAAAGCACACCGAGCGACACCAAGCTCACCGGCGAAGTCGTCTCCGCCCACTTCCTCGGCTCCGTCATCCGCACCCGCATGAACGTCGGCGGCAACGTCATCTCCTTCGACATGTTCAACAGCCCCGGCGTCAAGCCGCCGGCCACCGGCGAAACGGTGACCCTGCGCTTCATGGCGGCGGATCTGCTGGTTATCCGGGATTGATCACCGGACTTTCCGATTTTAAAGGCGTCGCCCATGGCGGCGCCTTTTCCGTTTGCGGCTTTGCCACAGCGGACGCGCCGACACCGCAACATGACGCGAAAACACCAGAAAACGCTTGAAATCCCCACCCCATTGCGCGACGACGGCACAACCGAAGTCATACCGCAAGAAGCCCGCATCATGTCCCCCACCACGACGCCCGCAGCCGCCCCTCGCCGCCTCACCGCCCAGGATTTCAAGACGCTCGGCCTCTCCGCCCTTGGCGGCGCGCTGGAGTTCTACGATTTCATCATCTTCGTCTTCTTCGCCAGCGTGATCGGCCACCTGTTCTTCCCGCCGGACATGCCTGACTGGCTGGTGACGATCCAGACCTTCGGCATCTTCGCCGCCGGCTATCTGGTGCGCCCGATCGGCGGCATCGTGCTCGCCCATTTCGGCGACATGTTCGGCCGCAAGCGTGTCTTTGCCTTCTCCATCATGCTGATGGCGCTGTCGACGCTCGGCATGGCCGCCATGCCGACCTATGCCACGATCGGCATCGCGGCACCGATCCTGCTGATCCTGATGCGCGTCCTGCAGGGTGCGGCGATCGGTGGCGAGGTGCCCGGCGCCTGGACTTTCGTCGCCGAACACGTTCCCTTCCGTCGCGTCGGCTTTGCCTGCGGCTTCCTCTGCTCGGGCCTGACGCTCGGTATCCTGCTCGGCTCCTTCATCGCCACCATCATCAACTCCGCCTTCATGCCTGAAGATGTCGCGGCTTACGCCTGGCGCATCCCCTTCTTCCTCGGCGGCATCTTCGGCCTCGTCGCCGTCTATCTCCGCCGCTGGCTGCAGGAGACGCCGATCTTCTCGGAGATGAAGCAGAGCCGGTCGCTAATGCGCGAATTGCCGCTGAAGGCCGTGCTGCGCGACTATCCGCGCGGCGTCATTATCTCGATGCTACTTACCTGGATTCTTTCCGCCGGCATCGTCGTCACCACGCTGATGACCGCGACCTTCCTGCAGAAGCTCTACGGCTACACCGCGCAGCAATCGCTGGCCGCGACCAGCTTCGGCACGCTGTTCCTGATCTTCGGCACGGCGGCCGCGGGCGCGATTGTCGATCGCGTCGGCTCCGGCCGCTTCTTCATCGTCGCCAGCATCTTCTTCGGCGCGGCCACCTTCGCCTTCTACACTTACGCCGCGACATCGCTGACCGTGCTCTTCGTGCTCTATGCGATCATGGGCCTCTCGGTCGGCCTCGTCGGCGCCGTGCCCTACGTAATGGTCCGCGCCTTCCCGGCCCGCGTCCGCTTCACCGGCCTCTCCTTCTCCTACAACGTCTCCTACGCCATCTTCGGCGGCCTGACGCCGCTGGCGGTCGCCTCGTTGCTGCCGCTGAACCCCATGGCCCACGCCTATTACCTGCTGTTCATCGCAGCCCTCGCCTTCGCGCTCGGCGTCTACCTGCTCGTCAAGGGCGATACGGTGGAGGCCGATGTCGGCATCGAGGAACTCAACCAGCGGCTTGCAGCCGGCGCCTGAGGACAGCACAATAAGCCAATAGCGGGCCGGCAGGCATTTTAGCCGACCCGATCAACGAGAGATATTTCAATGATTACCTGCCATCTGCGTTATGTCATCGACCCCTACAAGCTCGCCGAATTCGAGGAATACGCCAGGCTCTGGATCCCCATCGTCAACCGCATGGGCGGCAACCATCACGGCTATTTCCTGCCCTCCGAAGGTGCCAACAACATCGCGGTCGCCTTGTTCTCCTTTCCGAGCCTCGCGGCATACGAAGACTACCGCACCCGCATGGCCGTCGATCCTGAGTGCCAGGCGGCCTTCGATCTGGACAAGCGCAACCGCAGCATCATCAGCTATGAGCGCAGCTTCATGCGCCCGGTTCTCGGCTGACCGAGACGTCACCACATCCGCGACGGCCGACCTGCTCGGCCTTCCATTGGCTCCCATGACGAGGAACTGAAGAACGATGCCGGCACCTCAGATCAAGATCCTCGACGCGCTCTCCGTACCGGGCAACCCGGCCAAGCCGAACGACGACCGCTTCGGATATAACGAGGCCTGCGCCTTCGTGATCGATGGCGCGACCGGCCTTGGCGACCGCCAATACATGGATGCATCCGGCAGCGACGCCGCCTGGGTCGCGGCACGCTTCGCGGATGGCTTCGGGCAACAGATCACGCGTGAGACACCGGTCTCCGATGTCGCGCGCGCCGTCTCGCAGGAGGCCAGGGCCGCATTCCTCGGCACCAACCCCGATGTGCCGCGCTACGCCTGGCCGCTCTCCGCCTTCTCGATGATCCACGCCACCGACGATCGCCTGACCTTCTACGGCCTCGGCGATTCCTGCGTCTTCCTCTTGCAGGAAGATGGATCGGTGAGCTTCCACATGGCCCTTCCCGACGCCTATGCTAGGGAGCAGGCCCACGCGCAAAGCCATATCGCCCGCACCGGCGGCATCACCAGGGATGGCGGCGCGCTCGGCAATGTGGAGACGCTGGCGGCTCTGCGCCGCCACCGTGAAAGCCAGAACACCGCAGGCGGCATCTGGACCTTGGGCCTCGTGCCGGAATCGGCCGATCATCTCGTTTCGGAAGAATTGAAGATCAAAGGCAAAGCCCACGCCATCATCTGCAGCGACGGCTTCGCCGATCTGGTCGTGCTCTATGAAGCCTATGACGCCGCAAGCCTGGTGCGCGCGGCACTCGACAAGGGCCTCGCCCCGATGATCGAGGAACTTCGCCGCTTCGAGCGCGAGACCGATCCTGAAGGACTGCGCTATCCGCGCTTCAAGCAGAGCGACGACACGACCGCAATCCTGGTCGAACTCACAGCCTGACGCCGGACGGACGAAACAGCGATTTCCGATTCAGGATCAGGCCCTTGGCCGATGATCCTGAATCATTTTCTCCAGCAATTGAATCAGTGCCTGAAGACGCGCCCGATCAGGCCGCGTCTTCCACGTCTTCGCGTGGCTTCGACGGCACGTAGTTGAGCACCGGCCCGAGCCAGCGCTCGACCTCGGAGATCTCCATACCCTTGCGGCCGGCATAATCCTCGACCTGATCCCGCTCCACCTTGGCGACGCCGAAGTAATAGGCGTCGGGATGGCCGATATAGATGCCCGACACGGACGAGCCCGGCCACATGGCGTAGCTCTCGGTGAGCTTCACGCCGGCGGCATTCTCGGCATCGAGAAGCGCGAACAGCGTTTTCTTCTCGGTATGATCGGGCTGCGCCGGGTAGCCGGGCGCCGGGCGGATACCGGCATATTCCTCGGTGATCAGCTGCTCCTTGCTGAACGCCTCGCCCTTGGCATAGCCCCAATACTCGCGACGCACCTCTTCGTGCATGCGCTCGGCAAACGCTTCCGCGAAACGGTCGGCCAGTGCCTTGACGAGGATCGACGAATAATCGTCGTTGGCGCGTTCGAAACGCTCGGCGATCGCCACTTCCTCGATACCGGCGGTAACGACGAAGCCGCCGACATAATCCTGGACGCCGCTGTCGACAGGCGCCACGAAGTCCGACAGCGCCACGTTCGGCCGCCCGTCGCGCTTCGAAAGCTGCTGGCGCAGCGTGTAGAAGGTCGCGAGGTCTTCCTTGCGGCTGTCATCCTTGAACAGTCGGATATCGTCGCCGACGGTGCCGGCCGGCCAGAAGCCGATGACGGCGCGCGGACGGAACCACTTCTCGTCGATGATCTTCTTCAGCATCCCCTGCGCATCCGCCCAGAGCGCGCGTGCCGCCTCGCCCTGCTTCTCATCCTCAAGAATGGCAGGATAGCGGCCCTTCAGCTCCCAGGTTTGGAAGAACGGCGTCCAGTCGATGTATTCGGCCAGCGTCGCCAGATCGTAATCCTCGAACACCTTGGTGCCCAGGAAACTCGGCTTGGCGGGCGCGTAAGCAGCCCAATCGACCTTCTGCGCGTTCTCGCGAGCACGAGACAACGGCAGGCGCACCTTCTCGGCCTCGCTGCGGGCGTGAGCCGCGGCGACTTTCGCGTATTCGGCGCGGATATCGGTGATGTAGCCATCACGGTTCTCCGGCGACAACAGCGACGAGACCACGCCGACCGCGCGGCTGGCATCGGTGACGTAGACCGTCTGGCCCTTGCTATAGCCAGGATGGATCTTCACCGCCGTGTGGACACGACTGGTCGTGGCGCCGCCAATCAGGAGCGGCAGGTCCAGACCCTGGCGCTCCATTTCGGCCGCCACATGCACCATCTCGTCGAGCGACGGCGTGATCAGACCTGAGAGCCCGATGACATCGACCTTCTCGGCCACCGCCGTCTCCAGGATCTTCGTCGCCGGCACCATGACGCCGAGGTCGATGATCTCGTAATTGTTACACGCGAGCACGACGCCGACGATGTTCTTGCCGATATCGTGGACGTCGCCCTTGACCGTCGCCATCAGGATTTTGCCGGCCGACTTGCGGTCGTCGCCGCCGTTCAGCCGCTTCTCCTCTTCCATGTAGGGAAGGAGCACGGCCACGGCCTGCTTCATCACGCGCGCCGACTTGACGACCTGCGGCAGGAACATCTTGCCCGAACCGAAGAGATCGCCGACGACGTTCATGCCGGCCATCAGCGGGCCTTCGATGACGTGAAGCGGACGGGCCGCGGCAAGGCGTGCCTCTTCGGTATCGGCATCGATATATTCGGTGATGCCGTTGACCAAAGCGTGTTCAAGCCGCTTCTCGACCGACCATTCGCGCCAGGAGAGATCCTGCACGCGTCCCTCGCGGGCAGCCCCGCCACGGAACTTCTCGGCCACTTCGAGCAGGCGCTCGGTCGCGTCGCTGCGGCGGTTCAGCACCACGTCCTCGCAGGCCTCACGCAGCTCCGCGTCGATCTGGTCATAGACCGCCAGCTGGCCGGCATTGACGATGCCCATGTCCATGCCCGCCTGGATGGCGTGGTAGAGGAACACGGCGTGCATCGCCTCGCGCACCGGCTCGTTGCCGCGGAACGAGAAGGAGAGGTTCGAAACGCCGCCCGAAATATGCACCAGCGGCATAGTCTTGCGGATCGTGCGCGTCGCCTCGATGAAGTCGACGCCGTAATTGTTGTGCTCTTCGATGCCGGTCGCAACCGCGAAGACGTTCGGGTCGAAGATGATATCTTCAGGCGGGAAGCCGGCCTTTTCGGTCAGGAGCTTGTAGGCGCGCGTGCAGATCTCGACCTTGCGGTCATAGGTATCCGCCTGGCCGGTCTCGTCGAAGGCCATGACGACGACAGCCGCGCCATAGGCATGCAGCAGCCGCGCCTGCGCGAGGAAGTTCTCTTCGCCTTCCTTCAGCGAGATCGAGTTGACGATCGGCTTGCCCTGAACGCGCTTCAGGCCGGATTCGATGATCGAGAACTTCGACGAGTCGATCATGACGGGCACGCGGGCGATATCCGGCTCGGCGGCGATCAGGTTCAGGAACTCGACCATCGCCTTTTCGGAATCGATCAGGCCTTCGTCCATGTTGATGTCGATGATCTGCGCACCGTTTTCCACCTGGTCGCGCGCGACATCGAGCGCTGCCGTGTAATCGGCATTGGTGATCAGCTTGCGGAAGCGTGCCGAACCGGTGACGTTGGTGCGCTCGCCGACGTTGACGAAGGGGATGTCCTTGGTGAGCTCGAAGGGCTCGAGGCCCGACAGCGACATAAAGGGGCGGTGCTCGGGGATCGGGCGCGGCTTGTACTTGGCGACAACCTCGGCGATTGCCTTGATATGCTCCGGCGTCGAGCCGCAGCAGCCGCCGACGATGTTGACGAGGCCTTCGCGGGCGAACTCGTCGATCTGTGCTGCCATCAGCTCAGGCGTCTCGTCATACTGGCCGAACTCGTTGGGAAGGCCGGCATTCGGATAGGCGCAGATGAAGGTATCGGCAACACCCGACAGCTCCTGCAGGTGCGGACGCATGGCGTTGGCGCCGAGCGCGCAGTTCAGCCCGATCGTGAACGGATTGGCGTGGCGCACCGAGTTCCAGAAGGCCGACGGCGTCTGGCCCGACAGCGTGCGGCCGGACAGGTCGGTGATCGTGCCCGAGATCATCACAGGGAGACGGATGCCCTTGGCCTCGAAGCGCTCCTCGCAGGCAAAGATCGCAGCCTTGGCGTTCAGCGTGTCGAAGATGGTCTCGATCAGGATGATGTCTGCACCGCCATCGATCAGGCCGTCGATCTGCTCGGCATAGGCGATGCGCAGGTCGTCGAAAGTGACGGCGCGGAAGCCCGGATTGTTGACGTCAGGCGAGATCGAGGCCGTACGGTTGGTCGGACCGATGGCGCCGGCCACGAAACGGCGGCGGCCATCCTCGCGCTCTGCACGGATGCAGGCGCGGCGCACGACTTCGGCACCTTCCTTGTTCAGCGCATAGACCTCGCCTTCCATCGCGTAGTCGGCCTGCGCGATGCGGGTGGAGGAGAAGGTGTTGGTCTCGAGAATATCGGCGCCGGCCTTGGCGTATTTGTAGTGGATTTCCTCGATCGCATCCGGCTGCGAGAGGATGAGAAGGTCGTTGTTGCCCTTCTGGTGGCAGGCGCAGCCGATGAAGCGATCACCGCGGAAATGATCCTCGTCGAAACCCAGCCCCTGGATCTGCGTGCCCATGGCGCCGTCAAGGACGAGAATGCGTTCGCTGGCGGCTTTCCTGAGCGCTGCAAACACTTCACTGCCGTCGCGCTTTTCCCCTTCGGGGCCAAACAGATTGTTGAACACGGGCGGACTCCTTGACGTCATTATAAAGACAAGTCGCCCAAATCACATAAAGATATCTTTATGTCAATATATCAGCGACAATTTCGCCATTGCCGGCGCACGGAGGATGACAGACTCGAACGCCCCCTATATAGGCAATTTCAAAGCATTGTGTATGAAATCGGAGGAGTATCATGGCACCTGCAATCGGCGACGCCGCGCTCGGCAACTGGACGACGCGCACCTACCACCGCGACTGGCTCGTCGCCCAGGCGAACGGCCTGTTCGATTTCTTCCAACATGATTCCATCAATCCCAAGGGTGGGTTCTACGATCTCGACGACACCGGCAAGCCGCTCGACGCCGAGGGCCAGGTGCGCGGCATCCACATCGCCGCCCGCGCCGTGCATTGCTTCTCGATCGGCACCCTGCTCGGTCGCCCCGGCGCATCCGATGTCGTCGATCACGGCATGCAGTACATCTGGAACCACCACCGGGACCAGAAGAACGGCGGCTATTTCTGGTCGCTGAACAATGAGGGGCCCGTCGACACCAACAAGCAGGGCTACGGCCACGCCTTCGTGCTGCTCGCCGCCTCCTCCGCCAAGACCATCGGCCATCCGCTCGCGGACGGCATGTTGGCCGATATCACCGAGGTGCTGAACACCCGCTTCTGGGAAGAGAAGCATGGCGCCATAGCCGAGGAATTCACCGCCGACTGGCAGCCGCTCGACGGCGGCACCTATCGCGGCCAGAACTCCAACATGCACCTGACCGAAGCCCTGATGGCCGCCTTCGAGGCAACCGGCAACCGCGACTACCTCACCAAGGCCGAAAGCATCGCCGACCTCGTCATCCGCCGCGCCGCCGGCTCCGTCGACTGGCGTGTCGCCGAGCACTTCGACACGAACTGGACGCTCGACAAGAACTACTATCACCCGAACGAGATGTTCCGCCCCGCGGGCACCACGCCCGGCCACTCGCTGGAGTGGGCGCGCCTGCTGCTGCAGCTCTGGGCGCTCGGTGGCAAGAAGCTCGAATGGCTGCCGGATGCCGCCAAGGGCCTGTTTTCGCAGGCAATGGCGCTCGGCTGGGACGACGAAAAGGGCAGCTTCTTCTACACGCTCGACTGGGAAGACCGCCCGGACAAGCGCCAGAAGATGTGGTGGCCGGCTTGCGAGGGTGCGGCTGCCGCCCACTACCTCAACGAACACCTGCCGAGCGACTACCACGAAGAGAGCTACCGCAAGATCTGGAACGTGATCGAGCGCCGCTTCATCGACCACAAGAACGGTGGCTGGCACGAGGAACTGACGGAAGACATGGTCCCCGCCCACACCATCTTCCCCGGCAAGGGCGACATCTACCACGCCCTGCAGGCCTGCCTCATCCCCCTCTTCCCGGCGACCGGCAGCCTGACCAAGGTCATCCCCGAAGCCGGAGGCAAGATCTGACAATCGACAAGACGGCGCCCCCACCCCCGCGCCCCCGTAGTTGAATTAGACCGCATAAGCCGCGGCGCGACCACAAATAAAAACCGGGCCCGCGGGGAAAAGGAAAAAAACAA
>NZ_JBGLYS010000028.1:0-99743 GCF_047304155.1 Rhizobium sp. Rhizsp42 | reverse complement strand
GCGGTTCTGCAGGCGGTCGAGGAAGTGGAAAACGCGCTGTCGGCGGTTCGCCGCGATGCGCAGACGGTGGCCGCGCTGCGTGCCCAGGTCAAGACGACCCAGGAAACGCTGGATCTGTCGACCGCCAGCTACAAGGACGGCGCCTCCTCGCTGCTCGACGTTCTCGACGCCCAGCGTCAGGTCTCGCTCGCCCAGGCAAGCCTGGCCGCGGCCGTCCAGCAGATGGCCAGCGACTACGTCGCGCTCAACGTCGCCATCGGCGGCGGCTACAACCCGGGCGGCAACACCGCCCCGGCCAAGCCGGTCGCCGCAAAGGCAAACTGAGACGACGACAGAAATTGAGAAAAAGCCCCGGTTCGCCGGGGCTTTCTTGAGCGCTCGTCGTGTACGATACCGTAAGATACGCCCCTTGCTCATCCGCATCCTGTAAAATCGCTCCCGGTTTCGACTGATCGTCGCAACCGCTCCAGCACCAGTACGGAAACGGGGAGTGAGACAATGGGCAACTTGAAACCGCTAGGCACGGCGCTATTGGCCGGACTGTTCCTGGCGACCCTAGCCGATGTATCGTGGAGCACAGAGCAGGCGCAGCAGCGCCAGGCGGGGCGTGACATCAAGCAGACCACGCGGCAAAGCGCCCGCGATACCAAGCAGGATTGCCGCGCCGCCAATCAACAAAGCAACGCGGCATGCCGGCAGGACAAGCGGCAGACCAAGCAGAGCGGTCGGCAAACCGCGCGCGACCTGAAATACTGAAACGCCACGGAGACTCGCAACGCTCCGCTTCGACGAAGCGCTGCGTATCTCCCTAATGTTGCGATCACATGCTGGCCTGCACGCTGTGCAAGCCGGCATAGATCCCGTCGCGCGCCATCAGATCCTCGTGCCTGCCCTCCTCGACGATCCCGTCGGCAGTGAGCACGAGGATGCGGTCGGCGTGGCGGACCGTCGACAGGCGATGCGCGATGACGACGGTAGTGCGCCCCTTGGCGAGCCCAAGCAGCGCCTGCTGCACCGCCCGTTCGCTCTCATTGTCGAGCGCGCTGGTGGCCTCGTCGAAGATCAGGATCGCCGGGTTCTTCAAGAACGCCCGCGCGATCGTCAACCGCTGCCTCTGCCCGCCGGAGAGCCGCACCCCGCGCTGGCCGATGTCGGTATCGTATCCATCGGCAAGCGCCGTGATGAACTCATGCGCATTGGCCGCCCGCGCCGCAGCCTCCACCTCCGCATCGGTGGCATCCGGCCGCCCATAACGGAGATTGTCGGCAACCGAGCCGGCGAAGAGATACACGTCCTGCTGCACCACGCCCACATGTCCGCGCAGCGACGACAGCGTGACATCGCGGATATCGGTGCCATCGATCAGGATCGACCCGGCCTGCACGTCGTAGAAACGGGGAATGAGCGAGCATAAGGTGCTCTTTCCCACCCCTGACGGACCGACCAGCGCCACGAACTCGCCGGGGGCGATGGTGAAGGACAGGTTCTCGAACACGCCACTCGTGTCGGCATCATAACCGAAGCTGACATCCTCGAACCTGATTTCACCCTTCGGCGTCGACAGCGTATGGGCGCCCGGGCGATCGACGATATCGGGCTCGACATCGAGGATCTCCATCGCCCTCACGAAGCCCGTATAGCCCTCCTGCCAGAGCCGCACGAAATTGGCGAGCCGCTGCACGGGATCGACGAGCACCGCGACGCAGAGCAGGAAGGTCAGGAGATCGGCCACCGTCATCGCCGACGACACGATCCTGATGCCGCCGATGACGATGACCAGGATGGTGATGAACTGCGCGAAGCTCTCCGTTCCCACGGAAAACCACGCCTCGCTGCGATAGCCATCGGCGCGGCTCACGAGAAAGCGCTCGTTCTGATCGGCGAAACGATCCCTCTCAAGTTTCTCGTTGGCGAAGGACTGCACGACGCGGATACCCGCAAGGCTGTCTTCCAGCCGCTCGTTGACGCCGGCGATCTGCTGCTTGCTGCGTTCAAGCGCGCGGTTCATGCGGCGATTGAAATGCAGCGCGTAGGCGATTGCGAGCGGTGTCAGCAACAGGATCAACCCTGCCAGGAGAGGATCGATATAGAAGAGCACCAGCATGGCGCCGCCATATTTGAGGATGGCGATCGAGACATCCTCGGGACCATGGTGGAACAGCTCGCCGAGCCAGAGGGAATCGCTGGTGATACGGCTCATCAGCTGTCCGGTGCGCTGTCGATCGTAGAAGCTGAAGGAGAGCTTCTGGCAATGATCGAACAGCTCTTGGCGGACGGCGGCCTCGATGCGCGCGCCCATCACATGGCCGCGATAATCGACGAAGAACACCGCGATCATCTGCACCGCGAGCAGCGCCAGCATGACGGCGCCGACCTTGAGGATCAGCACGGTGGCCTCCCCCGCATCCGCGATCACGAGAAGGCGGTTGGTGACGATATTGGCGCAGATAGGCAACGCCACGGCGGTCGCCGCGACGAGAATGGCGCAGACGACATCGGCGCAGAGCAACGGCAGATGCGGACGGTAGTAGCTGAGAAACTTGGCGACCCGAGATCGGCGCCGCGCATGTTGATCGGCGGTGGTATCAGGCTCGGACGTGGTCGGGAGTGGTTTACGACGCGGCGCGTCTTTTCGCGCGCGGGCGAATTGAATAGACATGAAGCGGAGTGTCCTTGTGAGTGATCGTTCCTTTCGTTCTGGACAGGATCGCTTTCATGACAGTCTCCCTGGACGAGTTTGCGTTCAGCTTCGCGCCATCCTTAACAGATCAATGGTCCGCCCGCAAAGGCTGCTCCGGGCAGAAATTCAGGAAAACACGCTTAACGTGCGTTAACGGCGCGAGCAGCGCATCGGCCGCCCGTTGGCAGCGCATTCAAGATTCCGATCCGGATCGAGACATTACGGCCTCTGGTGCCAGCCGTTTTCGACCCGTCGTTTCGTTCCGCGACAACGCGTCTGTCGCAGCCTGAAACACCCGCAAGCCTTAACCTTACTGGGTAACCAATCCATTAGCATCCTGTTGAAAACGAAGGCGGTTATGGCAATCTTCAGCCATGACAAACATCCGCTCTCCAAGATTCAACGCCGATGATATGGGACGGTCGCGGGAATGCGAAAGCGTCTGCAAAGGGGCGATAACCGAAGTTGTCCGTCGCGCAATCGCGGCGGGATGGCGTGAAGCAGAAATCGCGCTTCACCTGGCAGATGCAGCAGAAGATTATGTCATCTACCTGGCAACCAAGCCGGACCGTCGCCTGAAGGCGGCAAACAACAACTAGTTGCGAATGGGGGCGACTGACGTCGCCGGAGCAAGGCCTGCTTACGAGGGGAAGCGACCTGCCTGCTCCGAAACATACGCATCGAGACTGCCTGCGGCGCGATCGCCGCACGATGATTTGAGAGCGGCGTCCCACCCGCCGAACAACAGCATGGCCTCTGAAACGAGGCCATGCTGTTTGATTTTCCAGGCTCAGGCTTGCTGGCTCAGCCCTGCGGCCGGTTTCTGAAAGCCTCGGCTTCCGCGTAGAACTTCTTTTCCCACTCCTTGTGGTTATCCAATCCTTCGCGGATGAACGGCGTGAAGACGGCGAGGTTCATCAGCGCCCAGTTGACGAAGCGGGCCGGAAACTTCAGCGGCTTGTCGAAGTCGACGAACAGCACCACGCGGGTCTTGTCGGTGTGGTTCCAGGCTTCGTGCTCATAGGCATCGTCGAAGATCAGCGCCTTGCCTTCCTGCCAGTGGCAGATCTGGTCCTTGACGCGGATGGCGAGCTTGTCGGCCGGCTCCGGCACGATCATGCCGACATGCAGGCGCAATACGCCGTTATAGGGGCCACGATGCGCCGGCAGATGTTTGCCGGGCTCGAAGATCGAAAACATCGCCGTCTTGAGGCCAGGGATCTTCTGCACCGCGCGCCACGTTTCCGGGCATTGCGCGATGTTCTGTTCCGACTTCACACCGAAGCCGAGAAGGAAGAAGGTCTTCCAGCCGGAATCGGTCGAGATTGTCTTCACGTCGGTGGAAATGTCCTGGAAGGTCGGCAGCTCGCTCTGGCGCACCAGCACGCGCTCCAGCTCGGCGCGGATCTGCGGGTAAGCCGCCTCGACCTCCTTCGCCCAGGGGAAGGTGGCATTGTCGTAGACCGGCGGATTGCCGAGCTTGGCGTATTTGAAGTTCAGCTTCTCCGCCCAGGCGACGATGCCCATGAAGAACCGTGTCACGGGGCTCGGGCGCCCCATCGGGGCGATACCCGAGGTGCCGAAGGTCTGTCCCTCGGGCTTGGAATCGGCGGATTTGGGGGAAGAAAGGTCAGCAGTGCTGTCAGTCATGGGTGTTCCAATGCGCGATGCGTAAACTGTCATCTGTCACTCAGGATATGGACATCGCAGCCGATTGCGCAAGTCAGGCCTCCGTGAGGTGAGGTCAAATGTCGCGACCCCGGGGGCCATCTCCCCTGGTGACTGGGGGCTTTCCTCGCATACGACCGGTTTCCACTAAAATCAATGGGAGACGGATTTGGAGAACAGGTTGACCACCAGCACGCCCGCGATGATCAACCCCAGGCCGATGACAGCGGGCGTATCCAGCCGCTGCTTGAAATAGATGAGACCGACGCTGGAAATCAACACGATGCCGAGCCCGCTCCAGATCGCATAGGCGATGCCCACAGGGATGACCTTCAGCGTCTGCGACAGGCAGTAGAAGGAGGCCGCATAGCACGCGACCATCAGCGCGGTCGGCCAGAACCGGCTGAACTGCTGCGAGAGCTGCAGCGCCGTCGTGCCGATGACTTCGAGCGCGATCGCCGTAAACAGGAGCGCATAGACCGCAACCGGTGCCATGATGGTTTATCCTCTATTCCAGGGACGTTAGCGGGCGGTCAGCTCGACGAGGCGCGCCAGAAGCGCCTGGCGCTGCGCGTCGTCGGAGGCGCCGCCGATCATGTCGGCGAGCCAGAGGCCATCGGCGGCGAAACGCACGATCTGCGCATCGATAGACGAGTCCGTACCGACATATTCCTCGATCCGCCCGTCGATCCACTCCCCCCAGCGCTGCCGCAGCCGCGGCTCGGCCAGAAGCGCGATCGTCACCTGCGCCCAGTGGCCGGCGTCGTCAGGACTGTCGCGCAGGCCGGCAACGGCATTGAGATAGGCGCGCGTGAAGCGGCCGTGCGGCACCGGATCCTCGCGCATGCGCTCGTCGAGATCGGCGTCGAAGCGCGCCAGAAGATCCTCGAACAGCGCATTGAGCAACGCATTCTTGGTCGGAAAATGGTGGAGAAGGCCACCCTTGCTGACGCCTGAGGCGCCGGACACGGCATCGAGCGTCACGGCACTCATCCCCTGCTCGTTCGTCAGGCGCGCGGCGACATCCAGCAGCTGCTGGCGGACGACGGCGGGTTGCTTGCGGCGGTGATGAGCGTTTGACATCATGCATAAAGATACCGTCTGGACGGTTTTGTCAAGATATCGTGAAATTCGACCACCGAGGTTGGCGCGAAATGTCGCGCTTGGTGGTGCGGGTTCCGGTTGCGATCGAGGCTGCGGCGGTGCATGAAGGGACAAGCTGTGAGGAGCCGCGCCGTGAGCGAGAACACCATTACACTTTACGAGGCCGTCGGCGGCGACGCCACGATCCGGGCGCTGTCGCACCGCTTTTACGAGCTGATGGACACGCTGCCGGAGGCGAGCCACGTTCGCGCGGTCCATCCGCCGACGCTCGAGGGCAGCGAAGCGAAATTCTACGAATACCTCACCGGCTATCTCGGCGGCCCGCCTGTTTATGTCGAGAAATACGGCCATCCGCGCCTCAGAAGCCGCCATTTCATTGCCGAGATCGGCCCCGTCGAGCGCGACGAGTGGCTGTTATGCTTCCGCCAGGCGCTGGAAGAAACCGTTCCGAACCCGAAGCTGCGCGAGATCATCCTGCCGCCGATCGAGCGGCTGGCCGATCACATGCAGAACAAGCAATAGGCTTGCTATAATGACGCTCAATCAGCGCTTGTCGCCGCTCTTCCTGGTGCTCTCAGGCCTCTTCGGCTTTGCCGGCGTGGCGCTGGCCGCGGCCGCCGCCCATCTCGATGGCGACGGACACTTCCTGGCATCCGCATCCGCCATGTGCCTCGCCCACGCCCCTGCCCTCTTGGCACTGACATTGGCGGGCGAGAAGCTGAAGACCGCATGGCTCGCCGGGCTCCTTATGGGCGTCGGCACGCTGCTGTTTTCAGGGGATCTGGTGACGCTTCGCTTTGCAGGCTCAAGCCTGTTTCCGATGGCGGCGCCCACGGGCGGCTTCGCCATGATGTTCGGTTGGCTGGCAATCGCCGCCGGCGCCGTCTTCCGCAACCGCGCCGTATAATCTGGCTGAAAATAACCGGTCTATGCCTGCTGCGGGATCCGTCCGAAGCGCAGCAGATTGCCGTGCGGATCGTGAATGTAGAACTCTTCCATGTTCCACGGCCGCACCGTCATGTCACTGAGCTTCTCGACCCCGCGCGCCTTGTATTCCGCGTGAAGCGCGCCGATGCCGCCGCCGCGCAGATAGACGGATGTGCGCTCGCAAAGCGACCGATCGTCCGTCAGCCAGAAATGCAGCTCCATCTCGTCGCGACGCAGGATGAGATAGTCCTTGTCCTGATAGACGATCGTCTCGAAGCCGAGCCCGCCGCGATAAAAGGACAGCGTCTCGCCGATATCGAGCGACGGCAAAACCGGCAGAACCTCGATACGATCTGGATTGTCAGCCACCATCGCTCAAATCCCGTCCACGACCTGAAAGCCCTCGAACAAGGGCGGGCCCTTGTACATCGCCTTGCGGTCACCGGCATTGCGATGGGCGGCGCGGAACTGCTCCGACTTCGTCCAGTTGAGGAAATCCTCTTCGCTGCGCCAGATCGTGTGCGAGGAAAACAGCGTATAGCCCTCCTCCGCATTCTCCCGACCGCGCAGCAGACGGAATTCCACGAAGCCGGGCACGTCCGAAAGGCTGGAATCGCGGTTGCGCCAGACATCTTCGAATTCCGCCTCCGACCCGATCGATACCTTGAAGCGGTTCATCGCGATAAACATGGGAGCACTCACGCCTTGCGTTTCCTCTCGGCTTCGGGAGCCTCGAAGGCTATCACATTGCGGCCCTCAAGGGCATCGCGCCCGAGCGGCTTTTCCGGCAATTCGCCCGGCATGCGCGCTTCCCAGATCGGAAACTGCTCGACATTGGGATAGTACCTGCGCCGCTCTTCGCGTTCCATCATCAGCTCATAGAGTTCGGGCACCATGCCATCGCCATTGTGTGCGGCCAGCTTGTGCAGGCCGATCAACGTATACCCTTCCGGGTGTCTATCGCTCATCGGGTGGCGTTTCGCTCGTTCATGGTCGTCAGCGCCCGCTCGAGGCTCGACTTGCTGCCGTTGCGAAGCGGAATGAAGGTCTTGCCGAACTTCTTGCAGCCGGTCTTTACCCTGAGGCACGCATCATGGCTGATACAGTCGATCGGGCAGAAGACGCAATCGACGGAGGGAAGCACCGTATCGATGCGCGACACCGCCTCGCGCAGGCCGCCATCGTGGTGGATCAGCTCAGCGCCGAAGTTGCTGGCGATCTGGCGCAGATGCGCCACCTGGCAGTCGCGCCCGCCGACATAAAGGAAGCTGCGGCCATCGAGTTTGGAACGTCCGGAGGTCTCCTCAACCGTGCCTGTATCCGCACTCACGCGGATTTCCCGGTTAGAACCCTTCTTCGCCTTACGCGCCATTGACCACCCGTTCGTTCATTGATCGGCACACGATTGCTGCGTGTGTGGGTGGACCTTAGTAAACTTGATTTTTAGAGTAAAGTATAAAGTTGATTGTTTTGATCATATTTTCTCAAGGGCCCGATTTTATCAGCGGGCCGCTTGCTGTCAGCGACCCGTCGTGACCTGCACTTCCTGGGTGAAGGTCCAGATCGGCTTGCCCCATTCGGCCGGCAGCGGCGGGAATGGTGCTGCGCGGCGAACGCCATCAACCACGGCGGCGTCGAGTTCGGGAATGCCCGAGCTGCGCGCAACAGACAGGCTGCTCACGCCGCCAGAGCCGTTGATGCTCAACCGGATGCGAACGCTCATCGCGGCATTCATCCGCCGATATTCGGAAGGCACGCGGACGGACCGCCTGATTTTCGATTGCACCTTGCCCGGATAGTTGGCGACAGCGGCACTGCCGGAGCCGCCGCGATTTCCGGCGCTACGCGAATCCTGGTCGGAGGCCTGGTCGACGCCATCGGAAGCGCCGCGTCGGCTATCCTGCTTGTTCTCGCCCTGAGAGCCCGAGCGCGTGACAACCTTCTTCGGCGGCTGCTTCTTCTCGACAGGCTTCGGCTTTTCCACCGGCTTCTGCGCAACCGGCTTCGGGTCCGGCGTCGGCACGGTCTCCGGCTCAGGCGGAATTTCCGCCGTCTCGGTCGGCTGAACCGGCGTCACATCCTCAGGCGTCGCAGGCGGCGTCTCGGTAACCTCCGGCTGAACCTCCGTCGGCACCTCGGTTGCCATCGGCTGAACGACCGAGGTCTCGGCCGGCACCTGCGATGTCAGCACCTCAGGCTCGACCGCCGTCATGTTCTCAGGCGAGACGCGCGTCACTTCCTGCGTTGGCGCGACAGGCTGCGGATCAACCGGCTGCGCGTCTGGCTGAACCTCTGTCGGCTGCTGCGCGACTTCAGGCTGCACCTGTTCCGCCACGATCTCTTCCGGCTGCGGCTCGGCCGTCTCCTCACCCGACGATGCCTGGTCGAGATCCGAATCGCCGAGCATGATCACACTCACCGTCTCGCCCGCCTCTTCCTCCGGCTGCTCCGGAGTGACGACGACGCCGACGATCAGGGCGATGGCGAGCGCGCTGTGGAAAATGAAGGAACCGATGCAGGCAGCCGTCACGCCGAGCTTGCCGCGATGCGGCCGGGTGGCCGCCGGCATCTCGACGCTCGCATCCATCAGCGGCGCCGCCGCATGGCCGTTGCTTGCGCTGCGCGGATCCTGCGGGAAGGACGAAATCTGCGCCTGGCGCGTGTAGTGCAGAACAGCCTCGGCGGCCGGCTGGCGTGCCACGTTGCGAAGATCCGACAGCTCGTGGCCGGGATGCATGCCCGGATTGTTGTCGTTCACACCGCCATCGGCGACCGCCTCGTCGAAGAGAACCTGTCTCGCCTTTGATCTCGCTGAAACCACCATTTTGGACGCCTTGTACCGCTGCAACGGAAGAGGCCGGGGCTACCCCCGGCCGTCACTCAACCTTCGAAAGGAATGGAAACCTGGGAGCGGGTCACAAGACCCTTCATGCACTCGCCCTTGTCAGGCCCTTCGCACGCCGGCGTGTCATTGATCAGCAGCCGCGTCACCGCCTCGCATTTCACGTTCGGCATATCGAACTGCCGCACCCGCTTCTTGCCCTGCGGCAGATCGCGAAAATCGAGAACGGTGATCTTGTCGACGGCGTTCTTGTCGTTGAAGAAGGCAAGCTCGAAGGACACTTTGGTGATCGCTTGCGGCAGCGTGTTCAGCGCCACGAAGGTCATCATGCAGCCCTTCTGCGAAGGCGCCAGCGCGTTGAGCTCGACATCGAGCGCTGCCTTCGGCGCGGCGGCCGTGGCGGGCTCCTGCGCATAGGCCTGGATCGCGCCCGAAAGGACCAGGGAGCCGGCTGCCAAAAGCGTTGCAAATCGGGTGACCGGCCTCGTGACTACCATTGCGTCTCTCCACTGAAATTCTGAAACTTGACTACAAAGTCCGCTATTGCGTCTTTAAAAAATGATGACTATGAAAGTCAAGATAATTGTAGGTCGTAAGGGCATTTTTGGCCCACCTAAAGAAGCAAAAAAGCCAACGAAATGATGGTCGATAAGCCGGACACACTGAAGCAAACGCTGTTGGCGCGCGACGCCATGGCCGAGGTCCGAATCCTGGAGAGCAGCGAGATTTTTCGCGGCGCCAACGAGATCGTCATTCGCCACGACGGCGCCTTGTACCGGATGAAAATCACCCGCCAGGGCAAGCTAATTCTGAATAAGTAGGGGTAGACATATGACTGAGAACACCAAGCCGTCGCCGGCCGAGATCCGCGCCTTCCGCGCCGAAAACCCGAAGATGCGCGAGCGCGATATCGCCGCCCAGCTCAAGGTTTCCGAAGCAGCGCTCGTGGCCGCGGAAGTCGGCATTTCCGCCACCCGCATCGACGGAAGCGCGATCAAGCTCCTGGAGCGCGTCGCCGAACTCGGCGAAGTCATGGCGCTCTCGCGCAACGAAAGCGCCGTTCACGAAAAGATCGGCGTCTACGAGAATATCAAGACCGGCGGCCAGGGCGCCATCGTGCTCGGCGAAAACATCGACCTGCGCATCTTCCCGAGCCGCTGGGTCCACGCCTTCGCGGTGACCAAGAAGGATGGCGACCAGGAGCGCCTGAGCCTCCAGTATTTCGACAAGGCCGGTACCGCTGTGCACAAGGTGCATCTCCGCCCGACCTCCAACGTCGAGGCCTATCACTCTATCGTGAACGACCTCAAGCTTGAAGACCAGTCGCAGGACTTCGTTGCCGACGACAGCAAGACGGTGGCCGACGAGAGCGGCAGCGTCACCAAGGACGAGCTGCGCGACCACTGGAGCAAGATGACCGACACGCACGAGTTCTTCGGCATGCTGCGCAAGCTGAAGATCGGCCGCCAGGCCGCCGTGCGCACCGTTGGCGACGACTTCGCCTGGCAACTCGACAACACCGCGACCGCAGAGATGATGCACGCCTCGGTGAAGTCCGGCCTGCCGATCATGTGCTTCGTCGGCAATGACGGTATCGTCCAGATCCACTCCGGCCCGATCTTCAACATCCAGCCGATGGGTCCGTGGATCAACATCCTCGACGAAACCTTCCACCTGCACCTGCGTCAGGACCACATCGCCGAGACCTGGGCCGTGCGCAAGCCGACCAAGGATGGCCACGTCACCTCCGTCGAAGTCTACGGCGCCAATGGCGAAATGATCATCCAGTTCTTCGGCAAGCGCCACGAAGGCTCCGCGGAGCGCGCCGACTGGCGCGACATCGTCGAAAGCCTGCCCAAGGCGACCAGCGTTGCGGCGTAAGCCGAAGGAGATGACGATGCCGAACCATAATAGCGGTTCATTCAAGAAGACATCCATGCTGCGGGGCCTCATGGCCCTGCCGCTGGCAGCCTCGCTCCTCGCCTTCTCGCCGGCTGCCCATGCCGAAGACAAGATCGACAGCACCCGCCTGATCTCGATCGGCGGCGACCTCACCGAGATCATCTATGCGCTCGGCGAAGAAAAGCACCTGATCGCCCGCGACACGACGAGCCTGTTTCCCGAACAGGCCCTGAAGCTGCCCGACGTCGGCTACATGCGCGCGCTGTCGCCCGAAAACATCCTCGCCATGAACCCGACGGCGATCGTCGCCGTCGAAGGTTCCGGCCCGCCGGAAGCGCTGACGGTGCTGCGCAGCGCCAGCGTCCCCTTCGAGACGGTGCCGAACGCCTATACGCGCGACGGCATCCTCGCCAAGATCGACAAGGTCGGCGCGCTCCTTGGCGTCGAGCCAAAGGCAGCCGAACTGCACAAGCAGGTCGCGACCGATCTCGACGCGGCAATCGCCGACGCTGCCAAGCACCCGGAAAGCGAACGCAAGCGCGTTCTCTTCATCCTCAGCATGCAGGGCGGCAAGATCATGGCTTCGGGCACCGGAACGGCGGCCGATGGCATCATCAAGCTCGCCGGCCTGGTCAACGCCGTCGGTACCTTCCCGGGCTACAAGCCGCTGACGGATGAGGCGATCATCGAAGCCAAGCCCGACGTCATCCTGATGATGAACCGTGGCGATGGCGCAGGCACCAAGAACGAAGACCTGATGAGCCAGCCGGCGCTGGCACTGACCCCTGCCGTACAGAACAAGGCGATCATCCGCATGGACGGCCTGCACCTGCTCGGCTTCGGACCGCGCACCGCAAGCGCCGTGCGCGAACTCACCAAGGCGATCTACGGGGGCTGACCATGGCGGTACTGAACGACATGGACGGACGTCGCATCGTGTTTTCGGCCTCGGGGATGCGTGAGCGTCACCGGGCCGGCGATCGCTCGCTGCTGGCACTGGCGGTCATCGCGCTGCTGGTGGTCGGCTCCGTCCTGTCGTTGCTGTTTTCGGTCACAACGGGCGCCTCGGATGCGTCCTTCCTCGACGTGATCGCCAATGTCACCGGATCGGATGATGCGCTCAGCATGCGCGACCGCATCATCATCTTCGACATCCGCATGCCGCGCGCCATCCTCGGCTTCCTCGTCGGCGGTTCGCTGGCGGTGTCGGGCGCCGTCATGCAGGGCCTGTTTCGCAACCCGCTGGCCGATCCCGGCCTCGTGGGCGTCTCCTCCGGCGCCGGCCTCGGCGCGGTCGTCATGATCGTGCTCGGCGGCGGCTTTGTCGCGCCGCTTTACGTTTTGCTCGGCATCTACGCGCTGCCGCTCGCAGCCTTTGCCGGCGGCCTCGCCACGACGCTGCTGCTCTACCGCATCGCCACCAGCAACGGCCAGACCTCCGTCGCGACCATGCTGTTGGCCGGCATCGCGCTCGGCTCGCTTGCCGGCGCCATGACCGGCCTGCTCGTCTACATGGCCAACGACCAGCAGCTGCGCGACCTCACCTTCTGGGGCATGGGCTCGCTCGCCGGCTCGACATGGACCAAGATCGCGGCCGCCGGCCCGATCATCCTCCTGTCCTTCGTCGTCGTCCCCTTCCTCGCCAAGGGCCTGAACGCCATCACGCTCGGCGAAGCCGCAGCCTTCCACATGGGCGTTCCCGTCCAGCGGCTGAAGAACATCGCCATCGTCACCGTCGCGGCCGCCACGGGCGCATCGGTCGCCGTCAGCGGCGGCATCGGCTTTGTCGGCATCGTCGTGCCGCATGTACTGAGAATGGCGATCGGCCCCGATCACCGCTATCTCCTGCCGGCCTCGGCACTGCTCGGCGGTTCGCTGTTGATCTTCGCCGACGTGATCGCCCGCACCATCGTTGCGCCCGCCGAACTGCCGATCGGCATCATCACCGCAGCCGTCGGCGGCCCGTTCTTTCTCTGGATCCTGCTGCGCCAGCGTTCCCGCCTTGCCCTTTGAGTATCTGCCATGATCGAAGTCTCCGGCGTCTCCGTCCGCCTGTCGGGCAAAACCATCGTTGAAGACGTCGGCTTCACCGCCGCCTCGGGCAAGCTGACGGCAATCGCCGGGCCGAACGGCTCCGGCAAGACGACGACGATGAAGGCGGTATCCGGCGAACTCCCCTATAACGGCTCGATCCGCATCAACGGCGAGGACGTGCGCGGGCTGCAACCATACCAGCTGGCGGCCGTGCGCGGCGTGCTGCCCCAGGCAAGCAACATCTCCTTCCCCTTCACAGTGCGCGAAATCGTCCGCATGGGTCTGACCTCGGGGCTGAACCGCAATCCCGAACGCGCCGAGCAGACGGCAGCCAGGGCGCTGGCTTCCGTCGATCTCGACGGCTACGAAGGACGCTTCTATCAGCACCTCTCCGGCGGCGAACAGCAGCGCGTGCAGCTTGCCCGCGTGCTTTGCCAGATCTCCGAACCCGTCGTCGACGGCAAGCCGCGCTGGCTGCTTCTCGACGAGCCGGTCTCCAGCCTCGACATCAGCCACCAGCTGACGATCATGCGCCTCGCACGCGCCTTCTGCGATGCCGGCGGCGGCGTCATCGCCGTGATGCACGACCTTAACCTGACGGCGCTCTTCGCCGACCAGATCATTCTCATGCAGCAGGGTGGCCTCGCGGCCCGCGGCACGGTGCACGAGGTGCTGACCGACGAGACCATGCACTCGGTCTTCGGCTGCCCGCTGCGCATCAACAAGGTGCCCGACGACGGCACCCCTTTCGTGCTCGCCCACAGCGCTGTCGGCGGCTGATCACGCACGGAACCTTTTGCCCACAGCCGGCGTTAAGCCATTGATTTGGGTCATTGCCGGGCATCTGTGTTCATGCAAGCTTGCGTTCTGATCCTGTGTTTAACCAGGCGGTGCGAAACCGCGCCGTAACAATGGAGAAAACCATGGCATCTTTCCTTCAGTCCGGCCGTCACCGTCGCAATGGCAGCGCCGCTCTTCACAACATCGAGGCAACGGTCGAGGACCAGATCGCGTCCCTTCAGGATGAGATCGCGTCGCTGACGAAGCTGATCAGCAAGAACTCGCGCAAGCAGAGCGAAAAACTCAGCGCCCAGGCGGCATCCGGCTACGAAGATCTCGTCGCCCGCAGCGAGGACTTGCTGCGCGACCTGCAGGATGGTTATCTGCGCGGCGCTTCCGAAGTGCGCGACACCGTTCGCAGGCACCCGGTCGCCACCATCGGCGCTGCTGCCGCATTCGGACTGGTCGTTGCCCTCCTGGCACGACGCTAAGGAGGCTAGATGCTGTTCCCGATCCTCAGCCTCCTGGTAGGCACGAGTGTTCACCGCACCGTTGCGCGCACCAAGCGCAACGGTATTTTCATTGCCATCGCCGCGATTTTCGTGCTGACCGCCTATGCGCTGGCCGTCACAGCCGGCGCGATCTGGCTTGCCGGCATTTACGGCGCTGTCGGAGCAGCACTCTTTCTGGCGGCCTGCGCGCTTCTGATCGCCATCATCGTGATGATCATCATGATGGTGATGAATGCGCAGGAAGCGCGACGCGCTAAGGAACGCAAGCAGGCATTTGAAACTGCTGCTGCGGCCAGCCTCGGGATCATTCGCTCGCAGCCGCTTCTGACCGCCGGCGTCATTGCCGCCATGGTCGCCGCCAATCTCTTCACCTCGAAGGATCGCGACTGACGGCGCTTGCGCTTGCGCTGAACGCATAAAAAAACCGGCGCCTGCAAGGGTCAGCCGGTTTTTCATTGTCTGATCAATGCGCTCTCAGAAGGCGAAGGCCTTCGAGGTCAGCGGCGACGAGGTCGCATCCGGTCCGAAATCGGCCTCACCGGTGATCTGCAGCATTTCCTGCAGCCGCTGGCGGGCGCGATTGACGCGGCTCTTGATCGTTCCGACCGCGCAGCCGCAGATTTCGGCAGCTTCCTCGTAGGAGAAGCCGGAGGCGCCGACCAGAATGATCGCTTCACGCTGGTCGCTTGGCAGTTGCTCGAGCGCCTTCTTGAAGTCCTGCAGGTCGAGCGCGCCATATTGCGACGGGTGCGTCGCCATTGATTCCGTGAACAGGCCGTCGCTGTCCTGAATCTCGCGTCCCGCCTTGCGCATCTGGCTGTAGAGCTCGTTGCGCAGGATGGTGAAGAGCCAGGCCTTCATGTTGGTGCCCATCTCGAAGTGGTCCTGCTTGGCCCACGCCTTCATGATGGTGTCCTGCACGAGGTCATCGGCGCGGTCATGGCGACCAATCAGCGAGATGGCGAATGCGCGCAGGCTTGGGAGAGCCGAAAGGAGCTCGCGTTTGAAGCTTGGTTGCTGCTTGTCCATAGATCAACCTTCACTTCGCTGCTTTGGCCGAGGCCATTTCGGCCTGGTCGAGCTTTTCGAGGAGATCGAGGAAACGATCGGGAATCGCTTCTTCCTGAACGGCAGCGTAAAGCGACCTCAAACGCACCCCGATCTGGCTGTTGGGATCCATGATGTCGCTTGCACGTAACTCAGCGCGTTGGCCGTCTATGTCTTCGTTGTTCCGGCTTGTCATTAACTTTTCACTTCTTGTCCGTTGTCTCTAAGCCTCGCGTACCGCTGCGGGAAAACCTTCATTCCGGTCCCCCGCCGCCTCGGTCGAATTCTCGCCGGACAACCCTCTCGGAATGCATGTCATGTCGCAGGTCAGTTTACGATGAGCCCCTTCTCGTGGGCAGTAGAATGCGCGGTGGTAAAAAAAGTTCCTGATCATCTGGAACTTTTTTCAGGTAGTGTGCGTTCTCGATGCACTGGAGCTGTTTTTCGGCCCTGCTTATGGGAGCTTTCTATGACACTTTCTACTCGAATTGCGCCGCACCTTCCTTATCTGCGCCGCTATTCACGGGCGTTGACCGGCACACAGACATCAGGCGACGCGTATGTTGCCGCAGTGCTTGAGGCAATCATTGCCGACATATCCATTTTCCCTGACACATCGAACGACCGCGTTGCACTCTACAAACTGTTCACGACGCTGTTTGGTTCCTCGACAGTGCAGGTTCCAGAGCCCTCCTCCCCTTACGCCTGGGAGCAGCGCGCCACCATCAACCTCGGCAAGGTCTCGCCGCGCGCGCGCCAGGCCTTCATCCTGGCCTCGGTCGAAAACTTCCGCGTCGGCGAAATCGCCGAAATCCTCGACAGCGAGGAGAGCGAAGTGGCGACCCTGCTCGACAGCGCATCGCGCGAGATTTCCCGCCAGGTCGCGACCGATATCATGATCATCGAGGACGAACCGCTGATCGCCATGGATATCGAGCAGATGGTCGAAAGCCTCGGCCACCGCGTCACCGGCATCGCCCGCACCCACACGGAAGCCGTGGCGCTCTATAACAAGACCAAGCCGAGCATGGTTCTCGCCGACATCCAGCTTGCCGACGGCAGCTCGGGTATCGACGCGGTCAACGACATCCTGAAGACCTCAAGCGTGCCGGTGATCTTCATCACCGCCTTCCCCGAGCGCCTTCTGACCGGTGAGCGTCCCGAGCCGACCTTCCTCGTCACCAAGCCATTCAATCCTGACATGGTCAAAGCTCTGATCAGCCAGGCGCTTTTCTTCAACGAAAGCACGAAGGCAGCCGCCTGACGCTATATTTCAGCCATTGCGGAACAATGCGAAAGGGGGAGCGTTCCAGTCCAGCTGCAGCGCTCCCCGGATATTAAGATTTTATCTAGCGCTTGCCTCTAAAAAGAAGCGGTGGGCAGACGTGACCGAGAATGCTCGGGTCTGCTGGCGGCATAAACGGATTGAAGGAAAGGCGGCTGGGTGAAGAGGACTGGACCATTGGCCGGCACGCCCTTCGCATTGGAAGGCAAGGAGCTCTTGATGGAGCGGGCGCTCGCGAGCGCCGGCATCGCCGTTGTCTATCAGGATCCCGACCTCGGCATCGTCTACGCCGAGAACCTCCCTTCGCATCTTGAACACGCCGTTCTCCCCGGCGGCAGCGACGCCGACATGTTCGGCGAGGTCCACGCACGCAATCTCGAAACACTGAAGCGCAAGGTGCTGGAAACCGGCACGCCCGCCAGTACCGAGGCCGACATCGCCATCGACGGCGAGATGCGCACCTACGAAATCAAGGTGCAGCGCGTCACGCTCGGCCATGAGATCGGCCTGCTGTCTATTATCACCGAGATAACCGAGACCAGACACCGCGAGAAGGTGCTGAAGTCGCTTCTGCGCGAACTCTCGCACCGCTCGAAGAACCTGCTCGCCATCATCCAGGGCATCGCCACGCAGACCGCCCGCAACACGCTGTCTCTCGACAGCTTCCTCGTGAAGTTCCGCGGCCGGCTTCAGTCGCTGTCGAACTCGCAGGACCTCATCACCGACAGCAGCTGGCGCGGCGCCTTCCTCTTCGAACTCACCCGCAAGCAGTTCGCCCCCTATTGGCCTGAGAGTGCCGGCCCCCTGCCCGTCACCGGGCTCAATGTTCACCTGACGCCGAACGCCGCGGTGCATGTCGGTCTTGCGCTCCACGAGTTGATCGTCAATTCGGCGACCTTCGGCGCCATTGCCGGCGGTGCGCCCGCGATCGCGCTTGACTGTCAGGAAACCACCCACGGCGACCGCAAGGCGATCAGCTTCACCTGGACCGAAACGCTGCCCAACGACGAAGTCCACGAGTTCAGCGACAACAGTTTCGGCCGCATCGTGCTCGAGCGCGTCGTGCCCTCGTCGGTCAACGGCAAGGCCGATCTGCGCCTGACGCCAGGCCGCATCGAGTATCACCTGCTGATCCCCGATACCGAATTCGAGATCCTCAAGCGCGCGCCGCAGCAGGTCGGCGGCGTCTGACCGTCACTATCTTGCATTCCATCAATTTTTATTGAATCCCGCGCACAAGAAAACAGCCAGTGCGAGGGCGGCGCACCGGCTGTTTTCACTCACCGGGAGGGGACCGTGAGTGTGATCCGAAGGTGGTTTGGGGGCGCGCATTTTTGGGTCGATGCGATCACCATTCGGATATCGCCATAACGGGCTGTGCGAGGAATGGTTCCCGCTCTTCACGAAAAATCTCTGATTTTTTCAATTATTCTTCCGCTGTGAAGATCGGCGCGGCCGCAGGCGCTCATCGAGCAACTTGACAGCAATCAACTCAAAATCGAAAAGCCGTTCTAAAACAAAAGGATAAATTGACCCTCAAGCCCGCCTCATGCTAAAATTTTACCGTTTGATAAATTTTTTATCCTGAGTTACGCTTCGTCCCACTGGCCGTTTACCTATAATGAGGGAACTTCAATGGAACGTCTGGACACTGGGATTCATGCTGGCCGGCTTTCGCCCGCCGAGTATGACAAGAATTTCTCCGATCTTCACCCCCGCCTCGACAAGCACGAGGCCCTGGTCGCCTCCGACCGCTGTTATTTCTGTTATGACGCGCCCTGTATGACGGCCTGTCCCACCGCCATCGATATCCCGCTCTTCATCAGGCAGATATCGACTGGCAATCCCCTCGGCTCCGCCAAGACCATCTTCGATCAGAACATCCTGGGCGGCATGTGCGCCCGCGTCTGTCCCACCGAAGAGCTCTGCGAGCAGGCCTGTGTGCGCAACACGGCCGAGGAACGCCCCGTCGAGATCGGCCGCCTGCAGCGCTACGCCACCGATGCGGCCATGCAGGCTGGCAAGCAGTATTACACCCGCGCTGCTTCGTCAGGTAAGAAGATCGCCGTCGTCGGCGCCGGCCCGGCCGGGCTTGCTGCCGCGCACCGCCTCGCGGTCAAGGGCCATGAGGTCGTGATCTACGACGCCAAGCCGAAATCCGGCGGCCTCAACGAATACGGCATCGCCACCTATAAATCCGTCGATGGCTTCGCACAGAAGGAAGTCGACTATGTGCTCTCGATCGGCGGTATAGAAGTCCAGCACGGGCAGTTGCTCGGCCGCGACTTCCAGCTCGCCGACCTGCAGTCGCAATATGACGCCGTCTTCCTCGGCATCGGCCTCTCGGGCGTCAACGCACTGCGCGTCGAGGGCGAAAACCTTGCAGGCGTTGATGACGCGGTCGATTTCATCGCCGCGCTGCGCCAGACTGACAACAAGGCCGACATCGCCATCGGCCGCCGTGTCATCGTGCTCGGCGGCGGGATGACCGCCATCGACGCGGCCGTGCAAGCAAAGCTACTCGGCGCCGAGGAAGTGACCATCTGCTACCGCCGCGGCAAGGAGCATATGAACGCCTCGGAATTCGAGCAGGATCTCGCGACCTCAAAGGGCGTCATCATCCGCCACTGGCTGGCGCCGAAGGCGATCCTTGCGCAGGACGGCAAGGTCGCGGCCCTTGAGGTCGAATACACCACGCTGTCGGAAGGACGCCTGGCGACCACCGGCGAAACCGGCGTCATTGCCGCCGACCAGATCTTCAAGGCGATCGGCCAGGCCCTCGTCTCGTCGAGCCTTGGAAGCCTGCGCCTGGAATCCGGACGCATCGTCGTCGACGCCGAAGGCCGCACCTCGCTTGACGGCGTCTGGGCCGGAGGCGACTGCGTCTTCGGGGGCAACGACCTCACCGTCTCGGCCGTCGCCAATGGCCGCGACGCCGCCGAATCCATTCACCGCATGCTGGCCGCCGATGCGCAGCCGGCCGTTGCCGTCGCCTGAAGGGGAGAGTGAACCATGGCTGATCTCCGCAACAATTTCGTCGGCATCAAATCGCCGAATCCCTTCTGGCTCGCCTCGGCGCCGCCAACAGACAAGGCCTACAACGTCGAGCGCGCCTTCAAGGCGGGCTGGGGCGGCGTTGTCTGGAAGACGCTCGGCGAGGAAGGCCCCCCGGTCGTCAACGTCAACGGCCCGCGCTACGGCGCGATCTGGGGCGCCGACCGCCGGCTACTCGGGTTGAACAACATCGAGCTCATCACCGATCGCGACCTCTACACCAACCTGCGCGAGATGAAGCAGGTGAAGATGAACTGGCCGGACCGCGCGCTGATCGCCTCGATCATGGTCCCCTGCGAGGAGGAGAGCTGGAAGGCGATCCTGCCGCTGGTGGAAGAGACCGGCGCCGACGGCATCGAGCTCAACTTCGGCTGTCCGCACGGCATGTCCGAGCGCGGGATGGGTGCCGCCGTCGGCCAGGTGCCTGAATATATCGAGATGGTGGTGCGCTGGTGCAAGCAGTACACCCGCATGCCCGTCATCACCAAGCTGACGCCCAATATCACCGACATCAGGAAGCCTGCCCGCGCAGCAAAAGCCGGTGGCACGGACGCGGTGTCGCTGATCAACACGATCAACTCGATCACCTCGGTCAATCTCGACACCTTCTCGCCGGAGCCCTCGATCGACGGACGCGGCAGCCATGGCGGCTATTGCGGCCCGGCGGTCAAGCCGATCGCGCTCAACATGGTGGCCGAGATCGCCCGTGATCCGGAAACCCAGGGCCTGCCGATATCAGGCATCGGCGGCGTCACCACCTGGCGCGACGCGGCCGAATTCCTGGCGCTCGGCGCCGGCAATGTGCAGGTCTGCACGGCGGCGATGACCTACGGCTTCAAGATCGTCCAGGAGATGATCTCGGGCCTCTCCGACTGGATGGACGCCAAGGGCCACCGCAACCTCGACGACATTACCGGCCGTGCCGTGCCCAATGTCTCCGACTGGCAGTATCTGAACCTCAACTACATCGCCAAGGCCAAGATCGACCAGGACGCCTGCATCAAGTGCGGCCGCTGCCACATCGCCTGCGAGGACACCTCACACCAGGCGATCACGCAGTTCGTCAACGGCGTCAGGCACTTCGAGGTGATGGAAGACGAGTGCGTCGGCTGCAACCTCTGCGTCAACGTCTGTCCCGTCGAGAACTGCATCACCATGGAGCAGCTTCCATCCGGCAGTCTCGACGAACGCACCGGCAAGACCGTCGACCCCAACTACGCCAACTGGACGACGCACCCGAACAACCCGATGGCCAGGCAGGCCGCGGAGTAAAAAGTCCAGTCATCAGAATACAAAGCAGCAAACTGTAAGGTGACACTTTACAGTTTGCTGCTTTGTGATTATATGTCTTCATGAGGATACGGAATATTCTCCATAAAGGCCTTCGACGGTTCGTCATCGATGACGACGCGTCCGGCCTCCAGCCGGCTGTCGTGGCCAAGCTGCGCCGTATGATTTCCTATCTGCAGGATATGCAGACGGAAGACGAGCTAAGGGCTATTCCAAGCTGGAAAGCGCACCAACTCACAGGCGACCGGAAAGGCACTTGGAGCCTGTTTGTCACCAAGAACTGGCGGCTTACATTTCGTATCGACAACGCGGAGATCGAGGTTATCGATCTGAACTACGAAGACTATCACTAGGAATAACCCCATGACGGACGCAATTGGTATTCGCGTAAAAAGCCCCGCACATCCCGGCGACTTTCTGAAGCACGAGGTCTTGGAAGAGCTTGAGCTTTCGGTCACCGATGCCGCGCGCGTCCTCGGCGTGACCCGCCCTGCCCTTTCCGCCCTGCTCAACGAGCGCGCATCGCTCTCGCCGGAAATGGCGCTGCGGTTCGAGAAGGCTTTCGGGCTTTCCATGGATACGCTGATGCGCATGCAAAACAGCTTCGACATCGCTCAGGCCCGCAAGCGTGAGAACGACATCAACGTCAAGCCCTATCGCCCCGGCTCGCATCCGTAACCCGACCCGAAAACACCTTCCGATAAGCCCCCGGGCTGGTCCCCAGTCGCTTGCGAAAGTGATGCCGCATCGTTGCCGGCGTGCCGAAGCCGCAGGCGATGGCGATGTCGTCGAGCGATGCCTCGCCCTTGCGCTCCAAGAGTTCGCGCGCATGCCGCAGCCGCTCGGTAAGCAACCATTCGCCGACGCTCGATCCCGTCGTCGCTTCGAAGCGGCGCTGAAATGTGCGCTGGCTCATCCCCGCCTTTACCGCAAGCAGGCTGATCGGCTGCTCCTCGTTAAGTCGCGCCCGCATCCATTCGATGAGTGGCCCGAGCCGCACGCCTTCGCGCGGCTGCGGCACGGGAGCGCGGATGAACTGCGCCTGCCCGCCCTCGCGATGCGGCGGCACGACGAGGCGCCGGGCGACCGAATTGGCCGCCTCCGCGCCGAAATCGCCGCGCACCACATGAAGGCAGAGATCGATGCCGGCCGCACTGCCCGCCGCCGTCAGCATCCGCCCCTCGTCCATGTAGAGAACGTCGGCATCAAGCCCGATCTCGGGATAGCGCTCGGCGACGGAGGCGACATAGCGCCAATGCGTCGTCGCCCGCTTGCCCGAAAGCAATCCCGAGGCGGCCAGAACCGCAACACCTGAGCATAGCGACATGATCCGCGCCCCTCGCCCATGCGCCGCTTGCAACGCCCTTATCAGGCCATCCGGCACAGGCGCATCGATCGCCCGCCAACCGGGGACGACGATCAGATCGGCATCCTCGAGATCTTCGAGACCACCATCGACGGTCACGCTCAGCCCACCGGCCGCGCGAAGCGGGCCGGGTTCGACGCCGCAGGCGCGAAAGCGATACCAGTTCGACCCCATCTCCGGCCTCGGCAGGCCGAAGACTTCGTAGGCGATGCCGAATTCGAACGTGCACAGGCCGTCATAGACGAGCACGGCGACTTTGGGTCCTGATAGTGCGGCAATATTTGGCATGATCTTTACGCCAGTCGTCATTATGGCCAGTTTCGCCAACACCTATCATCGCGCATCTTCTGCGGCAACAGCAACGACAGGAGACCCTATGACCGACATGATCCTCGAACCACAGCCCGCAACCCAAGCCGCGACACCAAGCTACGTCGCCGAAACTCCGGCCGCGGCACCGGAGGCAATCGCCGCCTACTATGCCCGCAAGCTCGCCTTCGAGACCGATTGCTGGGACGTTCACGCCTCGCTTGCATCAGGGCGCATCGACTTCGTCCTCCTCGACGTCCGCTCTCCCGCCATGTTCGCCCTGTCGCATGTGCCCGGCGCCCAGAACCTGCCGCACGGCAAGATGACCACGCACCGCATGTCCGCGTGGCCATCGGGCACGCTCTTCGTCGTCTATTGCGCCGGCCCACATTGCAACGGCACCGACAAGGCGGCCCTTCGCCTCGCCACGCTCGGCTACCGGGTCAAGGTAATGATCGGCGGCATGACCGGCTGGGCGGACGAAGGCTTCGATTTCGAAACCGGATCGTCCAACGCTACAGCATAACGGCGGGCATATGCGCCGAACGGGGAGATTGAATTTTCCGCGCCGGCGCGCATAGTCATCGCAGGCTGGAGAGGTGGCCCGCATGACCCGTCATATCGTTGCCATCGGCCCGCTGCCGCCGCCGCTTCACGGCTTTTCCTTCGCCACCGCGGCGATGGTGGAGCTGCTCTCGGAAGACCATACCGTCGTCACCAGCAACCTCTTGCCACCGGCAGGCGGTTCCCGCCTCTGGCGGCATCCGGCGAAGGCAATCAGGGTCTTCGCCGCGCTCGCCAGCCTTGCACGCGAGCGCGGCCATGCCGACAAGGCCTGCTACCTCGCCTGCGACGGCGGCTTCGGCCAGCTCTATACGCTGATGCTGGTGGCGTTCGCTCGGCTCTTCGCCTACCCGACCTACCTTCATCACCACAGCTTTCGCTACATCGACCAGCCGAGCTTGACCATGCGCGCCATCCTGGCGCTCGCCGCTCCCGACCTCACCCATGTCTTTCTCTGCGGCATGATGCGCGACCGCTTCACCGACGCCTATGACCGGCGCCTGCACACCGCCATCATCTCCAACGCCGCCTTCGTGCCCCCGCAAAGCGAGGACGCGGTTATCCCCGCCCGCCCACTGACGATCGGCATGCTCAGCAACCTCAGCCGGGCCAAGGGGCTAGAGACGTTTCTCGATCTGCTGCGTCAGGCGATCCTGCAGGGCTTGCCGATCCGCGCCATCCTCGCCGGCCCGGCGACTGACAGCACCGACCGCGCCATGATCGACGCGGCGCTGAATGAATTCGCGGGCGCGCTCGATTATCGCGGCCGCGTGCTTGGCGACGACAAGGCGAAGTTCTACCGCGATATCGACGTCTTCGTCTTCCCGACGACCTACGCCAACGAGGCCCAGCCCCTGGTCGTCTTCGAGGCAAAGGCGGCCGGAAACGACGTGATTGCCTTTGATCGCGGCTGCATCCGCAAGCAGCTCGATGAGACCGACCTCCTCATCCCCGCCGATGGCGCGTTCATGGAAATAGCCATCGCCTGGCTCTCGGAAATCCCCTCGGACGACAGGCGAGACCAGCGAAGACATGAGGTCCGGCAGGTCTACGAGATCAGGCAGAAAACCGCGCGCAAGCAGGCGAAGTCCTTGATGCAGTGAAATTTCCGGCCCGGCGGGTGGAAATCCGGATGGCTTGACGCATATTTTCAATCCTGCTCATTAGAGATCTATCTCGCGTCCCGAACCGAAAACTGGAAATCCCACAGCATGCCCCCTTGCAGCGCGCTTCGCGCCCACACCAGCGATTGCCACGCAGCGGCAGACGTTTTTCCAGTTCGCCCGATGGCAGACGCTGCCCCGCATGATCGGGAGCATGGTCCATCGTGAGCGAGAATTCGAGCGAGAATTTCGGCAAGGTCGACCTTACCAATTGCGACCGCGAACCCATCCATCGTCTCGGCGCCATCCAGCCTTTCGGCTTTCTGCTGGTCGTGTCATCGGACTGGATGGTGGCGCGCGCCTCCGCCAATCTCGAACATTTCGTCGGCATCGCCTGCGATGAGATCATCGGCCAGCCCGTGTCGCGCGTCATCAGCGGCAAGACCATGCACACGCTGCGCAACCGGCTGAGCATCATGCGCGGCCCCGACGTGGTGGAGCGCCTCTTCGGCATCGAGCTTTCCGAAGGCGGCCCGCTCTTCGACATCGCCATCCACATGAGCGACGAGCAGGTGGTGATCGAGGCCGAGCCCTCGCAGGAGGGCGCGCAAGGCGGCTCGCCGGTGTCGATCCGCAGCATGATGGGCCGTCTCGACCAGGCCGAAACGCTGGAGGCCTTCTTCCGCGAAGGCGCCCGCCAGGCCCGCGCGCTCACCGGCTTCGACCGCGTCATGGTCTACCGCTTCGATGAAAGCGGCGCCGGCGAAGTGGTGGCGGAAGCCGCGCGCGCCGGCATCGGCTCGTTCCTTGGCCTGCATTACCCGGCCTCCGACATTCCCGTGCAGGCGCGTGCGCTCTACACCCGCAATCTCTTCCGCATCATCGCCGACATCGACGCAGTCAACGTGCCGCTTGTGCCTGAGATCGATGCGCATGGGCGGTCGCTCGATCTCTCCATGTCGATCCTGCGCTCGGTGTCACCCATCCACATAGAGTATCTGAAAAACATGGGCGTCGGTGCCTCGCTGTCGATCTCGATCGTCGTCGACGGCAAGCTCTGGGGCCTGTTTGCCTGCCATCACTATTCCGCCCGCCTACCCTCCTTCGAGCGCCGCACGACATCGGAGCTGTTCGGCCAGATGTTTGCCTCAAGGCTGGAGAGCCGCGAGCGGCGGCTTGCGCTCGAGTTCGAAACCAAGGCCCGCCAGATCGCCGACCGGCTGCTGACCTCGGTCGCCGACAATGCCAGCCTGCTCGACGATCCCTCCTGGCTGATCGATGCGCTGGCCGACGCGATCCCGGCCGATGGCATCGGCGTATGGATCAACGGCCGCTCGGCGCTGAACGGCATCACGCCGTCGCAGGCCGAATTCGGCGAGCTCGTCCGTGTCCTCAACCGCAACTCGGCCGGCCGCGTGTTTTCGACCGACAGCATCGCCGAGACATGGCCGGGGACGATGTCCGGCGACATCGTGGCCGGGCTGATCGCCATTCCGATCTCGCGCTCGCCGCGCGACTACGTGGTTCTGTTCCGCCAGGAAATCGTGCGCTCCGTGCGCTGGGCGGGCGATCCGCACAAGCCCGTCGAATACGGCCCGAACGGTCCGCGCCTGACGCCGCGCAAGAGTTTCGAGACCTGGTCCGAGCTGGTGCGCCAGCACTCGCAGCCCTTCTCCGCCGCCGAACGCCGCGTTGCCGAAACCATTCGCGTCACGCTGATCGAGGTCGTGCTGCGGCTGACCGATGAAGCCAACGCCGTGCGCCAGCAGGCCAACGAACGGCAGGAACTGCTGATCGCCGAGCTGAACCACCGCGTGCGCAACATATTGAGCCTCATCAGCGGCCTGATCCGCCAGTCACGCGGCACGACGGACAGCACCGACGAGTTCATCGGCCATCTCGAAGGCCGCGTTCAGGCGCTGTCGCGCGCGCACGACCAGATCACCCGCGACCACTGGGCGCCGGCGCCGCTGCGCGCCCTGCTCCAGGCCGAAGCCGCCGCCTATCTCGGCCCGAATGCCGCGCGCATCATCATGAACGGGCCGGAAGTGCTGCTCGCGCCGCAGGCATTCTCCATCTCGGCGCTGGTCTTCCACGAACTCGTGACCAACAGCGCCAAATACGGCAGCCTCTGCGACAGCGGCACCGTCGGGGTCGATTGGCACAAGGACGACGCCGGCAATCTCGTCATCCACTGGCGCGAAAGCGATGGCCCGCCCGTCAAGCAGCCGACCCGCCAGGGCTTCGGCACCACGATCATTCGCCGCTCGATCCCCTATGAGCTCGGCGGCCAGGCGGATGTACGCTACGAGCCTGAAGGCCTTGAGGCGCATTTCCTGATCCCCGAGAAGTTCGCGACCTTCGCCGATGGCGCGGTCTCTCTGCTGCCGGAACAATCGCTGCAATCGGCCAAGGCCATTCTGGAGACGATCAAGGATCGGCCACTGGATGGGCTCGACATCCTGCTCGTCGAGGACAATCTCATCATCGCCATGGATGGAGAGGACATCTTCCTGCAGCTCGGCGCCCATAGCGTATCGCTTGCGCCGAATGTCTCGAACGCCTTGGCGGTCATCGACAACCGCAAATTCGACCTGGCCGTTCTGGACGTCCATCTCGGTGAGGAAACGAGCATCGCCGTGGCCGAAAGGCTGGCCGCGAAGGGCGTGCCGTTGATCCTGGCAACGGGTTATGGCGAAGGAGTATCGCAGGCCTATGGCGCCCTCGGTGCCAACCTGCTGCAGAAGCCTTATACGATAGAAAGCGTCGCAAGCGCCCTGTCGCGCATCGCGCCGATCGCCAAATCATGACGCAGGCTGGTTGGTCCGCACACTGAGACCATCCACGAAGAGCTGTTCGAGAAAACGCGCCGCGTCCTCGAACCGCCCCTCGCCGGATTGCCCCTGCCCGAGCACGGCGCGCACCTGCACGTCGAAGTCGGCGTAGTGCTGTGTCGTCGACCAGATCGAGAAGATCAGGTGGTAGGGATCGCACTTGACGATCTTGCCGGCCTTGGCCCAGGCGCGGATGACCGCGGCCTTCTCGTCGACCAGTTCCTTCAGCGGCCCCTTCAGCTCGTCTTCGATATGCGGCGCGCCCTGCAGTACCTCATTGGCGAACAGGCGGCTCTCGCGCGGAAAATCCCGCGCCATCTCAAGCTTGCGGCGGATATAGCCGCGGATCTCGCTCTCGGGATTGCCTTGCGCATTGAAAGCGCGCAGCGGCTCGAGCCAGGTGAACAGCACGCGGTCGATCAGCGCCCGGTGCATCGCTTCCTTGGTGCGGAAGTAATAGAGCAGATTGGGCTTCGACATGCCCGCCACCTCGGCGATCTGGTCGATCGTCGATCCGCGAAAACCGCTCACCGAAAACACATCGAGCGCCGCTTCCAGGATCTGTTCTTCTTTCTCCTCCTGGATGCGGGTGCGCCGCTGTGTTTTCGCAGCTCTCGGTATCGCCATGTCGCTAATTTTTCTCTTTCAAATTCAACTATTTCAGTCAACTTTAACAATCGGCGATCCGCTGCCGAAAAACCGGGCATATGCCCTGAATTTTGTCTGTATTTTTCCTGATTTTCGCCTTGAGCCCGACGCCGGAAGTTGTAATGTTTACCAGTCGGTCAAATTATCCGTCAGAAGCAAATCAAAGGCAACTGACGATTTTCAGACGCCAATAAAACAAACAAAGGCGCTGAAATTGGCCCCGGGAACAAGCGGACATGCTGACGCATGCCGCAAAAACTGGTGAGGAATACGGATATGGTGGCAGCACCAGGCGAGAACATGCGCGTCAACGGGGACCGTCTCTGGGACAGTCTTATGGACATGGCGAAGATCGGCCCGGGGATCGCGGGCGGCAACAACCGCCAGACGCTGACCGACGCCGATGCCGAAGGCCGCAGCCTCTTCAAGACATGGTGCGATGCAGCCGGCATGACCATGGGCGTCGATAAGATGGGCACGATGTTCGCGACCCGCCCCGGCACCGACCCCGACGCACTCCCCGTCTATGTCGGCTCGCATCTGGATACACAGCCGACCGGCGGCAAGTATGACGGCGTGCTCGGTGTGCTCGCCGCGCTTGAGGTCGTGCGCACCATGAACGATCTGGGCATCAAGACCAAGCACCCCATCGTCGTCACCAACTGGGCCAACGAGGAAGGCGCGCGCTTCGCCCCCGCCATGCTCGCCTCCGGCGTCTTCGCCAGCGTCCACGACATCGACTACGCCTATTCCCGCAAGGACCCCGAGGGCAAGACCTATGGCGACGAGTTGAAGCGCATCGGCTGGCTGGGCGAGGAAGAGGTCGGTGCCCGCAAGATGCACGCCTATTTCGAATATCACATCGAGCAGGGTCCGATCCTCGAAGCCGAAAACAAGCAGATCGGCGTCGTCACCCACTGCCAGGGCCTCTGGTGGCTGGAATTCACGCTGACAGGCCGGGAAGCCCACACCGGCTCAACCCCGATGAACCTGCGCGTCAATGCCGGGCTCGCGATGTCCCGCATCATGGAAATGGTGCAGGGTGTGGCGATGGGCGAACAGCCGGGCGCCGTCGGCGGCGTGGGCCAGGTCTTCTTCTCGCCGAACTCCCGCAACGTCCTGCCGGGCAAGGTCGTCTTCACCGTCGACATCCGCACCCCCGATCAGACCAAGCTCGACCGCATGCGCGCAAAGATCGAGGCCGAAGCCGCCAAGATCTGCGAGGCCCTCGGCGTCGGCTGCTCGGTCGAGGCCGTCGGCCATTTCGACCCCGTCACCTTCGACCCGAAGCTGGTCGACGCCGTCCGCAACGCCGCCGACCGGCTCGGCTACAGCCACATGAACATTATCTCCGGCGCCGGCCACGACGCCTGCTGGGCCGCCAAGGTGGCGCCCGCAACCATGGTCATGTGCCCCTGCGTCGGCGGCCTCAGCCACAACGAGGCGGAGGAGATCTCCAAGGAATGGGCCTCGGCCGGCGCGGACGTGCTGTTCCACGCGGTGGTGGAGACGGCGGAGATTGTCGGATGACCATGCAGCCGCTATATTCGATACCGGCTGAACTCGCGGAGACCATTGCATGTCTTCCTCTACAGAAAACCTCGTCCTTGAACACCTGCGCGCGATCCGCGCCACGCAGGATCGTCACTCGGACGACCTCATCGAGATCAAGGAGCGGCTTGGTTTTCTCGAACAGCAATATGCGAGCATCTCGCGGCGCGTCGATCGCATCGATGAACGCCTTGAGCGCGTCGAGCGCAGGCTCGACCTCGTGGAGACCTGAGCCAGCCTTCAACGAGCATTTTCCGGAAGGCGTATTTCATATTCATTAGACTGCTGGACACGGCGCGACGGCACCGTGAACGGTGCCCCGTCTTATAAAAAACAGGGAACCCGACCAATGAGCACAGTCATCAAGAACGGCACCATCGTCACCGCCGACCTGACCTACAAGGCGGACGTGAAGGTCGATGGCGGCAAGATCGTCGAGATCGGGCCCAACCTCTCCGGAACAGAGACGCTCGACGCCACCGGCTGCTACATCATGCCAGGCGGTATCGATCCGCACACCCATCTCGAAATGCCCTTCATGGGCACCTATTCTTCCGACGATTTCGACAGCGGCACGCGCGCGGCGCTTGCCGGCGGCACGACGATGGTGGTCGACTTCGCCCTTCCTGCCCCCGGCCAGTCGCTGCTCGAAGCGCTCACCATGTGGGACAACAAGTCCACCCGCGCCAATTGCGACTATTCCTTCCACATGGCGATCACCTGGTGGAGCGAGCAGATCTTCAACGAGATGAAGACGATCGTTCAGGACAAGGGCATCAACACCTTCAAGCACTTCATGGCCTACAAGGGCTCGCTGATGGTGAACGACGACGAGATGTTCGCTTCCTTCCAGCGCTGCGCCGAGCTTGGCGCGCTGCCGCTTGTCCACGCCGAAAACGGCGACGTCGTCGCCTCCATGTCGGCGAAGCTGCTCGCCGACGGCAATAACGGCCCCGAGGCCCACGCCTATTCCCGCCCCGCCGAAGTCGAGGGCGAGGCGACCAACCGCGCCATCATGATCGCCGATATGGCCGGCTGCCCTGTCTATATCGTCCACACCTCCTGCGAACAGGCGCACGAAGCCATCCGCCGCGCGCGCCAGAAGGGCATCCGCGCCTATGGCGAGCCATTGATCCAGCATCTGACGCTCGACGAGACCGAATATTTCGACAAGGACTGGGACCACGCCGCCCGCCGCGTCATGTCGCCGCCCTTCCGCAACAAGCAGCACCAGGACAGTCTCTGGGCGGGCCTCGCCTCCGGCTCGCTGCAGGTCGTCGCCACCGACCACTGCGCTTTCACTACGGACCAAAAGCGTTACGGCGTCGGTGATTTCACCAAGATCCCCAACGGTACCGGCGGCCTGCAGGACCGCATGCCCATGCTCTGGACCTACGGCGTCAACACCGGCCGCCTGACGATGAACGAATTCGTCGCCGTCACCTCCACCAACATCGCCAAGATCCTCAACATCTACCCCCGCAAGGGCGCCATCCTCGTCGGCGCCGATGCCGACCTCGTGGTCTGGGACCCGAAGCGCTCCAAGACGATTTCGGCCAAGACCCAGCAATCCGCGATCGACTACAACGTCTTCGAGGGCAAGCAGGTCACAGGCCTGCCGCGCTACACGCTGAGCCGTGGTGTTGTCGTCGTCGAGGAAGAGACGATGAAGACCCGCGAGGGCCACGGCGAGTTCGTCAAACGCGAGCCGGTGACCGCCGTCTCGAAGGCGCTCTCGACCTGGAAGGAAATCACCGCGCCGCGCAAGGTCGAACGATCCGGCATTCCGGCAAGCGGGGTGTGATCGATGGCACGCGGCAGGCTGGTTCTTACTCTCGTTTCGCTGGCCGCGCTGACCTCCGCGGCAAGCGCCGACACCTTGCCGATCAAGGGAAGCTACGGCAACAAGGATGGATGCGCCTACGCCAAGTCGGGCGAATCCACCGGATCGGAAAATTTCTTCCTCCTGACATCGGAAGCCATCACCACGGCGGCCTCCGCCTGCACCATCGAGAAGGTGCTGAAGACCGAGGGCAAGAACTTCACGGCCAAGGTCTCCTGCGAGGCCGAAGGCGAAGAAGCGGCAAGCGAGGACACGGCAAAGATCACCTATGGCTCGAAGGGCTACACGATCGGCTTCACGTCGGATGCCGGTATAAAGTGGGGGCCGCTGCCACTATGCAAGTGACATCACACCGGCACGTTCCCATCCAGCTCCGGCAACAACACGACGCTCTCCTGCTCGTTGGGATCGGTGCGCGCGATGATCGCCGTGCAGGGCGTGCTGCTGAGATTGGCCGGCAGGTGCGGCACACCTGCGGGAATGTAGAACAGCTCGCCGGCATGCACGATGACATGGTGCTCGAGGTCATCGCCGTACCAGGTGTGGGCCTCGCCCGACAGCATGTAGATCGCCGTCTCGTGCGCCTCGTGCAGATGCGCCTTGGCGCGCACGCCGGGCGGGATGGTGAGAAGATGCATGCAGATACCCTTGGCGCCGACCGTCTCGGCGGCAATGCCCTGGAAATAGCTCAGCCCCTGCTTTCCGTCGTAGGAATGGTCGGGGCGCACGATATGGCAGGTCGGTTTTGATGTCGCATCCATCGTCGTCCTCCTCAAAGCTTGCCGGCGCGGCCAAGACCGCCGCCCATGATATCACGCAAACCGCCGCCGCGCGGGGAAAACAGGATCGATCCGCATTGACGCAAGCAGCCTCCGTCGTATCCGCTAAGAACCTCTGCCTGACCTACCAGGCCAATGACGCGCCGGTGCATGCGCTGAGCAACGTCAACCTCGATGTCCGCAAGGGTGACTTCGTCTCCTTCATCGGCCCATCCGGCTGCGGCAAGACCACCTTCCTGCGCGTCATCGCCGATCTCGAGAAGAAGACCTCGGGCGATATCACCGTCAACGGCATGACGCCCGAGGAAGCCCGCAAGGCCCGCGCCTACGGCTACGTCTTCCAGGCACCGGCGCTCTACCCCTGGCGCACCATCGACAAGAACATCGCGCTGCCGCTCGAAATCATGAACTATCCGGCCGATGAGCGACAGAAGCGCATCGCCGAGGCGCTCGATCTCGTCGGTCTCACCGGCTTCGAGAAGAAGTTTCCCTGGCAACTGTCAGGCGGCATGCAGCAGCGCGCCTCAATCGCCCGCGCGCTCGCCTTCGACGCCGATCTGCTTCTGATGGACGAGCCCTTCGGCGCGCTGGACGAAATCGTCCGCGACCATCTGAACGAGGAACTGCTGAAGCTCTGGGCGCGCACCAACAAGACAATCTGCTTCGTCACCCACTCGATCCCCGAGGCGGTCTATCTCTCGACCAAGATCATCGTCATGTCCCCCCGCCCCGGCCGCGTCACCGACATCATCGACTCGCCGCTTCCCCGCGAACGCCCGCTCGACATCCGCGAGACCCCGGAGTTCCTCGAAATCGCCCACCGCGTGCGGGACGGGCTGAGAGCGGGGCATAGTTATGAGCATTAGAGGCTTGCACTCCGTGGCTACCCCCCTCTGCCCTGCCGGGCATCTCCCCCACAAGGGGGGAGATTGGCTGGGGGCATCCGCTCGCTCCACGCTCATTGTTTGGCTGAGAACGGGCCACGAGTCGATCTCCCCCCTTGTGGGGGAGATGTCCGGCAGGACAGAGGGGGGTAACTCACGGCACACCCTCGCCAATGCGAGGCAAGCCGCATGACCCCAGACACCCTCAAGGACAAGATCATCCCCGTAACCACCATCCTGGCCGCCCTCGTCGCCATCTGGTACGTCGCGGCCATCCTGATGAACGCCTCCTTCCAGCGCGACATGGACACCCGCGCCGGCCAGACTCCCACGACGATGGAGTTCATCGAGAAAACCCTCTCGCAGCCCAAACCCCTCCTGCCCGCGCCGCACCAAGTGGCGCAGAACGTCTTCGAGAACACCTTCCTGCGCAAGCTCACCAGCAACCGCAGCCTCGTCTATCACTCGGGCGTCACGCTCTCCTCCACCGTGCTGGGTTTCACGCTCGGCACGCTGCTCGGCATCCTGATCGCCGTCGGCATCGTCCACATTAAGGCGCTCGATCGCAGCCTGATGCCATGGATCATCACCTCGCAGACCATCCCGATCCTGGCGATCGCACCGATGGTGATCGTCGTATTGGGCGCCATCAACATCACCGGCCTGATCCCCAAGGCGCTGATCTCGACCTATCTCTCCTTCTTCCCCGTCACCGTCGGCATGGTGAAAGGCCTGCGCTCGCCCGAGGTCATGCTGCTCGACCTGATGCGCACCTATAACTCCTCACCCGCCCAGACCTTCTGGAAACTGCGCGTACCGGCCTCCGTGCCCTATCTCTTCACCTCAATGAAGGTGGCGATCGCAGCCAGCCTCGTCGGCGCCATCGTCGGCGAACTGCCGACAGGTGCGGTGGCCGGTATCGGCTCCAAGCTGCTCGCCGGCTCCTATTACAGCCAGACCATCGACATCTGGGCGGCACTGATCGCCGGCTCGCTGCTGGCGGCACTCCTGATCATGGTCGTCAGCATCGCCGCCAGGATCGTCGATCGCGCCATGGGCGGGAGGTCGGCATGAAGAACGCGTCCTGGCAGGCGCTCGTCGCCCTCCTCCTCACCATCGCGGCCGCGGCAACGCTGCCGCTGTTCTCCGCCACTTCGGGCAAGCCGCCATCGACAGGCCTGACGGCGATCACCTTCATCCTGATCGCGGCATCCGCCCTCATTTCCCTGCTGCCGCAATCGAAGACCAGCCGCGCGACGGTGCTCTTCATCGGCGCCCATGGTGGCGCATGGCTGCTGCTGTCGAGCCTCACGGGCAACGAAGGCTACGCGGCAAAACCCTTCTTCCTGCTGATGGCGGCCTGCTGGTTGCTCGCCTGGCGCACCGTCAGCGAGATCGTCGAGATCAGAACCAACACCCGCGCCGACGACACGGCATTGCGGCTCCTGGTGCCCGCCATCTTCGGCGCCTGGATCCTCATCCTCTGGGAAACCGCCACGCGCGGCGCCGGCATCCCCTTCGTCCTCCTGCCGCCGCCGAGCGCCATTGCAGCGCGCATCGTCGGGTCGCTCCCGATCCTCGGCGATGATGTCAGGCAGACGATCTTCAAGGCCGTGCTTGCGGGTTATGTCATCGGCTGCGGCGCCGGCTTCGTCGTCGCCATCCTCGCCGATCGCGTCGCCTTCCTGCGCCGTGGCCTGCTGCCGATCGGCAACATGGTCTCGGCCCTGCCGATGATCGGCGTCGCCCCGATCATGGTCATGTGGTTCGGCTTCGATTGGCAGTCCAAGGCCGCCGTCGTCGTCATCATGACCTTCTTCCCGATGCTGGTGAACACAGTCGCCGGCCTCGCCGCATCCGGTCCGATGGAGCGCGACCTGATGCAGACCTACGCCTCCAGCTACTGGCAGACGCTGCTGAAACTGCGTCTGCCGGCGGCCATGCCTTTCATTTTCAATGCATTGAAGATCAACTCGACGCTGGCGCTGATCGGTGCCATCGTCGCGGAGTTCTTCGGTACGCCGATCGTCGGTATGGGCTTCCGCATCTCCACCGAGATCGGCCGCATGAATGTCGACATGGTCTGGGCCGAAATCGCCGTCGCGGCGCTGGCAGGCTCGATCTTCTATGGCGTCGTCGCCCTCGCTGAGCGGGCGGTGACGTTCTGGCATCCGTCTATCCGTGGTGGCTAGGCGTCATTTATTCCCGACACTGGGGTCGGGCGTAAAAAAGAAAGAGGGAACAAGAAAATGAAAAAACTGGTTCTTGCAATGATGGCGAGCGCCATGGCGATGGCGGCAAGCCACGCGATGGCCGCCGACAAGGTGACGCTTCAGCTGAAGTGGGTCGCCCAGTCGCAGTTCGCCGGCTATTACGTCGCCAAGGACAAGGGTTACTACGAGGAAGAAGGCCTCGACGTAGACATCAAGCCGGGTGGGCCTGATATCGCGCCCGAGCAGGTGATCGCCGGCGGCGGCGCCGATGTGATCGTCGACTGGATGGGCGGCGCGCTGGTTGCCCGCGAAAAGGGCGTTCCGCTCGTCAACATCGCCCAGCCCTTCCAGAAGTCCGGCATGGAACTGATCTGCCGCAAGGACGGCCCGATCAAGACCGAAGCCGACTTCAAGGGCCACACGCTCGGCGTCTGGTTCTTCGGCAACGAATATCCGTTCTTCGCCTGGATGAACAAGATCGGCCTGAAGACCGATGGCGGCAAGGACGGTGTGACCGTGCTGAAGCAGAGCTTCGACGTGCAGCCGCTCCTGCAGAAGCAGGCCGATTGCATCTCCGTCATGACCTATAACGAATACTGGCAGGCGATCGATGCCGGCTTCAAGCCTGAGGAACTGACGGTCTTCAACTACACCGCCATGGGCAACGACCTGCTCGAGGACGGCCTCTACGCCAATGAAGAGAAGCTGAAGGACCCGGCCTTCAAGGAAAAGATGGCCAAGTTCGTCAAGGCTTCGATGAAGGGCTGGAAGTACGCCGTCGAGAACCCCGACGATGCAGCCGAGATCGTCGTCGATGCCGGCGGTCAGGACGAAAACCACCAGAAGCGGATGATGAGCGAAGTGGCCAAGCTGATCGGCGACGGCACCGGCAAGCTCGACACCACGCTCTACGACCGCACCGCCAAGGCCCTGCTCGATCAGAAGATCATCAGCAAGGAACCGACGGGCGCCTGGACGCACGACATCACCGACGCGGCGGCCAAGTAAGAAACGGTTGCCAGATCACCTTAAGAACAGGAAACGCGCGGGCTGGCACCGCGCGTTTCTCATTTAAATCACAAAAAATTCGTGGCGTTGTCGGATCAGCGTCGGCTGGCGCGTCATAGGAATGACGGAATTGCGGATCAACAAACCGAATGCCGGCATCACGGAATGGTGATTGATCTCGGCCGTCGAGATTACTAATGTGCGCCGCGAGGAATTATTTTCTGCCGGGCTTGTGCGTGGGGCAAAACGATACCACGTACATGTCGGATTTGCCGGACGAGGGTCATCTTACGAAGTAAGATACGGCAATGATGCGGGAATATTTCTGAGCTTGCACTTACGGGAGAAGGCCTTCGCGAGCTGAGGACAAGGCGCGAGTTTGGCCAACCTTTTTCAAAGACTGGACAAAGACGCATGGTACGCATGACGCCTAAAACTCTACGCGCCTCCACCCTTATCGCGGCTGCCTTTGCCGCATCGGTCGCGTTCGCGCAGGAAAACCAGCCGCCCAAGACGCAGCAGAACCTGCCCGTGATCGTGGTCACGACTGCGGCCAAGCGCGCGCTGGTCGATCGCGTCATCGGCACCGGCACGATCCGCCCGATCGAGGAAGTCTATATCCAGCCGCAGGTCGAGGGTCTCTCCATCCGCGCGCTCAACGTCGATGTCGGCGACAAGGTCGAGGCCGACAGCACGATTGCGACGCTGAACGATGATGCGCTGGTGCTGCAGAAGGCGCAGATGATGGCGACCAAGGCCAAGGGCGAGGCAAGTCTCGCCCAGCTGCGCGCCCAGCTGGTCGAGGCCAAGGCCAATGCCGAACAGGCCCGCCTGCAGCAGTCGCGCGCCGACGAGATGGGCAAGAAGGGCACCGTCTCCACCGCCCAGGTCGAGCAGGCCGACGCCACCGCCGCGACCGCCAATGCGCGCGTCTCCTCGGCGGAACAGGCAATCGAGGTGGCGATCGCCGACCTGAAGGTGATCGACAGCCAGATCGCCGATGCCGACCTGAAGCTGGCGCGCACGGACGTGAAGACGCCAGTGTCAGGCGTGATCTCGGCCAAGAACGCCCGCATCGGCGCCATTGCCGCCGGCACCGGCGAGCCGATGTTCACCGTCATCAAGGATAGCGCCATCGAGCTCGTCGCCGAGCTGTCGGAAACCGATATTCAGAAGATCAAGGTCGGCCAGCGCGCCATCGTCACGCTGTCGGGCAACCGCACGAAGATCGAAGGCAAGGTCAGGATCGTCTCCCCGACGGTCGACCAGTCGACCCGGCTCGGCCTCGTGCACATCTATATCGACGACGAGAGTGCTGCCCGCTCCGGCATGTATGCCAGCGCCGACATTATCGTCGCCGAAAAGAACGACATCGCCCTTCCGCTGTCGGCGGTCACCACAGGCCGTAACGGCTCCACCGCCCGCAAGGTCGAAGACGGCGTCGTCAAGCAGGTGAAGGTGACGACAGGTATCCAGGATGGTGGCTTCGTCGAGATCTCGGAAGGCCTGAAGGAAGGCGACACCGTCGTCGCCAAGGCCGGCGCCTTCGTTCGCGATGGCGACAAGATCACCCCTGTCACCGAAGCCGTATCGGCACAATCGAACTGACCGAGGCCAATCCATGAATTTCTCCGCATGGTCGATCCGAAATCCGATTGCGCCGCTGCTCGCCTTCGCGCTGCTGGTGTTCGTGGGCATCCAGGCCTTCTACAAGCTGCCGATCACCCGCTTCCCGAATATCGACGTTCCCGTCGTTTCCATCACCGTCACGCAGAGCGGCGCCTCACCGGCCGAGCTCGAAATGCAGGTGACCAAGGAGGTCGAAGACGCGGTCGCCTCGATCAGCGGCATCGATGAAATCCAGTCGACGGTCACCGACGGCCAGTCGCAGACGGTCGTCGTCTTCCGCATCGAGAAGCCGACCGCCGAAGCCGTTCAGGATACCAAGGACGCCGTCGACAAGATCCGCAGCGATCTTCCCGCCGGCATCGAGGAACCGATCGTCACCAAGGTCGATGTCGAAGGACAGGCGATCCAGACCTTTGCCGTCTCCTCCCCCAACATGACGCTCGAGGAACTCTCCTGGTTCGTCGACGATACCGTCAAGCGCGCCCTGCAGGGCCAGCCCGGCATCGGCCGCATCGACCGCTACGGCGGCGCCGACCGCGAAGTGCGTGTCTCGCTCGATCCCGGCAAGCTCGACGCCTATGGCATCACCGCCGCCGACGTGAACCAGCAGCTGCGCGGCACCAACGTCAACCTCGGCTCCGGCCGCGGCCAGGTCGCCGGCAACGAGCAGACGATCCGCACGCTCGGCGACACGCGCGACGTCTCGCAGCTCAACACGACAACCATCAGTCTGCCCAACGGCCGCTTCGTGAAGCTCTCCGAGCTCGGCACGATCGACGACACCTACGAGGAGCAGAAGTCCTTCTCGCGCTTCAACGGCACGCCATCGGTCACCTTCGCTGTCTTCCGCGCCAAGGGCGCCAGCGAAGTCTCTGTTGCCGAAACCGTTTCGGAAAGCCTGACGGAGATTCGCAAGGCCAATCCGAACGTCAAGATCGAGATGGTGGATGACAGCGTCTACTTCACCTACGGCAACTACGAGGCAGCTCTTCACACGCTGATCGAAGGCTCGATCCTCGCCGTCATCGTCGTCTTCCTCTTCCTGCGCAACTGGCGCGCGACGCTGATCGCCGCCGTGGCACTGCCCTTGTCGGCCATCCCGACCTTCTGGATCATGGATATCATGGGGTTCTCGCTGAACCTCGTGAGCTTCCTGGCGCTGACGCTGGCCACCGGTATTCTCGTCGATGACGCGATCGTCGAGATCGAGAACATCGCCCGCCACATCAAGATGGGCAAGACGCCCTACAAGGCGGCGCTCGAAGCGGCAGACGAAATCGGCCTCGCCGTTATCGCCACCAGCTTCACCATCATCGCCGTCTTCGTGCCGGTGTCGTTCATGCCTGGTATCGCCGGGCAATACTTCATCCAGTTCGGCCTGACGGTCGCCTTCTCCGTCTTCTTCTCGCTCGTAGTGGCGCGTCTCATCACCCCCTTGATGGCCGCCTATCTGATGCGAGCCGAAGACGGTATGGAAGACCATCACGACAATGACGGCACGATCATGCGCGGCTATACGCGCCTGGTCACCGGCACCACGCGCAAATGGTACTGGCGCTACACCACGCTGCTCTGCGCCATCGCCTTCCTGATCGGCTCGATGATGTTGCTCAGCCGCGTGCCCGGCAGCTTCATGCCGCCGGACGATTCCTCGCGCGTCGTGCTGTCCGTCGAACTGCCGCCGAACGCCACGCTCGAAGACACCGCCGCCGCATCGAGCAAGGTCTACGACGCGGTGCGCGGGATCGACGGTGTGGAAAGCGTCTTCGTTCTCGGCGGCGCCTCGCCCAAGGGCGATCTCGAGCTGCGCCGTGCAACCGTGCGCGTCATCCTCGGCAATATCGATCACTCCCTGCTGAAGACCCTCGTCAACAAGGGTCTCGGCGGACTGCCTGTCATCGGCAACCTGATCCCGAAGATGGAAGAACACGGCCGCACGCGTCCGCAGTGGGATGTCGAAAAGGATATCTTCGCCGCCGTGCGCGGTATTCCTGATGTGCGCATCTCCAAGGTCAACGACCGCGCCGAGCGCGACCTCACCTTCAACTTCCTTTCCTCCAACGAGGACGATCTGAACGAGGCCGTCAGCCTGCTGGAATCGAAGCTGCGCGCGTCGCCGATCCTGGCCAACGTCTCCTCCGAGGGCGCCCTGCCCCGTCCGGAACTGCAGATCCGCCCGCGCATGGCCGAAGCCTCCCGCCTTGGCATCACGCCGCAGCAGATCTCGGAGACGATCCGCGTCGCCACCATCGGCGATATCGACGCCAACCTCGCCAAGATCTCGCTCGACGACCGGCAGATCCCGATCCGCGTGCAGGCATCGCTCGATGTCCGCCGCGATCTGGCCGCCATCCGGGCGATCAAGATCAAGACGGCGAGCGGCGCCAGCGTTCCGCTCTACAGCGTCGCCGATGTCGACTATTCGGAAGGTCCGAGCTCGATCAAGCGCAACAACCGCAACCGCGTCGTCGCCATCGGTTCCGACGTGCCCTTCGGCACCGCGCTCGATACCTCGACCGCCGAGTTCAAGCGCATCGTGTCGGAAACCGAGCTGCCGAAGAGCGTGCATCTGGCCGAAAGCGGTGACGCCAAGGTTCAGGGCGAAATGGTCCAGAGTTTCGGCAATGCCATGCTGATGGGCCTGATGCTGGTTCTGGTCGTGCTGATCCTGCTCTTCAAGGACGTGATCCAGCCCTTCACCATCCTGTTCTCGCTGCCGCTTGCGATCGGCGGCGTGGCGCTCGCGCTGATCGTCACCCAGAACGCGCTCTCCATGCCTGTTCTGATCGGCATACTGATGCTGATGGGTATCGTCACCAAGAACGCCATCCTGCTCGTCGATTTCGCGATCGAGATGAAGCGGCATGGGATGGAGCGTGTCGAAGCCATGGTGGAAGCCGGCCGCAAGCGCGCCCGCCCGATCATCATGACCTCGATCGCCATGTCGGCGGGCATGCTGCCCTCGGCGCTCGGTGTCGGCGAAGGCGGCTCGTTCCGCTCGCCGATGGCGATCGCCGTGATCGGCGGCATCATCGTCTCGACGGTGCTATCGCTCGTCGTCGTCCCCTCCTTCTTCCTGATCATGGACGACCTTTCCCGCCTGCTCGGCTGGCTCTTCGGCCGCCTTGTCGGCAAGAAGGACGAAGAGCAGCTGCCGCTCTCGCCCGAGGAACTCACCACCGCCGTCACCAGCCTCGACGGCCGCGTCACCGCGATCGAGAAGCCCGACGACAAGAAGGGCAAATCCGGCGGCAACGTCGTTCGCCTGCCGCCCTTCGCGGCGGAATAATCGGATCACACGAAAAAGCCGGGGTTCGCCCCGGCTTTTGATCTTCGGCTTCATGAAATCTCCGCAAGTGGCGCATGGCTGCGACCTCAGGCTTTCTTGTTTCTTGCTCCCACTTGATGCAGATCAACTTTCACCGCAACCATTCCGGCTAGTTTAAGCGCATGGCAGGCGTGGCCTGCGACCGACGAATGTGGAGAAAGAGATGACGACGGGCTTGAAACTGAGCAATGTGCACAAGGCCATGCTTGGCGAAACCATTCTTTTTTCCGGCCTCAACCGGGATGAGCGCAACGCGCTTCTCGCTTGCGCGACCATCGTACGCTACCAGACGCATGACATGCTGTTTCATCAGGGCGAACGGGGCGAGTATTTCTATTGCGTGCTGACGGGCTTCGCCCGGCTCTATCGCCTCGGCGGCGACAATCAGGAAGGCGACATCCGTATCTGCGAGCCCGGCGACAGCTTCGCCGAATGCCTGGTCACCGATGGCGGCGATTATCGCTATGGCGCCCAGGCCATGGAGCACTCGATCTTCGCGCGCTTCAATCTCGAACAGGTCCGGGCGCTGGTCGAACACCGGCCGCATATCGGCATCGCGATCATGCGCAGCCTCTCGCAGCACCTGCTATCGACGATCGATTGCCTGGCGAGCGACCGCATGCAGACCGCACCTCAGCGCGTCGCGACCTATCTGCTCACCCATTGCAAACCGGAAGGTCTTGCGGCGAAGATGCGGCTCCCCTTCCAGAAAAGCCTGTTGGCGCGCAAGCTCGGGCTGGCGCCCGAGGCACTCTCCCGCGCCTTCTCGTCGCTGCGCGCCGCCGGCGTTACCGTCAGCGGCCGCTCGATCGAGATCAGCAATCTCAACGTCTTGAAGACGATCCCGGCGATTACAAGCCGCCATGCACCTTGAGGAAATCGACGATGGCACCGATGCCGTCGCCGCGCTTCATGTCCGAGAACACGAAGGGGCGCGTATCGCGCATGCGCGTCGCGTCCCGGTCCATCACGTCGAGATCGGCGCCGACATAAGGCGCGAGATCCTTCTTGTTGATGACGAGAAGGTCCGACTTGGTGATCCCGGGCCCGCCCTTGCGCGGAATTTCCTCACCCTGGCAGACCGAGATCACATAGATGGTGATATCGGCGAGATCGGGCGAGAAGGTCGCGGCCAGATTGTCACCGCCCGATTCGATGAAGACCACGTCGAGATCGGGAATGCGCTCGTTGAGGCCGGCAATGGCCTGCAGGTTGATCGTCGCGTCTTCACGAATAGCGGTGTGCGGGCAGCCGCCTGTTTCCACGCCGACAATGCGCTCCGACGGCAGCGCCTGCATGCGCATCAGCGCCTCGGCATCCTCGGTCGTGTAGATGTCATTGGTGACGACGGCGACCGAATATTGGTCGCGCATCGCCTTGCAGAGCTTTTCCGTCAGCGCTGTCTTGCCCGAGCCGACCGGCCCGCCGATGCCGACCCGCAGAGGTCCATTTCCTGATTTCATATCGTGCACTCCAATCGAGAATAATCATAGCGCGTCAACCGCAAGGCGGCCACCGGCAAATGGCGCAGATCGTTAGCGACAAGCGCCGTTGTCACGACCGGAAAAGCCGCGTCGATTGCGTCTCGTGCCGTAGCGAGACGATATCGGCCTGCACCGTTGCCGAGCCCAGCTCATCGAGCGTCGCACCCGCCGCCCGCCGCGCGAGCAGCGCGATATCCCCTTCCCGCGCCGCCATGATCGCGACACCATCCTTCTGCCCGGCAACGCCGAGCCGGATGCCGGCGGAAACAGCCTGTGAGACATAGGCATGCAGAAAGGCGGCAATCGCCTTTTCAGCGCCGATCCCATGCGCGCCGGAAACGGCACCGACGGCAACAGGATAAGCCACATGTTTCGACAGCCGTGTGAACACCTCATCAGGCCATGCGCCGGCCGCCGACAGGAACGCGTCGCCGAGCAGCATCGTCTCCTGATGGCGCTCGCGCGATCCCGCCAACGCCTCGGCAAGCTCGGCCACATCGGATAGCGCCGAGGCGTCGCCCTGCACCCTGTTGCTCTCGGCAAGCAGCACGACGTCGTTCCAGATGGCGCCGTGATCCATCATGGCATCAAGCCAATCGCCCAGTGATGCGGCGTCGTGCACCAGCCCGTCATGCACTGCCCGCTCCAGCCCGCCCGAATAGGCGAACGAGCCCACCGGAAAGGCCGGCGAAAGCCATGCCATCAACCGCAGCAGCGCCTGAAGATCACCGTTCTCGGTCATGGCTCAGTCGTGCGAATGGTTGTGCCCATGATCATGTCCATGGTCGTGGCCATGCCCGTGATCATGTCCATGCGAGTGGCTGCCATGGGAATGATAGGCACCGCGCGCCGGCTGGAACGGCTCGGTGACATCAGAGACCGTCGCGCCCAGTCCCTCGAGCATGGCGCGGATGACATGGTCGCGCAGGATCAGGATACGCTCTTCCTCGATCTGCGCACCCAGATGCCGGTTGCCCAGATGCCAGGCGAGCTCGATCAGATGCAGGCGATCACGCGCCTTGATCTCGAAAAGCTTCTCGTCGGCGGCAACGATCTCCACCAGCTCGCCATCGCCGAGCACCAGCATGTCGCCATTGGCGAACAGCACCGGCTCCTTGAGGTCGAGCATGACCATCTCGCCATTGTCGAGATGCAGCAGCTTGCGCCGGAGATGCCTCAGATCATGCGGCAGCACGACCTTGTGCGTGGGGTGGGAAGACGGCGTGCCGGCCGGCAGATAGGAGTTGATATACTGCATGATGTGTCCATTCCGGTTCAGGCGAGGAGCATGCAAAATCGGCTGGAACCGCGCAAGGGTCAAAACGCCGTATTGCGCACTATACGCGTGTCGTTGCAACGCTTTAGACTAATGAATGGCGGACGACCTGCCGTCGACATTGGTTTCATCCTGGCTGAGCCGCATGCGGCGCTGCAGCCCCTCGTCCTCGTGCACGACGCGATTGCGGCCGAGCGTCTTCGCCAGATAGAGCGCCTTGTCGGCCGCGGTATAGGCCGCCTGCCTGCTTCGCCCATCGAAGAGCTCCGCGATGCCTGCCGACATCGTGACATTGAAGCTGCAGCCATCGAGCGCGATCGTCCGCTCGGCAAGCCGGTTGCAGGCCGCACGGATCTGCGCCACCCGCTCCTCCTTGAGCGGCGCGATGACGACAACCCCGAACTCCTCGCCGCCGAGCCGCGCAATAGTCGAATCCGCGCTGAAGGCCGCCGACAGCTCTGCGGCGACAGCGACGATAACAGCATCGCCGCAGGCATGCCCGTAGCGATCATTGACAGCCTTGAAGCGGTCCACGTCGAAGATCGCGAGACAGGCGGGCTCATCGACATCATCGAGCGCCTCGGTAAATGCCCGTCGGTTCAGGAGGCCGGACAGCATGTCGGTGCGGCTCAGCTGCTCGAACTCCGCGCGCGAGACGCTGAGCTGATGCATGGCATAGCCCGCGACCAGGGCCAGCGCTCCCGATACGATCCCGCCGATCACCCAGGAAAGCGCCACGCCATAGATGACGGCATGCTCCAGCGAAACCGGCAGCACACCGGCCCAATCGAGCGGCAACAACAGCACCGCAATACCAAGCGACGAGAGCATCACCGCGGCGAAACTCATCTTCAGCGCATAGGTGTAAATCGTCAGGCGATTCCTGAAATCGCCGAGCTCCGCCTCGAGTAAAATATGCATCCGAATCGACCTTTTTGCCCTCGCCCAAGTCTATTGATGAGACACGAACCGCTGCCGGGGTCTTAAGGGAATCGCTAGGATTTTAACGAGTTTTGTAAATTGTTCGTGCGCTGCACAATGGATCGAAACGCGACGAAAATGGCTCTGGAAGTGTTCGCGAGGCCGCGCAGCTAAGAAATTGATAAATCACATTTTTCAGGATTTAACCGGTCGCCGCGTCCCATTTCGGACGCAACGCCCCATGGTGGAACAGAACACAATCGTGATACAACTTTAAGAATGCATTGCTAAACGTGTAGCCAGAAGTTGGCCGGCACCGTGGCGCCGGCCATTAAAGGTCATCAATACATGAAGTAGCGCTGCGCCATCGGCAGCGAGGTCGCCGGTTCGCAGGTGAGCAGCTCGCCGTCGGCGCGCACCTCGTAGGTTTCCGGATCGACCTCGATATGGGGCGTCAGGCTGTTGTGGATCATCGATGCCTTGGAGATGCCGCCGCGCGTGTTCTTGATGGCGACGAGGTCCTTGGCGACGCCGAGGCGGCCCTTCAGGCCGGCATCGAGCGAGGCTTGGCTGACGAAGGTGACCGACGAGTTGGTGCGCAGCTTGCCATAGGCGGCGAACATAGGACGGTAGTGCATCGGCTGCGGCGTCGGGATCGAGGCGTTCGGATCACCCATCGGGGCAGCGGCAATCGAGCCGGCGAGCAGCACCATCTCCGGCTTCACGCCGAAGAAGGCCGGGTTCCACAAGACGAGGTCGGCGCGCTTGCCGACTTCGATCGAGCCGATCTCGTGGCTGACGCCCTGCGCAATCGCCGGGTTGATCGTGTACTTGGCGATATAGCGGCGGACGCGGAAGTTGTCGTTGTCCCCCGTCTCCTCCTTCAGCGGACCGCGCTGGCGCTTCATCTTGTCGGCCGTCTGCCAGGTGCGGATCGCCACTTCGCCGACGCGACCCATGGCCTGGCTATCGGACGAGATGATCGAGAAGGCGCCGATATCGTGCAGGATGTCTTCGGCCGCGATCGTCTCTTTTCGAATGCGGCTTTCGGCAAACGCGATATCCTCGGGGATCGACGGCGACAGATGGTGGCAAACCATTAGCATGTCGAGATGCTCGGAAATCGTGTTGACCGTATAGGGCCGTGTCGGGTTGGTGGACGACGGGATGACGTTCGACTGGCCGCAGATCTTGATGATATCGGGCGCGTGACCGCCGCCCGCCCCTTCCGTGTGGAAGGCGTGGATGGTGCGGCCCTTCAGCGCTCCGATCGTGTCCTCGACGAAGCCGCTTTCGTTCAGCGTGTCGGTGTGGATCATCACCTGGATATCGTATTCGTCGGCAACCGAGAGGCAGCAGTCGATCGCTGCCGGCGTCGTGCCCCAGTCCTCGTGCAGCTTCAGCGACGACGCGCCGGCCAGCACCATTTCCTCGAGCGCGGCGGGCAGCGAGGCGTTACCCTTGCCGGCGAGCGCGAGATTCATCGGGAAGCCGTCGAAGCTTTCGATCATCCGCTCGATGTGCCAGGCGCCGGTGCAGGTGGTGGCGAGCGTACCGTGCGCCGGGCCGCTGCCGCCGCCGAGCATGCAGGTAATGCCGGACATTAGCGCTTCCTCGATCTGCTGCGGGCAGATGTAATGGATATGCGCGTCCATGCCGCCGGCGGTGATGATCTTGCCTTCGCCGGCGATCGCCTCTGTCGAAGGGCCGACGATGATGTTGACACCAGGCTGCGTATCCGGATTGCCGGCCTTGCCGATGGCGTGGATGCGGCCGTTCTTCAGCCCGATATCAGCCTTGACGATACCGGTATGGTCGATGATCACGACGTTGGTGATGACGGTGTCGACCGCGCCCTGCGCCCGCGTCGCCTGGCTCTGCCCCATGCCATCGCGGATGACCTTGCCGCCGCCGAACTTCACCTCTTCACCATAGGTGGTGAAATCCTTCTCGATCTCGATGAAGAGCTCGGTATCGGCAAGCCGCACCTTGTCGCCGGTGGTCGGGCCGAACATGCCGGCATAGGCGGCGCGTGAAATCTTGTAGGGCATGGGTCAGGCTCCTTGGGAGGACGAACGGGATGCGGACGGATAAAACCGCGTGACGCGGCCGGCGGCGACGTAGGCGTCGACGAGCTGCCTTTCGGCGGCGAAGGGATGCCACTCCCAGCCTTGATGGCCGAAGCCGGCAAGCGCGATCGGGGCATCGGGAAATCGGTTCATGACCTCAGCGATCACGATCATGCCGCTGCTCGGCACGACGTAAAACGCGGGATCAAATGCGGCCAGCGCCTGGTCGACGCCATCATGAATCACTTTGTCAACGACCACATGCACCTTGCCAGCTTCCTTGCAGAAGCTGCTGAATTGACTCGTATAGTCGTCGCAGAAATCGTCGAGCTCTGGATGCGAGACGGCCAGCGGGCCTTTGAGTGCCGCGAACTTTTCCGGATCGCGCACGCTCCAGATTTCGGCAGCCTCGACCACGGCGGGATGCGCGCGCCATGCTTCGGAAGACAGCATCGCCTTTGCGGGACGGCCGGTATTGCAGACGGCGACGACATCGGTGCGGCCGGGGCTCGCCTCATAGGATCGGCATTCGTTGAAACGGATGACGAAGCGTGCTGCGGCGACTGCCGCGGCCCCTTCCGCACCGATCTCACCATTGCCGACGATCATGATGCTCTCTGTCACCTCAGTTGCTCATCGCGTCTTCGAGCGTCTTCAGCTCCTTGGTCCTGGCATCGGTCACGTTGGCGATGCAGCCGGCAACCAGCATCGGCTCCATCGTACCGCCACGCGCCTGAAAGCCGGCTGCCTCGCATTGCGCATCACGGTAAGTAATCCACGCGCGCTGGGCAGTAACCAGAGCTTTCTCCGCCCCCTTCATGTCGTCATCCTGATCGCTATCGATGGCGACCATGGCGGCGCGGGTCTTCTTATATTGAACGTTGAGCGCCTTGTCGGCCTCGTCCTGCCGCGCCCGCTCGCAGAGCGTCATGTCGGTCTGCGTCGTCGGGCTCTTGCAGTCGATCTCCTCGGCGCCGGCGCCACCGGCCGCCATCAACACCAGCAGGCCGAAACCCATAGGCATCAAGAAACGCATCATCTCCTCCCGAGACATGATCACAGCTTGCCCATCACCAGCTGGCGGAAGCCATAGACTTCGCGCTTGCCGGATAGCGGGATCAGCGTCACCGAGCGCGTCTGCCCCGGCTCAAAGCGCACCGCGGTCCCGGCCGGAATATCGAGCCGCATGCCATGCGCCTTCTCGCGATCGAAGGAGAGCCCGGCATTGGTCTCGCCGAAATGATAGTGGCTGCCGACCTGCACCGGACGGTCGCCGGTGTTCGACACCTCGATGGTCACGGTCGGCGCGCCGGCATTGAGTTCGATTTCGCCTGGTGCGGCAATGATTTCGCCTGGGATCATGATTTTCTCCTCACGCAGCCTTCACGGGCGCGCAGCCCTCGGCCTTCAGCACGCGTTTCGTCGATGCCGGGTTGTTGATGAGCTTGGCCGCCGGGCGCACCGGCCGACGCACCAGTTCGCCGCCGCAATTCGGGCAGATGCCTGAAAGCACGTTGTCGGCGCAATCAGCGCAATAGGTGCATTCGAAGCTGCACATCATGGCCTCGCAGCTTTCGGGCGGCAGGTCCTTGTCGCAGCATTCGCAATTGGGTCGAAGCTCGAGCATGATGGCCTCAGCGGATCGGTTCGTGGACGGTGACAAGCTTCGTTCCGTCAGGGAACGTCGCTTCCACCTGCACGTCGTGGATCATCTCGGCGATGCCGTCCATCACCTGGTCGCGGCCGATGACATGGGCGCCGGCTTCCATCAGCTCGGCCACCGGACGGCCGTCACGCGCGCCTTCGACGACGTAGTCGGTGATGAGCGCGATCGCCTCGGGATAGTTGAGCTTGACGCCCCGCTCCAGCCGCCGCCGCGCGACCATCGCCGCCATCGAAATCAACAGCTTGTCTTTTTCTCTTGGTGTGAGGTTCATCGTGCATCCATCTGCTTGAACTAGAGATTCCAGACTTTCGGCACAGGCGCGCCGTTGCGCAAGGCTGAAATGATCGGGATCAGGATTTTTCGAAGTGCGAAGCCATCCGACGCTGCCAGCCGAACGACCAGCTTGCCCGCCCAGCAGCTGGCGCCGCCCATGTGACCGTCGAGCAACGGCCTGACCGCATTGAGATAGCTTTCCGCTTGTGGCCCGACATAAAGCAGCGTTGCGAAGGCGACCTGGCCCGAAAGCACCGCCTGCTCGCGCGTCAGCGCCTGGACCTCGCCCGCGAGCCTCAGATCCTCGGCATGGCAGAGCCGGCCTTCTTGGCGGATACGCCAGCGGTCGCGAAACAGCCCGGAGACAACCGCCTCGCCCATCGCCTTGCGCCCGAGCAGGACCGCCTCGACCGCCAGAAACTCCGCTCCCTCGTCGAGGTCGACATCGAGCCGTCGATAGAGCGAGGAGCGATCGAAGAGGATGGTTTCCTGCGGCAGCCAGTCGACCCGCGCATTGGCGCCGATCTGGATTTTCGTGGTGATCTCGGCGGTGCCGGCGGACGCCTTGTAGATTTTCTCGCAGGCCTGCGTGGTCACGTCGATGCGCGTACCGGGACCCGCCACGACACTCCAGTCCATGCGGTCGCCACCGGTGAGCCCACCGGCCGTGTTTATGATGACGGCTTCCATCGAGGCATCGAACGTATCAGGCAGCCGGATCTTCGCGGCACCCTCCTGATAGAGCTCGCGAATGCGCGTGCGCCCGCCCAGCGACTTCGCGGCCAGATGCCCGCGGCCTTCGGCCCTTTGCGGTCTGGTGGCTGCCGCGGCGTTCGTCATTCCATGCCCTTTTCATGCCGCCGGTTTGCCCGGCCGTTCTCATTCAATCCTGTAACTAATTGAAAGCAAGCAATTTCCGTGCCGCGCGAAGGACACCGCAATCCCGGCGCCGGCCAGCCGCGCGAATATCATCGAGTGCCTTTAAAAGCGGCGAATGCCGATCAGACGGTCAGATGCCGGCGCGCCTCTGGCGTATCCAACGTCTCCGCCAGGCCCTCGTGGACGATCTCGCCGCGATCCATGATGTAGACGTAATCGGCAAGCTCCCGGCAGAAATCGAGATACTGCTCGACCAGCAGGATCGCCATGCCGGTACTATCACGCAGATAGCGGATCGCCCGGCCGATATCCTTGATGATCGACGGCTGGATACCCTCGGTCGGCTCGTCGAGCACGAGGATCTTCGGCCGCGTCACCATCGCCCGCCCGATCGCCAGCTGCTGCTGCTGCCCACCCGAGAGATCGCCGCCGCGCCGCCCGAGCATGGTCTGCAGCACCGGAAACAGGCTGAAGATATCGTCCGGGATGTTCTTGTCGCGGCGCGTAAGCGGCGCAAAGCCGGTCTCGAGATTCTCCTTCACCGTCAGCAACGGAAAGATCTCGCGGCCCTGCGGCACATAGCCGATACCCTGCTTGGCGCGCGCATAGGGCGCAAGGCCATTGAGCCTGGTGTCGTTGAAGGTCACCGTCCCTGAAGACAGCGGATGCTGGCCGGTGACGGCGCGCAAGAGTGAACTCTTGCCGACCCCGTTGCGGCCGAGCACGCAGGTGATCTTGCCCATCTCGGCCTTCAGCGAGATGCCGCGCAGCGCTTGTGCTGCGCCATAGTGGAGGTTTGCGTTTTCGACGGTCAGCATGGTTTTCCCCTATGATGGCTTGCGGTTGTGGCGCCCCCCTCTGCCCTGCCGGGCATCTCCCCCACAGGTGGGGAGATTGGCTGGGCGCACCCGCTCGCTCCAACGGCTATTGATTGACGAGACGCCCGCCACTGGTCGATCTCCCCCCTTGTGGGGGAGATGCCCGGCAGGGCAGAGGGGGGTATCACGCGCACAACGCTCATCACCGCCCCAGATAATTCTCGATCACCTTCGGATCGGAGCTGACGAAATCGATCGACCCCTCGGCCAGCACCGAGCCTTCGGCGAGACACGTCACCTTCACCCCAAGGTCACGAATAAAGCCCATGTCGTGCTCGACGACGACGACCGACCGCGTCTTGGCGATCTCCTTGAGCAGGATCGCCGTCTCCGCCGTCTCCGCATCCGTCATCCCGGCCACCGGCTCGTCCACCAGCAACAGCTTCGGCTCCTGCGCGAGCAGCATGCCGATCTCCAGCCACTGCTTCTGCCCATGGCTGAGATTGGCGGCGAGGTCGTCGCGGCGATGCGTCAGGCGAACGGTCGCGAGGATCTCGTCGATACGCGACCGATCCTCGCTCGACAGCCGGTAGAACAAAGTCGAGAACACGCCGCGCCGGCGGTTCAGCGCCAGCTCGATATTGTCCCACACCGTGTGGCTCTCGAACACCGTCGGCTTCTGGAACTTGCGGCCGATCCCCAGCTGGGCGATGTCGGCTTCGTCGAGCTTGGTGAGATCGGTCTGGCCGTTGAAGAACACCTGGCCGGTATCCGGCCGGGTCTTGCCCGTGATGATGTCCATCATCGTCGTCTTGCCGGCGCCGTTCGGGCCGATGATGGCGCGAAGTTCGCCCGGTTCGATGACGATCGACAGCGAATTCAGCGCCTTGAAGCCATCGAAGGAGACGGAGACGTTGTCGAGGTAGAGAACGCTGTTGGGTTTGACGTCAGGGATCATGGCGCTCACTCCGCTGGCTGGATTTCGGCATCGACACCATCCTCGCGCTTGGCGGGCGGCCTGTCGCTGGAGGATGGCTTGCGTTTGCCGATATACTGGCCAATCGTGCCGACGATGCCCTTGGGTAGGAACAGCGTGACCGCCACGAATAACCCGCCGAGCGCGAAGAGCCAGAATTCGGGGAAGAGGCCGGTAAAGATCGTCTTGCCGCCATTGACCATGATCGCGCCGATGATCGGCCCGATCAGCGTCGAGCGCCCACCGACCGCCGTCCAGATGACGACTTCGATCGAGTTGGCCGGCGCAAATTCGCCGGGGTTGATGATGCCGACCTGCGGAACGTAGAGCGCGCCGGCGATCCCCGCCATCATCGCCGAGACGACGAAGGTGAAGAGCTTGAAGTGCTCGACGCGGTAGCCGAGGAAGCGCGTGCGGCTTTCCGCATCGCGCACGCCGACCAGCACCTTGCCGAACTTCGAGCGCACGATGGCGGACGCGATCAGCAGCGACAGCGCGAGCAGGATCGCGGTGGCCGAGAAGAGAGCCGCGCGCGTGCCGTCGGCCTGGATGTTGTAGCCGATGATATCCTTGAAATCGGTCAGGCCGTTATTGCCGCCGAAGCCCATGTCGTTGCGGAAGAAGGCGAGCAGCAGCGCATAGGTCATCGCCTGCGTGATGATCGAGAGATAGACGCCGTTGACGCGCGAGCGGAAGGCGAACCAACCGAAAACGAAGGCGAGCAACCCCGGCACGACAAGCACCATCAGCGCCGCGAACCAGAAATGGTCAAACCCATGCCAGAACCACGGCAGTTCCTTGTAGTTAAGGAACACCATGAAATCGGGCAGGATGGGGTCGCCGTAGCTACCGCGCGTGCCGATCTGGCGCATCAGATACATGCCCATCGCATAACCGCCGAGCGCGAAGAAGGCGCCGTGGCCGAGCGAGAGAATACCGCAGAAACCCCAGACGAGATCGAGCGCCAGCGCGAGAAGCGCATAGGTCAGATACTTGCCGAACAGCGACATGATGTAGGTCGGGATGTGCACAGGGCTTGATGCCGGCGTCATCAGGTTCAACACCGGCACCAGCACGGCAAGGGCCAGCAGGATGAAGAGCGCGACGATGATCTTGCGATCGAGAGACCGGAGAAGGAAGGCCGTAATCATGCTTCCACCGCCCTTCCTTTGAGTGCGAAGAGCCCACGCGGCCGCTTCTGGATGAAGAGAATGATGAGGACGAGCACCAGGATCTTGCCGAGCACGGCGCCGGCGAAGGGTTCGAGGAACTTGTTGACGACGCCGAGCGACAGCGCCCCCACCAGCGTGCCCCACAGATTGCCGACGCCGCCGAACACCACGACCATGAAGCTGTCGATGATGTAGCTCTGGCCGAGATTGGGCGAGACGTTGTCGATCTGGCTGAGCGCCACGCCCGCCATGCCGGCGATGCCGGAGCCGAGCGCGAAGGTGAAGGCATCGACCCAGCCGGTGCGGATGCCCATCGACGCCGCCATGCGCCGGTTCTGCGTGACGGCACGCATTTGCAGGCCGAAGGCGGAACGCTTCAGCAGCATGAGCAGTGTCACGAACACCGCCATCGAGAAGACGATGATCCAGAGGCGGTTCCAGGTGATCGACAGGCCGCCGAGTTCGAACGCGCCCGACATCCAGCTTGGATTGCGCACTTCGCGGTTGGTCGGCCCGAAGATCGAGCGTACCGCCTGCTGCAGGATGAGCGAGACGCCCCAGGTTGCGAGCAGCGTTTCCAGCGGACGACCGTAGAGATAGCGGATCACGCTGCGTTCGATGACGAGACCGACGAAGCCGGTGAAGATGAAGGCGGCGGGAACGGCGAAGGCCAGCGAATAGACTTCGAGACCGGGGAAAGTCGAGGCGATGTACTGCTGCACCACATAGGTCGTGTATGCGCCGATCATCACCATCTCGCCGTGCGCCATGTTGATGACGCCCATGACGCCGAAGGTGATGGCAAGGCCGATGGCGGCAAGCAGCAGCACCGAGCCGAGCGACAGGCCGTACCAGACGTTCTGCACCACGTCCCAGAGCGCCAGGCTGCGGTTGATCGTGTTGATATGCGTCTGGATCGCGCCCTTGAGTTCGTCAGGCGCGGTCGCCATGGCGGCCGTCAGGATGGTCAGCGCGTTGCGGCCGCCACGGGCGGCGATCGTGTCGATGGCCGCCTTCTTGTCCTCGGCGCCGACATCGCTCTTCAGCACCATCACGGCGCGGGCGGCTTCCATCGTCTCCTTGACCTCGCCGTCCTTCTCAGTGGCAAGCGCGGAGTTCAGAAGTTCGAGATTGGCGGGATCGGCATCGCGCAGCAGCCCCTGGGCAGCCGCAAGGCGGGCGCCGCGATCGGGAGAGAGCAGCGTCAGCTGGCTCATCGCCGTGGCGATGACGCCGCGCAGCGAATTGTTTATCCTGACCTTGGACATGTAGTCCGCGTCGATATCGGCGACAGCCTCGCCGCTGATGGGATCGGAGAATGTCGGCTCGTCCTCCGTGCCGCCCTGAAGCAGAACCGGGCCACCGCTTTCCGAATTCACGTAAAGCTGGCCGTCGCTGAGCTGCTGCAGGATCTGGCTGACATGGGCATCGCCGGATGCGACCAGCGCCTTGATGGCGACCTCGCGCTCCGGGAAATCGCCGACGCCGAGCGCGTCGACCAGCGCGTGGATGTCTTCCTGCGCCTTCAGCGCCGTGGCGAATGCCGGCAGGGCCAGGCACAAGGTCAAAAGCAAAATCTTGATGGCGCGATACATCGGCTTTCTGCCTCGGTTATCGTTGGCCTACAGCATCTGCCCGAAAATCGATCTCGATTTTCGGAAAGCACGATGCTGCAGTTTCTAAAGGCTAGCGCGCTCTTTGTGCGTCCACTTTGGACGCACGGCGCGCCAGCGGCGCAATCGGGGAAATTCAGGCCTCTAACTCGGCAACTGCCGTCCGAAGCCTCAAGGCCACGCTTCGGAGAGAGAACTTCCGCCCGGACAGGAGGGCCGGACGGAAGCTGTTTTCAGGCTTTTAGAGTGAAGGGGTGTCCACTCAGGAGCCCTTGCCGCCGCACTTGCCCGTTGCGACATTGAAGTTGCCGCAGTTCATGGGCTTGCGCCAATCGGAGATCAGGTCCTTGGAGTCAGGCAGGAAGTCGGACCATTCGTCGCCGACCACGGCAGGGGTCTGCTGGACGATTTCGAACTGGCCGTTCGCCTGGATTTCACCGATCAGCACCGGCTTGGTGATGTGGTGGTTCGGCATGACGGTGGCGTAGCCGCCCGACAGGTTCGGAACAGTGGTGCCGATGATCGTGTCGAGAACCTTGTCCGTGTCGGTCGTGCCGGCAGCCTGAACCGCCTTAACCCATGCGTTGAAGCCGATATAGGCAGCTTCCATCGGGTCGTTGGTCACGCGCTTGTCGTTCTTGGTGTAGGCATGCCATTCCTTGATGAACTTCTTGTTGGCCGGGCTTTCGACCGATTCGAAGTAGTTCCACGCAGCGAGGTGGCCGACCAGCGGCTTGGTGTCGAGACCGGCAAGCTCTTCTTCGCCGACCGAGAAGGCGACAACAGGGATGTCGGTTGCCTTGACGCCCTGGTTGCCGAGTTCCTTGTAGAACGGAACGTTGGCGTCACCGTTGATGGTGGAGACGACGGCGGTCTTCTTGCCGGCGCCGCCGAATTCCTTGATCTTGGAGACTTCCGTCTGCCAGTCGGAGAAGCCGAACGGCGTGTAGTTGACGATGATGTCTTCCTTCGGAATGCCCTTCGAGATCAGGTAGGCTTCCAGGATCTTGTTGGTCGTGCGCGGATAGACGTAGTCGGTGCCTTCGAGAACGAAGCGCTTAACGCCTTCCTTTTCCATCAGGTAGTCGACGGCCGGGATCGCCTGCTGGTTCGGAGCGGCACCCGTGTAGAAGATGTTGCGCGAGGACTCTTCGCCTTCATACTGAACCGGGTAGAACAGGATGGAGTTGAGCTCTTCGAACACCGGCAGGACCGACTTGCGCGACGAGGACGTCCAGCAACCGAAGACGGCCGCGACCTTGTCCTTTTCGATCAGCTCGCGTGCCTTTTCGGCAAACAGCGGCCAGTCGGAAGCCGGATCGACGACGACGGCCTCGAGCTTCTTGCCGAGAAGGCCGCCCTTCTTGTTCTGCTCGTCGATGAGCATCAGCATGGCGTCTTTCAGCGTCGTTTCGGAGATCGCCATCGTGCCGGACAGCGAATGCAGAACGCCGACCTTGATGGCGTCGTCAGCCGCAACGGCTCCATGGAATGCGGCCGTGGCCGACATGACGGCGCCGAGCACGGCACCGGAAACATATGATCGCAGATTCATCTGGTTGATCCCCTCTTCTTGTTCCGACAACAGGCCTGAAACGGCGATTAACTGTTGCTTAAGGGACTATCCGGTGCTGCACTGCGAAAGCGTATACGCGAAATGACGTAGGTGACGGGGCGAAATGTGCAGTTTTGCGTTGCACCGCACTCTTAAGCCCCGCACTGTTCCATGTTACGAACGCATGACAAGGGGAACGAAGGGGCCGATTACGGGCATGGCAGCGCGGCAACGCATTATTCCGGTCAGGCGCGAATACAATCGCTGGGTCGCCAACCAGACGCTGGAAGACTATGCGCTGCGCTTCACCGCCAAGAGCGCCCGGCAGTTCTCCTCGCAGCGCATCTCGCAAACGGCGATCGGCGCTATCTCCTTCCTGGCGCTGGAGGCGATCGGCGGCGCCATCACGCTCTCCTACGGCACCACCAACGCCTTCTATGCGATCATCGTCGCCTCGATCGCCATGCTCGCCATCGGCCTGCCGATCAGCCGCTACGCCATCCGCCACGGCGTCGACATCGACCTTCTGACCCGTGGCGCCAGCTTCGGCTATATCGGCTCGACCATCACCTCGCTGATCTATGCCAGCTTCACCTTCATGCTGTTTGCGATCGAGGCCTCGATCATGTCCGGCGCGCTGGAGCTGACCTTGGGCATCCCGCTCTGGATCGGCTACATCATCAGCGCCGTCATGGTCATCCCGCTCGTCACCCATGGCGTCCGGCTGATCAGCCGCTTCCAGCTTCTGACGCAGCCCTTCTGGATCGTCCTCAACATCCTGCCCTTCCTCTTCATCGCGGTGATGGACTGGGAGAAGTTCGATCTCTGGCGCGCCTTCTCAGGCATCCGCCATGCCTCGGGCCCGCCCGGCACCATCGCTCCCTTCGACCTTGTCGAGTTCGGCGCCGCCTCGGCCGTCATCCTGGCACTGATGTCGCAGATCGGCGAACAGGCCGACTTCCTGCGCTTCTTGCCCCCGGAAAAGCAGACTAAGTGGCGCCACCGCCTCGCCGTCTTCCTCGCCGGTCCCGGCTGGGTCATCATCGGCGCGCCGAAGCTTTTGGCCGGCTCCTTCCTCGTCGTGCTCACCTTCGCCTCCGGCGTACCCGCCGACCGCGCCGCCGATCCCGCGCAGATGTATCTGACCGCCTTCGGCTACATGATCCCCTGGCACAACGCCGCGCTGCTGCTGATGGCCGCCTTCGTCATGGTCTCGCAGCTGAAGATCAACGTGATGAACGCCTATGCCGGATCGCTCGCCTGGTCGAACTTCTTCTCCCGTTTGACCCACAGCCACCCCGGCCGCGTCATCTGGCTGGTGTTCAACGTGGCGATCGCGCTGCTGCTGATGGAACTCGGCATCTACCGGCTGCTCGAGGAAACACTCGGCATCTTCTCGATCATCGCCATGGCCTGGCTCTGCACGATCTCGGCCGATCTCTTCATCAACAAGCCGCTCGGTCTCGCCCCTCCAGGCATCGAGTTCAAACGCGCCCATCTCTACGACATCAACCCGGTCGGCCTCGGCGCGATGACGCTGTCGGCGACCATCGCGCTCATCGCCCATTTCGGCGCCTTCGGCACGATCGCGGCGTCGCTCGCCCCATACATCACCCTCATCGTCGCCCTCATCGCCTCGCCCGCGATCGTCTGGGCGACGAAGGGCAAGTTCTACCTCGCCCGCAAGCCGCGCCAGAGCTGGAAGAACCTGACCAACATCACCTGTTCCGTCTGCGAACACCCGTTCGAGCCCGAGGACATGGCCTGGTGTCCCGCCTATGCAGCACCGATCTGCTCGCTCTGCTGCTCGCTCGACAGCCGCTGCCATGACATGTGCAAGCCCAACGCGCATCTGAACGCGCAGGTCGGTTACGTGGCGAGGGCGGTGCTGCCCGAAACCATCGTCCAGAAGCTCACCACCCGGCTCGGCCGTTACGGCATCGCCGTCATTCTGGCGCTGACATCAGTCGGCGCTATCCTTGCGATGATCGCCCACCAGGTCTCCTCCGCCTCGCCGGAGACCGCCGAGGTCGTCAACGGCACGATCCTCATCGTCTTCTTCGTCTTCGCCGTCATCGCCGGCGTCGTCTGCTGGTTCTACGTGCTGGCCCATGACAGCCGTGTCGTCGCCGAGGAGGAATCCTCGCGCCAGAACACGCTTCTGCTTAAAGAAATCGCCGCCCACAAGAAGACCGACGCCGCCCTGCAGGCCGCAAAAGAAACCGCCGAGGCCGCCAACCGCGCCAAGAGCCGCTATGTCGTCGGCCTCAGCCACGAATTGCGCACGCCGCTCAATGCCGTGCTCGGTTACGCCCAGATCCTCGAGCGCGACGAGACCATCCCGACGCCGCGCCAGTCGTCGATCAAGGTCATCCGCCGCTCGGCCGAACACCTCTCGGGCCTGATCGACGGCCTGCTGGATATCTCCAAGATCGAGGCGGGCCGCCTGCAGGTCTATTCCAACGAGATCAACATCCAGGATTTCCTCGACCAGATCGTCGACATGTTCCGCCCGCAGGCGCTCGCCAAGGGCCTGACCTTCAACCACCAGCGCGCCCCCGCCCTGCCGCAGTTCGTGCGCACCGACGAGAAGCGCCTGCGCCAGATCCTCGTCAATCTCTTGTCCAATGCCATCAAATTCACCGACGAAGGCACAGTCACTTTCGACGTCGCTTATCGCAGCCAGGTGGCTACCTTCACCGTGACGGACACCGGACGCGGCATCGCCGAGAAGGACCTGAGCCGCATCTACGAGCCCTTCCAGCGCGGCGAAGCCGACAGCATCCGCCCCATGCCCGGCCTCGGCCTTGGCCTGACGATCACCCAGCTTCTGACCAACACGCTCGGCGGCGAAATTTCGGTGACCAGCGAAAAGGACAAGGGCTCGACTTTCCGCGTGCGCCTGATGCTCTCAGCCGTGCTGCGCGAGATGGCGGCGCCGCCACAGGAAAAGAAGATCGTCAGCTATGACGGCCCGCGCCGCACCATCGTCGTCGTCGACGACAACGAGGACCACCGCGAGATGATGCGCGAGATCCTCGTGCCGCTCGACTTCGTGGTGCTGACGGCGGCAAGCGGCACCGATTGCCTGACGCTGATCGAAGGCATCCAGCCCGATCTCTTCCTCGTCGACATCCTGATGCCGGGCATGAACGGCTGGCAGCTCGTCTCGCGCCTGCGCGAAGCCGGCCAGACCGCGCCGATCGTCATGCTCTCGGCCAATATCGGCGACGCCGCTGCCCATGGCGACAGCGACGACAGCCACAATGACGCGATCGGCAAGCCGGTCGATATCCGTCGCCTGCGCGACAAGCTCGCCCTGCACCTCGGCCTCAAATGGCTCTACGCCGAAGCGGCTCCGGCGGCACTCAAGAAGACCGAGCAAGTCCTGCAAAGCCCCGGCGACGCGCATGTGCAGGAACTGCTGCGCCTCGGCGAGATCGGCTATATCAGGGGCATCGAGGCCAAGCTCGCCGACCTTGCCAAGGTGGAGGCAAATCAGCCATTTACCGAAGAACTTCGATCCTATGTCGCCGCCTTCGACCTGAACGGCTTCATGGCCTTCCTGCACCGCTTCGACGAAAAGGTGGAACACATTGGCTGAACTCCCGCGCGACATCGTTCTCTTGGTCGACGACTCGCCGGAAGCGCTCGGTTTTCTTACCGACGCGCTGGAGCAATCCGGCTTCTCCGTGCTGATCGCCACCTCGGGCTCGGCAGCACTCAACATCGTCGAGCGCATCACGCCGGACCTGATCCTGCTCGACGCGGTGATGCCCACCATGGACGGCTTCGAGACCTGCCGGCGGCTGAAGGCCAACCCGGCGATCAGCCAGATCCCCGTCATCTTCATGACCGGACTGACCGAGACCGAGCACGTCGTCCACGCGCTAGGCTCCGGCGGCGTCGATTATCTCACCAAGCCGATCAACATCGATGAACTGCGCGCCCGCATCGGCGTCCACCTGAAAAACGCCCGCTCTGCGCAAAGCGCCCGCGTGGCCCTCGACGCCGCCGGCCGCCATCTGCTGGCGGTCAAGGGCGACGGCAACATCCATTGGTCGACGCCCCAGGCCACCCGTCTCGTAAACGCCGCCATGGGCAGCGACGACGGCATGGACACGGTGATATCGACCATCGCTGCCTGGATGAAGGACCGCACTGCCTCCACCATCGCCGTCGCCCATGGCGGCCAGGACGTGCTGCAGCTCGCCTTTCTTGGCACCATCGGCCCCGACGAATATCTCTTCCGCCTCACCGCCAGCCAGCGCGCCGACGACCAGGTACTGCGCCAGCGCTTCGCGCTCACCCACCGCGAATCCGAGGTGCTGCTCTGGATCGCCAAGGGCAAGGCCAATCGCGACATCGGCGAAATTCTCGGCCTCTCCGCCCGCACGGTGAACAAGCACCTCGAGCAGATCTACGTCAAACTCGGCGTCGAAAACCGCGCCTCGGCCGCGGTCAAGGCGGCTCATGTGTTGCATGAGACGTAAGCGAGCCCTGACAGTAAAAAAGACGCTCACACTTTAGAAAGCACACATGGATATCCTTGGACGCAACGCCCGCAAGCCGGGCATGGCATCAAGATGATATCCGGCAGGTCATGAAGGACAGGCTCTATTATGTGGATCGGCTGCGGATTTCCGCCTTCGCGATCCTGATCCTCTATCACTCCTCGGCGGCCTTCTTCACCGACATGGGCTGGCTGATCCATAGCGATCGCACCAGCCCTGCGCTCTCGCTGATCATGGAATTCCCGCGCGCCTGGCGGCTGGCGCTGCTGTTCTTCGTCTCCGGCATGGGCGCCGCCTTCTCATTCCGTTCGGATTCCAGCCTCGCCTTCCTGCGCAAGCGCACCATCCGCCTGCTCGTCCCCCTGCTCTTCGCCATGGCAGTCCTCGTCGTGCCGCAGGTCTGGTACGAGCGCATGTACGAGACCGGCTATGACGGCTCGCTGCTGACATTCTGGCTGACGCGCTATTTCACCGAGGGCCGCTATCCGACCGGCAATTTCACCTGGGCGCACATGTGGTTCGTCGCCTATCTGCTTGTGATGTCGGTGATCTGCTATCCGATCTTTCTTTATGTCAGCCGACCGGGCAACGCGATCATGGCCTGGTTCGAGCGTGTCGCGAAGTCGGGCGCCATCTATCTCTTCTTCCTGCTGCCGCTGGTGCTGAACCTTACTCTCTCGCCGTTCTATCCCAAGGAAACCAATGCGCTCTACAATGACGGCGCGTGGTTCGCGGTCTGGGCAAGCTGGTTCGGCCTCGGCTTCCTAGTTGCCCGCAATCATCGCAGCCTGATCGAGCCGATCATCGCCAAGCGCTATCTGAGCGCGGCAATCGCGCTGGCCGTGACGGTCTTCCTCTACGCCTTAGCCTGGCTTGCCCCTGCCGAACAGGCAATAGGCAGCTATGCCGATGAAACCCCGCTCTTCAAGGCCGCGATCTTCCTGCTCGCCTGGTCGATGATCCTGACCCTGATCGGCTTCGCCGCCCGTCATTTCAACCAGCCAGACGCGCGGCTGGTCACGGTCAACCGGCTCGTCTTCCCGCTCTACATCATCCATCAGACGGTGATCGTCGGCGCGCTCTATTATGTGCTGCCGCTCGGCTTGCCCGCCGTGCCGAGCTTTATCATCATCGCGGCCGCAACCTTCTTGCTGTCGAGCCTCTTCGCCATCATGGTGGACTTCATCCCCGGCCCCGCGCGCCTGCTCTTCGGCCTCGAGGTCAGACCAACAGGCAAACCAAGCGGCCGAAAGACGGTCAACGCAGAACGTTAGAGCCGTCCTGCACCAGGCGGTTGGAACGGGTGCCCAAAACGAAAGAAGCCCGGTGCAAGACCGGGCTTCCAAGGTGAGAACGAAAGTTCTTACTTCGCGTCCTGCGGGAAGTAGGAGAACTTGCCGTCCGGGCCCTTCTTCCATTCGTACATGACGTAGCCTGGGATCTTCGGGTCGCCCTTTTCGTCGAACGAGATTTCGCCGAGAACGGTCTTGAACGGACCCTTGGCCTTCATCGCTGCGGCAACGGCTTCAGCGTCGGTCGAAGCAGCTGCCTTGGCAGCTTCAGCGATCGTCTGCATCGCGGCGTAGGAGTACAGCGTGTAAGCTTCCGGATTGAAGCCGGCAGCCTTGAACTTCTCGACGAGTGCCTTGTTGTCGGGGTTCAGCGTTGCGTCCGGGCCGAAGGTGTTCAGCGTGCCGGCGACTGCGTCACCAGCGATCGATGCCAGTTCGTTCGAAACGATACCGTCACCCGATACGAGCGTTGCCTTCAGGCCCTGGTCGGCAGCCTGACGGATGATCAGACCAGCTTCGGTGTGGAGACCACCCCAATAGATGATCGAAACGCCGGCTTCCTTCATCTTGGCGATGAGAGCCGAGAAGTCCTTGTCGCCGACGTTGATGCCTTCGTACATGACTTCGGTGAGACCAGCGGCATTCATGGCCTTCTTGGTTTCGTCAGCGAGGCCCTGGCCGTAAGGTGTCTTGTCGTGAACGACAGCGATCTTGGCGTCCTTGAAGTGGTCGGCCAGATACTTGCCGGCGATGCCCCCCTGCTGGTCGTCGCGACCGCAGGTACGGAACGTGTTCCACAGACCACGCTCGGTGAACTGCGGGTTGGTCGCAGCCGGCGTGATTTCGAGGATGCCGTTTTCGGCGTAAACTTCGGAAGCCGGGATCGAAACGCCCGAGTTGAAGTGGCCGATGACGAACTTGACGCCGTCAGCTGCGAACTTGTTGGCAACCGAGATACCCTGCTTCGGGTCGGACACGTCGTCGCCGAGCACGATCTTGATCTGCTCGCCGTTGATGCCGCCAGCAGCGTTGATGTCGGCAGCTGCCTGCTCGGCACCCTTCTGGAGCTGTGCGCCGAACGCAGCGTTCGGGCCGGTCAGCGGACCAGCAACGGCAACCGTGATGTCGGCCCAAGCGTTGCTGCTGAAGGCGACCATCGCCGTCAGAGCCACTGCCGACAGAAGAGACTTCTTCATTATGTTACTCCCAGTTTTTTAGCGGGTTCCGTTCCATTACCCAGCGCATCACCCACTTTACTGCGCCGGGAAACCTGTTCCACTCGGAGAGGTAATTTGTCCCTAGATTCAACCGGCTGTCAATGTTTTGCCTTCCAGGAGAAGGGCGACGTCTTTTCGTAGAGCCAGTAGTAATTATTGACCATCTGATTGGTCCGGCGATAGCGGTATCCCGCCGTCGCGAAGATCAGGAGAAGGACGAAGTCGATGGCGTAATAGAACACGCTCAGCACAGGTCCGTCGAACAGCGCATGATGCAGGAACTGCATCGCGGCCGCGAGAAGCACGCTGTAGCCGATGACGATAGGATAGTCGCTCCAGCCGTCAGCCGCAGCCTTGCCGGAACGCCACGCGGTCCAGAAGCCGATCAACACGACGATCAGGCGGATGACGCTGCGAACGCCGGTATCGCCTTCAAAGAAAAGTCCCTGCATATCAAAGTCTCCCCTTCGTCATGCTCAATGCCGTCCGCCTTCGAGATAGGCGGCGCGAACTTCAGGATTGGCGAGCAGTTCCTGGCCGGAGCCAGACATCGTCACCTTGCCGTTGACCATGACATAGGCCCGGTCGGACAGCTTCAGCGCCGCGAATGCGTTCTGCTCGACGAGGAACACGGTGAGCCCCTCATCCTTGTTCAGCTTCTTGATCGCCTCAAAGATGCCCTTGACGATCAGCGGCGCGAGGCCGAGCGACGGCTCGTCGAGAAGCAGAAGCTTCGGGCGGGCCATCAGCGCGCGGCCGATCGACAGCATCTGCTGCTCGCCGCCCGAAAGCGTGCCGCCGCGCTGCGTCTGGCGCTCCTTGAGACGCGGGAACATCGCGAAGATCTTCTCGACGTCTTCCTTGAAGTATTTCAGGTTATCGAGGCCGGCGCCCATTTGCAGGTTTTCCATCACGCTCATGCGCGGGAAAATGCGGCGTCCCTCAGGCGACTGCGCAATGCGCAGGCGGGCGATTTCGTGGGTGGGCATCTTGGTGATGTCGCGGCCTTCGAAGATGACCTTGCCGGCACGCGCCTGCGGGCTGCCGCAGATCGTCATCATCAGCGTCGACTTGCCGGCGCCGTTGGCGCCGATCAGGCTGACGATTTCGCCCTGGTTGACGTGGACATCGATGCCGGCGAGCGCGCGAATGTTGCCGTAATAGGTTTCAACACCCTCGACCTTGAGAAGTGGCTGACCGGTCATCAGTGCGTACCTCCTTCGAGGTTTTCGACGTCTGCGATCACCTGTTCCACTTCCTCGTCTTCGACACCGAGATAGGCCGCGATGACCTTCGGATCGTTCTTCACATGGTCTGGCGTGCCATCGGAAATCTTCTGGCCGTATTCGAGCACGACGACGTGGTCGGAAATTTCCATGACCACGGACATGTCATGCTCGATCAGGAGCAGCGACGTGCCCTCATCGCGGATACCGCGAAGAAGCGTGTTCAGCGTCAGCGATTCCTTCGGGTTGAGACCGGCGGCCGGCTCGTCCAGGCAGAGCAGTTCCGGCCCCGTGCACATGGCGCGCGCGATTTCCAGACGACGCTGAGCGCCATATGGCAGGTCGCCGGCGGGATCGTCGGCGCGATCGATCAGATCGGCCTTCTCCAGCCAGTAGCGGGCAAGCTCGATCGCGTTCTTCGCTTCCGCGCTGTAGCGACCGATCCCGAGCAGGCCGAGAATGGTGTAGCCCGATGCCAGCATCAGCTTGTTGTGCTGCGCGACCAGAAGGTTTTCGAGAACCGTCAGGCCGGAGAACAGGCGGATGTTCTGGAACGTGCGGGCGACCTTGGCTTCGCGGGTGATGCGAAAGTCCGGCAGACGCTCGAGCAGGTGTTCTCTGCCGTCCTTGTGGCGCATGGTGATCATGCCCATGGTCGGCTTGTAGAAACCGGTGATGCAATTGAACACGGTGGTCTTGCCGGCGCCGTTCGGGCCGATCAGCGCGGTGATCTCGCCGCGCTTGGCCTCGAACGAGAAGTCGTTGATGGCCATCAGACCGCCGAACTTCATCGACAGGTGCTCGACCTTGAGCAGGGTATCGCTGGACATGTTGGTTTCCTGAGGGCTCATCAGCCGTGGCCCTCCTTGGTGAAGCTTCCCGATACCGATTTCCGTTCCTTGAGGAAGGCCGTCGGTTCACGCGATCCAACGAAGCCGCGCGGCTTGATCAGCATGACGACGACCATCGCCAGACCAAATAGCAGCATGCGGTAGAGTTCCGGCGTGAAGTCGGGTCCGAAGATGAGCTTCAGGAACTCCATTTCGCGCAGCGCCTCGGTACCGCCGATCATGACGATCGCCGCAATCGCGATGCCGGTCAGCGAACCCATGCCGCCGAGAACGACGATGGCGAGGATGACCGCAGATTCCAAGAACACGAAGGATTCAGGCGATACGAAGCCCTGGCGAGCGGCGAAGAAGGAGCCGGCGAAGCCGCCGAACATCGCACCCGTGGCGAAAGCCGTGAGCTTGGTCGTCACCGTGTTGATGCCGAGCGAACGGCAGGCGATTTCGTCTTCGCGAAGCGCTTCCCACGCACGGCCGATCGGCATGCGGCGCAGGCGAATCGTCACGTAGGCCGTCAGCAGGCACAGCGCCAGGATCAGATAGAAGAGGAAGATCTTGTAGTAGGCCGACGAGATCGGCAGGTGGAACAGCTTGGCAAAGCCGTGCGGGCTGGCATCGAAGGGGATGCCGAACAGCGTTGCCTTCGGAATGCTGGCGATACCGAACGTGCCCTTGGTCAGATCCGTCCAGTTGATGATGACGAGGCGGATGATTTCGCCGAAGGCCAGCGTCACGATCGCTAGGTAGTCACCGCGCAGACGCAGCACCGGGAAGCCGAGGATGATGCCCCAGAGACCGGCGAGAATGCCCGACAGCGGCAGAAGAACCCAGAAGGACAGGCCGAAATAGCTGGAGAGCAGCGCGTAGGAATAGGCGCCGACCGCGTAGAAGGCGACGTAACCAAGGTCGAGCAGACCGGCGAGACCGACGACGATGTTCAGGCCCCAGGCCAGCATCACGTAGATCAGGATCTGGATACCGAAGTTGTCGACCCACTTCAGCGAGCCCTGCGCACCGACCAGCGCCACGATGACGACGGGATAGAGCACCAGCGCCAGAAGCGCGATCTTCAGGAAGTGGGCGTGGAAGAAGCCCTTCTTGTCGGAGATGTCGAGCTCGCCGCTGCGCGCCTTGGCAAGCTTGCGGGCATCGAGATGCGGACGCAGGAAGACCACGATCGCAAACCGGCCGACCGCCGCGATGGCGACGAAGATCGCGAGCAGGCCCCAGCGCTGAACCACGACGAGTTCGTTGCTGATGTTCTGCTGCGTGCCGAGACCGACATAGAGAACGAACATGCCGAAGGAGATAACGGCTGCGAAGATAGCTTCTTTAATACCCTTCTGGACAAGTCCGGATGCGGGCTTGCCAGGGGCGTTTTCAACATTTGCCATGACGTTAAACCTTCTCGACTTCCGGCCGGCCCAGGATACCTGTCGGCTTGAAGATCAGCACGAAAGCGAGGATGGCGAAGGTCGCCACATCCTTGTAGGCGATGGTGAAGTAGGCCGACCACAGGCTTTCGATCAGGCCGATCATCAGACCACCGAGAACGGCGCCCGGAAGCGAACCGATACCGCCGAGAACGGCCGCCGTGAACGCCTTCACGCCAGGCACGAAGCCGTCGTTGAAGTTCACCACGCCGTAGTACATCAGGTACATCGTGCCGGCGACGGCAGCGAGTGCGGCGCCCATGATGAAGGTCACCGAGATCGTCTTGTCGACGTTGACGCCCAGCAGCGCCGCCATCTTGCGGTCCTGCTCGGTGGCGCGCTGCGCGCGGCCAAGCGCCGTATGATTGACGAGGTACCAGAAGACGGTGAGCAGCACGGCCGTGATGATGATGATCACGATCTGCTTCAGCGAGATGGTGACGCCACCGATATTGTAAACGCTGCTGATCAGCGGCGGGATCGGCTTGTTGCGCGGACCCTGCGTCACCTGGATGAAGTTCGACAGCGTGATCGACATGCCGATCGCTGTGATCAGCGGTGCCAGACGGAACGAACCGCGCAGCGGGCGATAAGCGACGCGCTCGATCGTCCAATTCCACAAACTCGTCATCAGCATCGCGATAAGCAGCATCAGCAGCAGCAGAACCGCGACCGGCAAACCAGCAAAAATCGATGTGAGGACGAGAAAGACGATAAGGGCGGCGAAGCCACCGATCATGAAAATATCGCCGTGGGCGAAGTTGATCATGCCGATGATGCCGTAAACCATCGTATAGCCGATAGCCACAAGGCCATAGATGGATCCAAGAGTCAGCCCATTGATGAGCTGCTGGACAAAATATTCCATATGTCTTTCCCCTGGACACAGAACCGTGAAAAGCCTGCGTCTCTTGTTATTAGAGCCCTTGTTGAGCCCTTGATTAAAGATTTCATACTGCTTTCAAAGCAAAAGGGAAGCGCAAAATTTCAAAGCTCCAAAGTTCTTTGCCGTTTTGGTGAAAATGACTTTTTGTCGTTCAGAAAGTTGATTTTTTCAACACAATCCGGCCTCTGACGCCACTTTTCACCGCAAATTCACTTTTACCTGGGTTCTTTAGCCTTCGCCGATGGATGGAAAATCGTCAAAGCACACCTGCGTCCTTTTGCGACGGCGGACGAGCCGTGCAATGAAGCGTGAAAACGACTATATGAGAAGCATGATGGAGAAGGGATCGAACCGACCCGCGATGCTCGAGACATTTGAACGCGCCGCCCTTGAGGCTGGCAAAGCGATCATGGATGTGTACCGCGCCGGCTGCACTGCGGCCAGCAAGGCTGACAACAGCCCTGTCACGATCGCCGACGAGCAGGCCGAGCGGATCATTCTGGCTCATCTCTATCGCGATTTTCCCGATATTCCCGTCATCGCCGAAGAATCGGTCGCGGCCGGCATCGTGCCGGCGGTCGGCTCGTCGTTCTTCCTGGTCGATCCGCTGGATGGCACGCGCGAATTCGTCGACAAGCGGCCGGAATTCACCGTCAACATCGCCTTCATCGTCGATGGTCACCCAGCTGCCGGCATCGTCTTCGCACCGGCCCTGGGCGTCGCCTTTCTCGGCGAGAACGGAACGGCCGAGAAGCTTCATATCGGCCCGGACTTCCGCGTGGAAAAGCGGCTGCCGATCAATGTTCGCCTCGCCAAGGCCGAACGCACCGCACTCGCCAGTCGTTCGCACGACAGCCCGCAGACGGCGCGCTTCCTGGCCGAGCAGGCCATCTCGGAGTGCAAGAATATCGGCTCGTCATTGAAGTTCTGTCTTCTCGCGGAGGGAGAAGCGGACGTCTATCCGCGCTTTACCCGAACGATGGAGTGGGACACAGCGGCCGGCGATGCCATCCTGCGCGCGGCAGGCGGCTGCACCGTGACCCTCGACGGCCGCCCCCTCACCTACGGCAAGACCCGGCAGGCCCACGACGCGGACTTTGCGAATCCGGATTTCATCTCCTGGGGCAACGCGCCCCGGCTTTGAGCGCGGGGATATCTTTCGCCAATATCCGTTTGAAATCAGCGCCCGACCCCGCGCGCTGTCCCCGTTTCCCGACACGCCCCTACGATTTGCGGCAGTGAAACCTGCCGCGAACACGGGAGCTAAATCGTGTCGGACCAGACCAACAACCTCGCCTTGCCCTACATTCTCCCCTCCCAGGCGCAGAAACACGTGCCGCACAACGAAGCGCTGCAACGCCTCGACACCGTGGTCCAGCTGACGATCCTCGCCGAACGCCCGGGACCACCCGAAACACCTGTTGAAGGCGACCGCTACCTCGTCGGCGCCGATCCCGAGGGCGCATGGCTCGGCCGGCAGGGGCTCATCTCCGTCTGGCAGGATGGTGCATGGGCCTATCTCTCGCCAAACTCCGGCTGGCGCGCTTTCTTTCTCGATACCCGTCAGCTACGCGCTTTCGACGGTGGGAACTGGAAGGTCATCTCGCTCGACGCGGATGGCGCGCTCCCGATGATCGGCATCAACACAACGGCCGACGCGATCAACCGGCTGGCGGTCGCCTCCGAAGCAAGCCTCTTCAGCCATGCAGGGCAAGGCCATCAGTTGAAGATCAACAAGGCCGATCTGTCTCAAACAGGCACGTTGCTCTTTCAGACGAACTGGTCGGGCCGCGCCGAGATGGGGCTCGCGGGAAGCGATGCCTTTTCGATCAAGGTCAGCGGCGATGGCAGTGATTGGTCGACAGCGCTCGTCGTGGCGCCTGACGGCGTCGTGCGCATGCCGTCTCGGCCGATCGTGCGGACATCGCCCGCTGCCGGCACAGCGTCTCCACCATCGGCAAGCCGCACCGGCTTTACGGATCTCCATGCAGAACAAGGCGGCTTCGAACTTGGCGCCGCCGTACCATCAGGTACCGGCGGGCGGCTGATCGTCCCGGCCGACGGCTTCTATCTGCTGTCGCTCTCTCTGAGCACCCTCACCTCATCAGGCCACGATGTGGCGATCGAGGTCAACGGCGCGACAGTAATCGCCAGCGCAGGCGGACCCGCCTCGACATCACCAACCCGGCAGAACGCAACGACGATCGCCTGGCTGAACCAGGGCGACTGGCTCGCATTGCTTCACACCGGCACTGCGCAATATGAATTTGGACCGGCGAAGACCGAACTCTGCGCCGTCATGCTCTAAGGATGTTAAAGCAGGCGGTAACGGAAGGCCCGGGCAACCGCCTGCATCCGATTGACGGAATCGAGCTTGCGCATCGCACTTTTCAGATATCCGACCACGGTGTGCGGCGAGAGCTCGAGTATGATGGCGATCTCGTCGCTGCTCTTGCCCGCCGCCGACCAGCGCAGGCATTCGATCTCGCGGCTGCTCAAATTCTCCAGCGGCTGCTCGGTCACCTGCAGGCGCGCATAGACGTCGAGGAATTCCATGGCGCTGAACACATGCGCCATCGCCTCTTCGCGCGAAAGATCCGCCCGCGCGCCCGAAAACGCGAAAATATAGGGCTGGCGATCGGCGTCATGCAGGACGAAGGCAAATGTCCGGCGAAATCCGAGCTCGCGAAACAGACCGGTAATCCGCTCGTTCTTCGGGTTCGTCACGCTGCTTTCGAATGCGCTGACACCAAACGATACCGGCAGGCTCGATTTTCGGAGCTCCGAAACAAGCGCACTATTGTGAAACAGGTCATCTTCGTCATAGGCGGCAACGAGACTGCCAGGCCAGTTGCTGAAAATGTGGTTTCCCGCAAAGCCGCCATTGTCGCCATGGGGAAAGCCCGCGAACAAATAGTGGTTGAAACCCGCCGCTTTCGCCAGACGCGCGAGGCGTTCCTTGGAATCGGCCGGGGGATCGGCTGGCGATCGACTGGATTTCTCAGGCGATAAAAAAGCAATATTCACCGCGCCGTCTTGAACGGCACGTTCCTCATTCCGCATCGATTTCGTCCTTCAAAGGCTAAACTTGCCTGAAAACGCTCTTCTGGCAGCAACAATCAAAGTATAGGAAAAGAAAAAACGGTCACTTCGACGTTATGCGAGGCCTGACATTCTATTCCCAACGCACGCAGAACAAACAATCGCGACGACACGCAACATTCTATCTGCCCCTGGGGAGGCTTATAGTTTGCCGAGGACCAGACAACTAATATTCATTGTGCATGGCTCCCATGCACTGATGGCAAATTTACGCAAGGAAAGCCCGCGCGTGGGACACCGAATAGCGCCGTGATGCGACGCGGTTAAATTTATTATCAAAGTGTTACGACGCGTTTAGGCAATTTTTAAATGTGACAAGCTAGAGTGGCTCTCGTGGTCTTGAGTTGTGTAGAGAGTCCAATGACCGAAATGATACGTCCCCGAGTGAAATATGTCATCGGCCCCGATGGCAGCCCGCTGACGATTGCGGATTTGCCGCCGCCGAATACTCGGCGCTGGGTAATTCGCCGTAAGGCAGAGGTTGTCGCAGCTGTGCGCGGTGGCCTGTTGAGCTTGGAAGAAGCTTGCGAACGCTATACCCTGACCGTCGAGGAGTTTCTCTCCTGGCAGTCATCCATCAACAGCCATGGTCTTGCCGGCCTGCGCACCACGCGCATCCAGCAGTATCGCCATTGATTAATTATTGAAGTTGATTGCATTTCAGTTCGGGCCGACCGCACATCGCAGGATGTGAAGCCGGCCCGAAGCTTTTGCTGCTTTCCGGCGTTTATTTCATTGCCGGACTGAACCGACGCTCTGAAGCGCGGCCACCGTCCACAAAGACCACTCGGACAGCGGCTGCGCGAGCAAGGCTCGACAATCCTGTCAGCCACCTCCCCTTTCATCGAACAATCCGTCACCGTGAGCGGCCTTTGCTTTGCGCCGGCGCCATGGCACGTTTGCTTTAGCGCAATCGAAAGGAAGGCAGCTCGATGAAGATCACCAACGAAGAACACCCATCGGGCGGCCGCTACGTCGCCGAGCTCGAAGGCCACCAGGCCGAAATGACCTATTCCCGCACAACGCCGACGCTCATCATCATAGATCATACCGGTGTTCCGGATGCGCTGCGCGGCAAGGGCGTCGGCCAGGCGCTGGCGCTGCATGCGGTCGAAGCCGCCAGAACCGGCGGCTGGAAGATCATTCCGCTCTGCCCTTTCTTCAAGGCGCAGGCGCTTCGCCATGAAGAATGGCGCGACGTCATAAACTGACTTCCTAGAGGGCAGGAAACGCCAAAAGCCATGTATGACGGACAGCACGCCCGTCATGCATGGCTTTTATGAGATGACACCCCAGATGCCCGAAGGCATCTATCATCTTGGCTTAGGCTCGTGCCCGAACCGCCCCGTCGCGCTCTTCGAGCGCGGCAGCGCGTGCATATTCCGCCTGCATCTCTTCGAGCGTCTGCTCCAAGGCCTCTTCCTGCATCCTCAGTTCCTTGATCGAAACCTGAAGATTGTCCGCGCGCTGGCGTGCTGCCTTCGCGAAGGTGGGATAGGCGAAGTGATTCGGGTCGGAAATGCCGGACTTCTTTTCCTCGACGACGATCTGGCTCTCCAGATCCTTCGTCATACGGTCAAATTCAGACATCATCATCTGCAATTGCTGCAGCTGACGACGCTTTTCGTTCACCTGAAACTCTTTCAGACGAACTAGGCTCTCACGCGACTTCATACGCATTACTCCAGTGATGCGAGACCCCGGCTTCACTTGAAACCGCCCATTAGCTGCCGCTGTCATGCGACTTGCCCAAAAAATTTCCCTCGGCGTTAACAAAAACCTACCGCTGGTAACCTTTCGTTTACGGGCATCGTTAATGATAGTGCCGATGATTTAAGGGTCGGTAAACACAACTACGCGATTTCCGGTCCGTTTCATTGGTGAGTCGAATGAATCGCTTGCCGGCCTTTCTTAATGTAACAGTTGAGAAGAGGGCCTTGCGGATTCTCGTTGGAAAACAGCGGAATGGACAAAATATTTAATAAATTGATTACCTCTTGCCAGAGTGAATCAGAATTTGTTAACCATTTCGTGGCAGCTTCCAAATCACGCAGTGACATATCTGTATCGCGTAGGGGCCAGACCACCTTTCGGCGGCGGTAAAGGGGATAAGAATGCGGGTACTACTCATCGAAGATGACAGCGCGACAGCGCAGAGCATCGAACTGATGCTCAAGTCAGAAAGTTTCAACGTCTACACCACCGATCTTGGTGAAGAAGGCGTCGATCTCGGCAAGTTGTATGATTATGATATCATCCTTCTTGATCTCAACCTTCCAGACATGTCCGGATATGAAGTGCTCCGCACTCTCCGCCTGTCCAAGGTTAAAACACCGATCCTGATCCTCTCCGGCATGGCCGGCATCGAGGACAAGGTTCGCGGTCTCGGCTTCGGCGCCGACGACTACATGACCAAGCCTTTCCACAAGGACGAACTGGTTGCTCGCATCCATGCGATCGTCCGTCGTTCCAAGGGTCACGCCCAGTCGGTCATCATGACCGGCGAACTGATCGTCAACCTCGACGCCAAGACCGTCGAAGTCGGTGGCCAGCGCGTTCACCTGACGGGCAAGGAATACCAGATGCTGGAGCTGCTTTCGCTCCGCAAGGGCACGACCCTCACCAAGGAAATGTTCCTGAACCACCTTTATGGCGGTATGGACGAGCCGGAACTGAAGATCATCGACGTCTTCATCTGCAAGCTGCGCAAGAAGCTTGCAAACGCTGCCGGCGGCGCAAACTACATCGAAACCGTCTGGGGCCGCGGCTACGTTCTGCGCGAGCCGGATGGTGCCGAGTACGCCGAAACAGCCTGATATCCGATTTCGGTCCCTACGCCGATCATCCTTAAGATCCCGCCTTCACGGCGGGATTTTTTGTGTCGTGAACACGTCTGGAACGACAAAAGCCGCCCTGAAGGCGGCTTTTGCGATTGAATCGAATTGGAATATCAGGCGGCGATGGCGCGATTGCCGAAGACCGCCGTCAGGATCTTGCGGTCGAAGGGCTTCAGCAGGAAGTCCGTGGCCCCTGCCCGCTTGCCCATCATCAGCTTCTTCAGGTCGGCCTCGATCACGCAATAGTAGATCTTGACCTCCTTGCCGCCTTCCATGGCGCGAACCGCCACGATCAGATCGAGCGCTCCATCCATGGACGAATCGACGATCAGGTAATCGGGCAGCTCCACCTGACAATGGGACAATGCTTCGCTGGCGCTGGAGGCTTCACTGACCATGAAGTCGAGTTCCGAGAGAATCCGCTTCCCGACCTTACGAACGACGTCCGACGAATCGGTGATCATGAACCTTTGCATCGCTGCTCCATTGCCCAGCTTCTGTCCCGGCGGGCATCTTCACGGGCAAGGATAGAAACATTCGGCTAAGGAAGTATTACTTCGATACAAGCAATGTGCCGGGAATCTGTCCCGGCACTGTTTTAGATCAGGCCGGAATGACTTCGGCGGTGAAGACGATCTCTTCGGCGCTGGCGCTATGGCCAAGCTTCATGCCGCACTCTTCCGCGAGCAGCACTGCGTAATAGGGCTGGATCGTGTGGGCGTCGATCGCTTCTTCGATCTCACCAGTCGAGATCTCCACGAACTTCGGCGGCAGGCGCATCAGCTTGCCCTTGGCGACGAGCGTGAACTTGGCGTCGAATTCCGGGTTCTCGAGCGTGATATCGATCTGACCACCGCGCGGAATAGAGGAATAAGCGACGAGGAAGAGGTTCAGTAGCAGCTTGACGCGGTTCTTCGCGATGATGGCGCGCGGTCCGTTCCAGACCACTTCGGTCTTCTTCTCGGCGGCAGCGAAATCCTTGGCGGCGCGCTCTGCTTCGCCGGTATCGATCGAAGCGCCGACAGAGCCGGAAGCGCCGAAGGCAAGGCGTGCGAATTTGAGACGAACCGACGCGTTCAGCGCGCTGGTGCGGATAAGATCCATGGCGTCTGCATCGGCGCCGCCCTCGTCGAGCAGTTCAAGGCCGTTGTTGATCGCGCCGACGGGCGAGATGACGTCATGGCAAACACGGCTGCAGAGAAGCGCGGCCAGATCTGGGCCGGTCAGGGTAAGGTTTGGATTCTTCGACATCATTGTCTCCAAGAGGGCGGTGATTCATTCCGCCACACATATTGCTTCATCATTGCACGAAGTTTGCGAGCGTACTCGGCGCCATAATGACACCATATTTGGTAAACCGATTGTTAAGACCATCCGCGCAAAATGATAGAAACGCCGGAAACGGCACCATGTATCGACCATGATGAACGGATGACACCATGCGCCCCTCAATCCTAGGAAGATTCCTGGCCGACTGCCGGCGGGTCTCGATGCTCGCGATCTCGTGCCTGATGCTCGTCGCGACCCAGGCCGCGGCCCAGCAGGCAAGAAACGACCAATACTCGGTTCAGGAAATCGTCGACGCCGGCCACTCCTTCTTTGGCTCCACCAGCGGCGGCCTTGCCAAGGCGGTCGAGGCGGCCTTCCAGAAGTACGGCTTGCCGAATGGCTACATTCTCGGCCAGGAAGGCTCCGGCGCCTTCATCGCCGGCCTGACCTATGGCGAAGGCCAGCTGAACACCAAGAACGCCGGCGAGCATCCGCTTTACTGGCAGGGTCCGTCGCTCGGCATCGACTACGGTGGCCAGGGCACCCGCGTCATGATGCTGGTCTACGACCTGCCATCGACCGACGCGATCTACGCCCGCTTCGGCGGCGTCAGCGGCCAGGCCTTCGTCATCGCCGGCTTCGGCATGACGCTGCTCAAGAACAACAATGTTCTCGTCGTGCCGATCCGCACAGGCGTCGGCGCCCGCCTCGGCCTCAACGTCGGCTACCTCAAGATTACCCCAAATCCGACCTGGAACCCCTTCTGATAATGCCGTCACGGCGAACTCTGTGTCGCCGTGACCCATCCGCCACTTGCCCTAACGGCGTTGGCCGCTTAATCATTGGCTGACGCAAATCAACTTCTGGAAGCAGTGGCCTCGCCGTGATCGAATACGCGCTCTTGTTCGGATTGGGCTTTCTGGCCGCGGCGTTCCTGGTTTTCCTCGTATCGCCGGCCGTCCATCGCCGTATCGTCTGGTATACGGAAAACCGCATGCGCGCGACGATGCCGCTCAGCCCCCAGGAAGTGCGTGCGCAAAAGGATATGGTCCGCGCGCTTTATGCCGCCGAAAACGCCCGCACCACGCAGGATCTGATTCGCGAACGCGAAAAGTCGATGTCGCTGCAATTGAAGCACGACCAGATCGCCCGCGACGCCGGCCACTTCGCCTCCGAGATAAGCGCGCTTCAGGCCCAGATCGCCGACATGAGCGTCGAGGCCGCCGAGCTGCGCTCGCATCTGCGCAAGGACGAAAACTACATCAGCCAGCTGAAGACGAGCCTGCATATCGCAGAGCAGGCCAGTGCCGCCAAGGAAGGCGAGCTCGACGCGCTGCGTATCCGCCTGAACAAGATCGTCGAGCAGACCGACAATCTGAAGATCGACATGGCCGCGCGCGAGACCGAGCTCGAGAACCTCAATTTCAAGCACAGCGGATTGCGCACCGAGCGCGACGAGCTTCGCCAGGACGTCGGCCTGCTGCAGAAGCGCGCCAAGGATGCCGAACAGAAGCTGACGCAGCAGGAACACGCGGTTCTGCGCCTGGAAGACCGCGCCGAGCGTGACAAGGCAGCTCTTGCCGACAAGGAAGCGCTTCTGACGCGCCGGCAGCAGGACCTGACCAAGCTCAAGGATCAGGTGAAGGCCGCCAATGCCGACATGCGCAAGGCAAACCGCGCACTTCGCTCGGCCGGCCTTGCTCCCCTCGTTCTCATCCCGCCGCAGGAAAAGCCCGTGCCGGAAGAAGCCCCGATCTCAGAACTCGACACCGCCGCGGTCGCAGCGCGCCTCGCCGAAGAAGTGCGCGCCCGCAGCGCCGCCGTCTCCGAAGAGATTCTCGCCGCCAGGCTGAACACCTCCAACGACGGCGCGATCCGCGAGGAGATCGCCACCATCGCCGCCGACATGGTGGCCCTGACCGCTATCAACGAAGGCAAATCCTCGCCGATCCGCGAGCTGCTGCCTGAGACGACGGAGACCAAGGAAGGCGAGCGCATCGACCTCGCCCAGCGCGCCGCCACGATCCTGTCGCAGCCCGGCTGAGCCGCCAAAAGTTCTCAGATACGCTTGGCCGTGGAAGACATGGCAAACAGCGCGATGCCAGTCGCGGTCGCGACGTTGAGGCTATCGAGCCCCGGTGATTGCGGAATGCGGGCGCTACGGAAGCGCGACAGCACCGCCTGCGGCAACCCCTCGCCTTCCGTGCCGACGACCAGCGCCATGCGCTCGGAGGCCGGAATGGAGCGGATATCGACCTCGCCGCGCGGCGATAATGTCCAGATCGCGAAATCCCGCTCGGCCAGTTGCGTGAGCAACTCGACCGCATCACCGCCGCGCTGGTAGGGAACGCTCAACACCGATCCGACCGAAACGCGCATCGCCTTGCGATAGAGCGGATCGCACGAGGTCTCGTCGAGGAAGATGGCATCGGCATCGAAGGCGGCCGCATTGCGAAACATCGAGCCGGCATTGTCGTGATTTGAGATGCCGCAACCGACCAGCACCAGCGAACGCTCGGGCAACCGGTCGATCAGTGCGCCAGCCTGTGGCTGTCGTCGCCCCAGTGCCAGCACGCCGCGATGCAGATGGAAGCCAACGATACGGTCGAGCACATCCTCTTCCGCGACATAGACGGGAACGTCATCCGGCAGCCGCTCAAGAATATCGGCGACGCCCTCGACCCGGTTGCGCAGCAACAGCACCTTCTCGGCCGCGAAATCGCCGCCCGCCCGGTGGGCCTCGGCCAACATGCGCAGCACGACGGTGCCCTCGGCGATAAACCGGTTATGCCGCCCGGTCAGATCGCGTTCGCGAATGTCGCGAAACTCAGCGATCTCGGGGTCGTCGGCATTGTCGATCGCAATCAGCCGAGGGGCCATGGTTCTCAGCCGCCGTTGACGGTCACGTCGGCGATGATGCTTCCGGCCTTGATGTCGAACACCAGCGCCTTGGCCACGCCCTCGGCGGTCTTGCCAAAGAACATGATCTGGCCACCCGAGAGCGAAGAGGACTGAAGCACGAAGCCGGCAGGCAGGTTTGCCGTCACGGAAACCGGCGCATCCGACGGAATCCCGGCGGACGTGATCGCGGCCGGCTCCTTGGCCGGCGCCCGCATCGTCTTGTAGACAACCGCGCCGAAGACCGCCATAAGGCTCACGAACATGATGAAGCCCGAGACGATCTGCAGGCGGATCATCTTGCGTCGGACATTTTCCATTGCCGGATCGAGGGGCTTTTCTTCCTGATCGTCTTCTGGCTGGACATTCGTCATATATGGCGTTCCATTCTATAAAATACTTCGGAGAAGAAGCGTCTTGAGCGACCCCTTTAAACAAGCAGCCGGCAATATGAAAGTCCTGACGGCGGATGAACATGCCGAAGGCCGGCTTGATGCGTGGATGACGGCTCAGCTCGGCGAGGAATTCTCCCGCAGCCGCGTCAAGGTGCTGATCAAGGAAGGCCAGGTCACGTCGAAGGGCGCAGTCGTCGCCGATCCGCAGAAGAAGGTCCGCCCCGGCGACGTCTTCGAGATCAACCTGCCCGAGCCCGAGGATCCCACGCCGAAGGGCGAGAATATCCCGCTCGACATTCTCTATGAAGACGACGACCTCATCGTCATCTCCAAGCCATCCGGCATGGTCGTTCACCCCGCCGCCGGCAACTGGACGGGAACGCTGGTCAACGCGCTGATCTATCACTGCGGCGACAGCCTGTCGGGCATCGGCGGCGTGCGCCGCCCGGGCATCGTCCACCGCCTCGACAAGGACACGACCGGCGTCATGGTCGTCGCCAAGAACGACGTCGCGCATCGCCACCTCTCCGCCCAGTTCGCCGACCACGGCCGCACCATGCCGATCGAGCGCGCCTATCAGGCCGTCGTCTGGGGCCGCCCGCGCACATTGACCGGCAGCATCGACGCACCGCTCGGCCGCGATACCGGCGACCGCACCCGCCGCGCCGTCAAGCGCCCAGGCACCGCCGATGCCGATGAGGCGATCACCCATTACGAAGTGATCGAGCGTTTCCACGAGACGCCGGATGCGCTGTCGCTCGCCTCTCTCGTCGAGTGCCATCTGGAAACCGGGCGCACTCACCAGATCCGCGTCCACATGGCCCATATCGGCCACCCCCTGCTCGGCGACACCGTCTATGGCGCAGGCTTCAAGACCAAGGCCAATCTTCTGCCGGAGGCCGCCAAGAAGGCGGTCAATGGTTTCGGCCGTCAGGCGCTGCATGCCTACATGCTGCAGTTCGAGCACCCGCGCAGCGGCGAGCTCATGCGCTTCGAGGTTCCCCTGCCCGACGATATGGTGGCGCTGGTCGATGCCTTGCGCAATGCCGAGCTGTAACGGCATCGTGAACCGGGCTTGAGCCTTGAACTACGGTTTCGCCACACTTATCTCTACACTGACTTCGTGCGGGCTTTGACAAAGCCGCACGTTCCCGGTTCGCCTTCAAGACGCAGGGACGCGTCCAAGCGGGGATCGGAATTCAGATAGGAGGGTGCAAGAATGGCCCGAAGCAGTTTGCCGTCCATTACCGCCGGCGAAGCCGGTCTCAACCGTTATCTCGACGAAATCCGCAAGTTCCCGATGTTGGAGCCGCAGGAAGAATACATGCTGGCAAAGCGGTATTCCGAACATGGCGACCGCGAGGCTGCGCATCGTCTCGTCACCAGCCACCTGCGTCTCGTCGCCAAGATCGCCATGGGCTATCGCGGCTATGGCCTGCCGATCGGCGAAGTCGTGTCCGAAGGCAATGTCGGCCTGATGCAGGCCGTCAAGAAGTTCGACCCGGAACGCGGTTTCCGGCTGGCAACTTATGCCATGTGGTGGATCAAGGCCTCGATCCAGGAATACATCCTGCGGTCCTGGTCGCTCGTGAAGATGGGCACCACCGCCAACCAGAAGCGTCTGTTCTTCAATCTGCGTCGCCTGAAGGGCCGTATCCAGGCCATCGACGAAGGTGACCTGAAGCCGGAACACGTGGCCGAGATCGCAACCAAGCTGCGCGTCTCCGAGGAAGAAGTGATCTCGATGAACCGTCGCCTGTCCGGCGACGCCTCGCTCAACGCGCCGATCAAGGCGTCGGAAGGCGACAGCGGCCAGTGGCAGGATTGGCTCGTCGACGATCATGACAGCCAGGAAGACGTGCTGATCGAGCAGGACGAACTCGACACCCGCCGGCGTATGCTGGCCAAGGCGATGAGCGTTCTGAACGACCGCGAACGCCGCATCTTCGAGGCACGCCGCCTCTCCGAAGATCCGGTAACGCTGGAAGATCTGTCGAGCGAGTTCGACATCAGCCGCGAGCGCGTGCGCCAGATCGAGGTCCGCGCCTTCGAAAAGGTCCAGGACGCCGTTCGCAAGGACGCGCTCGACCGCGCCAAGGCCGTCCGCGTCGTCGAAGCCACGGCGTAAGCGAACCAATCCCCAAAAGACAAAGGGCGGGTCTCACGACCCGCCCTTTTCGTTTACAGGGTTCCCAGCACTGCCGCGCCCGCCAGCAGCAAGCCCGTCAGGATATTCGCCAGGAACAGCCGATAGTTCACCTCTGGGCGAACAAGGTCGATCCGCCCGGTCTGCCACGCAAGATGGGCGGCAATCACCAGAATTCCGAGCATATAAGGCAGCGGCATCCCGAGCAGCCAGCCGCCGAGCGCCCATTCGCCAACGGCCAAGCCGTAGAAGAGGCCAATGATCGCCTTGCCATGCCGGCCAAACAGGATCGCCGTCGATTTCAGCCCAAGCCGGGTGTCATCCTTGACGTCGACATAGGCATAGACCGTGTCGTAGCCGATCTGCCATGCGATCGCCCCGCCCCACATCAGGATGGCCCCAAGCGGGATGTGTCCGGCGACCTCCGCCCAGGCCATCAGCATGCCCCAGTTGAACGCCGCGCCGAGAACGGCCTGTGGCCAGTGCGTGAAGCGCTTGCAGAGCGGATAGATGAAGACCAGCGGAACGACACAGATCGCGACCAGCCGTGTGTAGGGCGAAAGGAAGAACAGCAGCGACGCAGCTAACGCAAGCTGAACGGCGAGAAAGCTCAGTGCCTGCAGGATGCCAATCTGGCCATTCGCCAGGGGCCGGAAGCGCGTCCGCTCGACATGGCCGTCAAACTTGCGATCGGCGATATCATTGACGGTGGAACCGGCACTTCTCATCAACAAGGCGCCGAGAGAGAATATCACCAGCTCCCGAATATCGGGAAAGCCGTGCGACGCCTGAATGAGCGCCGCCCAGCACGGGAAAAGCGTAAGCCATATCCCGACGGGACGATCCAGCCGCGCCAGACGCGTATAGGGTCGCCATGCTCTGGGAAGCCTGCGCTCCACCCAGTCGTCGAGGTTGATATCGCTCAGATCCGGGCGGCTTGCAGCGGTCATCTTGTCCAAACTCCAAATCCAGAAGGCCCGGCAACGAAGTGGGCCGATCTCGTCAAAAAGGGCACGTCTTGCGACCTGCCCTTTCCTGTATTTGTTCAGTCTGGACGACCGCCCTTACTGGCTGGTCGAGACGTCGCCGGCTGCGTTCCATTCGCGGATCGCGGCGTTGAAGGCTTCGATGCCGGTCTGGCCTTTTTGCATGGTCAGAAGCGCGCGGCGGCCGTTGCGATAGGTGATCGGGATATCGATCCAGTCGCGCGTCGACAGAAGGTCGAGATTGGCCTTGCGGGCATCCGGGTAATCGTTGAGCGCGATCATGTGGAAGTCATCGGTGATCTTCGCCGGCACCGCGACAAGCGCGTCGCCGCGATCCTGCTCGGTCCGCTTCATCGAAATGCGCTGAACGCTGTCGATCGCGCCACCTTCGAAGTTCGCCGGCAGCGAGAACACCATCTCAACGATGTGGCTGGCCGGAAGCGACGGATCGGAATTGCGCTTGAAGTTGATCTGCGCCGTGAGGTTCCGCTCGGGCACCGTCAGCGTGCCCTGCACGGAAGCTTCCTGCTTGCCATCGGCGCCGGCCTCATGGTGCAGGCTCCAGATGATCGAGCCCTGGATCGCCGTTGGCGAGCTCTGGCCGATGCGCTCCTCATAGAGGAACATCTTTTCGCTGGAACCGGCAGGCGCGGTCTGCCCGGCGGCGGGCGGCGTGGCGGATGCTGCGGCACCAGGTGCGGCCGTGCCGGAAGCGGCTGCCGGCGGTGTCGTGCCTGCGGCGGCCGGTGCGACCGGGTCCGCGGAAGCGACATTCTGCTCGGCGACGGACTTGCCTTCGGCGACCTGCGTGCTTGGTGCGGCGGCCGGGCCGCTATCGACCTCGGTGCCATCGGCCATCAGCCGCTGCGTGAACTTGTTGCCGGCGGTCGAACCGTCGGCGGGGGCGGCGCCGTTCTGCGCGGCATCAGGCGTGGTTGCCGGCTTGGCATCGCTCGTCTGGTCCGCAGGCGCCGTGGTTCCGGCAACAGGCGGCGGCGTCTGCGCGGTCTGCGACGGTGCGGCACTGACCAGGCCCTTGACCATTTCGGTCAGCGCGGCCTGGTGCGTATAGGCGGCATAACCGCCGCCGCCGACAACGCCCAATGCGATCAGAAGCGCGATGATGGAACCGATGCCGAAACGACGGCGCTTCGGCTCCATACGGAAATTCTTGCCCTGGAACTTCGAGGCGATGTCATCGTCGCTGTTGCCAACCGACAGGCCATCGTCATCCTCGGCAACGACGCCGCGATTGTCGTAGCCGCGAAGCCTTGTTGCTTCCTGCCAGTCGTCGCCGGCGAGAGGCTCGTTTTTCGGCGTCGGTCCGCCATGAATTTCGGAGAAGAGATCGACATCCTCGTAGGATGTGGCAGCCGGTGTCTTCTTGTCGTTGTCGATCGGCGGCAGATCGTCGAACGCGGCCGCTTCCCAGGAGAAGCTCTCATTGGCGGCCGGCATCTTTGCCGATGCAGCCGGCACCGGCGCCGACGCATAGTCGATGCTCGAAACCACCTCGTCGAAGGCGCGCGCCGCATCATTGGCGGCAGGTGCTGCATGAGAGGTCTCGGAGAACTGGCGCAGCTCTTCGAGCGCCCAATCCGTCGGTTCAACCGTCTTCGTGGACGGTTCCGGCACTTCTTCCGCCGGCTCGTTCCACACCGGATCGAAATGACCGGCGGCGTCGGCGTGAATAGGATCGTCCTGCGTCTGTTCGACGAACTGATGCGGCGGCTCGAACACCGGAACCGGCTCGACGAGACGGTTGCTCAGGTCGAAATCGCGCGCCGCCGACTGCGCCCGCGGCGCATCGTCGATGACAGGCTCGGCATAGGGCTCAACGTCGGGCGCGGCAGCGAAATCATGGCCATGCGTCTCGCGCGCGGCGTCATACTGGTCCTCGACCGGCAGCTGCCAAGGCTCGACCGTCTCCGGCTCAGGCTCAGCGGCGGACACATGCGGCGCTTCCTCAAACACGGGCTCGTCATGCGAATGCGCGGGCTCGTGATAGATTTCCGGCTCAGGCCGAACTTCAGGCTCTTCGTGAACCTCGGCGGCATGCACCGGCGCCGGCTCTTCGTAAACCGGCTCCTCATGCACGACAGGCTCGTCAGCAACCGGAGCCTCGGGCTCGACGGGCGCTTCATAAGCCGGTTCCTCGTACGCGGGTTCTTCGTGCGCAGGCGCCTCGTAGGCCGGCTGCTCGTAAGCCGGTTCGGCCTCCGGTGCCTCTTCAGCGACTGGCTCGGGTGCCGCGGCAACCTCGGGCTCGCGCGCGGCTTCGGGCTCCGCCGGCGCTTCCGTCACCGACTCCGCGACAGCGGCCTGGTCATCGGCCGGCAGCGCATCGGCATGCTCGGCTTCGACTTCACGAATGGCGGCTTCGAGCTTTTCCAGCTGGCGCTGCAGCATGGCCTCGGGCGGACGCGGCTTCATGTTCTCGAGCTGCCGCTGTACGGCACCGCGAGCACGCTCGTAAACCTTCACCCGCATATCGGGAGTGTTGTCGGTCAGGCCGTCAACCGCCCGCCGGATAACTGCGATAAAATCCGCCATACGTACTTTCTCTAAGAGTGTGGTTCGCCGCGCGAACCACACAAATAATCATATAAAACCTTAATCCTCAAAAGGATCGGTCACAAGTATGGTGTCATCGCGCTCAGGACTTGTAGACAGGAGAGCGACGGGGGCGCCGATCAGCTCCTCAACCTGGCGGACATACTTGATCGCCTGGGCCGGCAGATCGGCCCAGCTGCGCGCGCCGACGGTCGATTCCTTCCAGCCCTCAAGCGTGATGTAGACGGGCTCGACGCGCGCCTGGGCAGCCTGGCTGGCCGGAAGATAATCGATCTCCTTGCCGTCGAGCTTGTAGGCGACGCAGATCTTCAGTTCGTCGAGACCATCGAGAACGTCGAGCTTGGTGAGCGCGATACCCGTGATGCCCGAGGTCTTCACCGTCTGGCGAACCAGAACGGAATCGAACCAGCCGCAGCGGCGCGGACGGCCGGTGTTGACGCCGACTTCGCGGCCGACGGTCGAAAGATGCTTGCCGACTTCGTCGTTCAGTTCGCACGGGAACGGGCCTTCACCGACGCGGGTCGTGTAGGCCTTGGTGATGCCGAGAACATAACCGATCGCCGTCGGGCCGAGACCAGAACCTGCGGCAGCCTGACCGGCAACCGTGTTCGACGAGGTGACGAACGGATAGGTGCCGTGGTCGTTGTCGAGCAGCGCGCCCTGCGCGCCTTCGAACAGGATGCGGGCGCCGGCCTTGCGCTGGTCGTCGAGGATACGCCAGACCTGGTCGACATAGGGCAGAACCTGATCGGCGACGTCGTTCAGTTCCTTCTCCAGCGATTCCACCGAGATTTCCGGCAGGCCGAGGCCGCGGCGCAGAGCGTTGTGGTGCGTCAGAAGACGATCGATCTTGGCCGGCAGCGCTTCCTTGTCGGCGAGGTCGATGGCGCGGATCGCGCGGCGGCCGACCTTATCTTCATAGGCAGGACCGATGCCGCGGCGGGTGGTGCCGATCTTGGTGCCGCTGTTGGAGGCAGCATCTTCACGGAAGCCATCGAGATCGCGATGCAGGGAGAGGATCAGCGGCGCGTTGTCGGCGATGCGCAAAATCTCGGGCGATACGTTGACGCCCTGGGCGCGCAGCTTCTCGACTTCGGCGACGAAATGATGAGGATCGACGACGACGCCGTTGCCGATGACGCTGAGCTTGCCGCGCACGAGGCCCGACGGCAGCAGCGCCAGCTTGTAGCTGACACCATCGATGACCAGCGTATGGCCCGCATTGTGTCCGCCCTGATAGCGCACGATCACATCGGCACGTTCCGAAAGCCAGTCGACAATCTTGCCCTTGCCTTCGTCACCCCATTGCGAACCGACCACAACTACGTTCGTCATTCACGTCTTCCTGTTAAAGGCGGATTTAACCGCTCCCTGCTCAAACCCGCGCATCTATAAGGCTTTGTTTTTGGGAAAGCGACCCTGTATTGCCGTCTGAATTGGCTTTTTACGTGACAAATCAGCTATTGGCAGGCTATTTGCCGCCGTAGTCGGAGGAAGTTCTGCGCCCGCGCAGCCGACCGGGAGAGAATCGGCCGTGCAGTTCGCCGCCTACATATGCCTTGTCGTTGCCGCGATGTGCTGGGGTGGCAATACCGTTGCCGGAAAACTGGCGCTCGGTCACGTCAGCCCGATGATGCTGACATCGCTGCGCTGGTTCGTCGCAACCGCGATCATTGCCGCCATATCCGTGCCGCAGCTGAAACGCGATTGGCCGGTCGTGCGCAAAAACCTCCCTCTGCTCTTCTTCTACGGCATCGTCGGCTACACGCTCTTCAATGCCATGCTTTATTCCGCGGTAAAATATACGACCGCCATCAATGTCGCAATCGAGCAGGCAGGCATCCCGATGCTGATATTCCTGCTCAACTTCCTATTCTTCCGCACCGGCGTGTCGCTCGCCCAGATCCTGGGCTTCGTGATGACCTTGCTCGGCGTAGCGTTGACGGCCGCCCATGGCAGCCTGACCACGCTTCTGGAGCTCGGTCTCAACACCGGCGACGGCCTGATGCTGGTCGCGGTCGCCGCCTACGCCGTCTACACGATCTTCCTGCGGTGGAAGCCGCCGCTCGACTGGCGCACGCTGATGGCCGTACCCGCGCTCGGCGCCACCATCAGCGCACTGCCACTTCTGGCCTGGGAGGCATCGAAGGGCGCGGCTGAGCTTCCCGATGGAACCGGATGGCTCATCACCATCTACACGGCGATCTTCGCCTCGCTGATGGCGCAGGTCCTCTACATCAAGGGCGTGGAATGGATCGGCGCCAACCGCGCAGCGCTCTTCATCAATCTGGTGCCCGTCTTCGGCACGCTGTTTTCAGTCGCGCTGCTCGGCGAAGCGCTGCAAACGTTCCACATCGTGGCACTGGTCTTGACGCTCGGCGGCATCGCCATCGCCGAGAAGGGCCGCCCCAACCGAACGGCGCCCGCCACGTCGGACGCGAGCTAGCCCAGCTCCAGCGTGGTGACGCCGAAGACATTCTTCAGCGGAACGGTGGGAACAGCACCGCGATACATGCGAGATGTCTCGAACACAGGCTCCAGCCCCATGCCGACGGCAAGCGCCACTGCTTCGCGATTGTCGGAGGGGATATCGATGAACACCCGCGCGCCCTTCGCCTCCTGCCCGAGCGTGGAAAGCAGTGCTGCGGCGCTATCCGCATCGGCGGCAAACAGCGGCCCGATCTTGTATCCGTCATAACAGCGGCGGATGGTGCCATAGCCACGGATCTTGCCGCTCTTGCGAACGACGGCCGTGCGCCGGTGCTTGCGGTTGGTGCACCATGAGGTCACGAAAGCCGGGCGCTGTGCCGAAAACACGCTGGCGTCATAGCGTACCAGCCCGTCCAGCTTGTCGGTCACGGGTGTAGCAGTCAGCGACGACGACGGCAGCGCGCCGATCACGCCGCCATAGCGAACCGTCTTGTAGGCTTCCTCGAAGCCGGCCTTGCGGTAATTCTCCTGCTGGGCAACGACACCGTCGAGCCCGATGCTGCGGCCATTCGCCGAGGCGATGCCGGCATCCCAGATCGCCCTGCCGTAACCCTTGCCGCGAAATTCCGGGTGAACCATGTAGAGCCCGAGAAAGGCCAAGTCGTCGCCATACTTGACGACGGAGATCGAGCCAACCGGGACTTCGCCGACCGCACCGACGAAAAACCCCGATGGATCCGCGTCGTGAAAGGGAAGCGAATCGTCGAGACCTGGATTCCACCCCTCCTGGCGCGCCCATTCGAGCACTAGCTCCAACTCACCGGGCCGCATGGGGCGAACGGCAAACTCCGAATTCATGCAATCTTCCCAATCAGGCCCACGGCGAGCGCACACAGGCGGCGTAATGTGATGAAATCAAGTCTAGCGGCCGCAATACGCGATCGATGACCAGGAAACATGTTCTTCGCGGAAGCGATCTGCATCGATCGACATGACGTCGGACACAGAAAACCTTCCGGCCGGAATCATCATGGAACAAGGAAACTGTAATCTCAAGATAATTACTTAAGAGACCATGAAGCTCACTGGGCTTTGCGAGGCTTGAACGGAAAAGAACTTGCACTGACAGGTCATCCCCGTCTCCCGGCACTGAATTAGGATATTTTTCCCAGTTCTTACAGGAGACCCGCAATGCTTCTCGGTATCGGCCTTTCGACTGCCCAATCCCCCGCTCCGCGACGCCCCGGCCCTCGCGCGATCATCGCATTCGGCGACAGCCTGACCGAGGGTGCCGGCGCATCATCCCGCGACACCACCTTCCCTGATATCGCCGCCAGCCTCTTCGATCCGCCGAGGACGATCATCAATCGCGGCATCGGCGGCCAGACCTCGACCGAGATCGCTGCCAGGCAAGGCGGCGTGCCGCTCAAGCTTGCCGTGGCTGGCGGCGATATCAGGAACCTCTATCCGCATACGCGCGACTGGATGAACCGCTTCGAGACCGGCATCGTCAATGGTCTCACCCACGAATGCGTCAACAAGAGCGCCGACGAGAACGGCCTGCCCTATGGCGACGTCAGGATCCATGGGACGGCGGCAGCCGGCTTCACCGACATCGGCCGACAAATCTACGGCGCCATCGCCGCCAACTACGCCGCGGAGCCGGGCACCCCCTGCACGATCTCAAGCGCGGTCCAGATGATCGCCGGCTCCACCTCGGGCATAGCGGGCATGCGCCTTCTGCTCATCGAGGCCGACGAACTCGGCGGCTACCTCGCCGAAATCGCCGCCCCCGCTTTCACCCTTGATAGAACGAGGAGCCACGTATCGGCGACGGCGACCAACACCCATGGCTTCATCCGCTCCACGCATCTGCTTGATATCATCCCGGGAAGCGCGATCGACATCACCCTGCGCATATTCCCCGGCCAGTTCGAACAGGGTGCGGCCGCGACCGCGCTGCAGCTGACACCCGGCGACGGCGAAATCCCCGCCTATCACCCCGAGTTCTCGCGGCTCTATCGTTTCGATCAGGACAACGACGGCTGGCTGCCCCGCATCCAGGACGGCCACGCAGCGCCGGTCGTCACGCGCGACGGCAGGCTGGTCGTCGAAAACGACGACGCTGGCGTGCTGCGCGGCTGCGAACTCGCCATCGCCGAAATCCCCGGCGGCCAGATCATCCCGGGCGGCAAGCTCATCCACATCGCCTTCGACCTCGAGATCCTCGACGGCAGCGGCCAGATCCATGTCGGCGGGCTCGGTGCACCGGGCGGCGGCTGGGCGACGACGACATCGGGCGGCGATCCGACGTGGCCGATCTCGGCAAGCGGCCACTATGAACTGGTCTTCACCGCCGGCAATCTCGCCAACGCCAATCCGACCTGCGGGGCAATCGCCTTCCTCAGCAGCGGCAGCCTTCTCCACTGGTCGCTCGACAACATCGTCATCGAATGGGGCGACGAGAGCCCACAAGTGGAGGTCCTCTATCAATCGATCGAGGCGCTGCACGGCGCCAATGGCGCCATCGGCCTGCGCGGCACACTGGCCGGCGTGGAGGGGACGCTGACGACCGATGGCGGCACGCGGCATCTCTTCACACGCAGTCATGCGGGCGATGCCGTGGCTGTCTCATACGCCACGCCCTTCCACCCCAGCGATGCAACCGCCGGCCAGATCCAATGGCTGTGGGCCGGCCGCAACAATGCGGCGACACCCGAGACCGTTCTCTCCGACATCGCGGCCATGGCATCCCATGCCCCAGGCGGCCGCTACCTGGTCGGCTCGATCCTGCCTTCCGCCTCGGATACCCCCGAAACCCGCCAGACCATCGCCACCCTGAACGCCAATCTGGCCGCCCTCTACACGACACGCTTCGTCGATCTCCACGCCGCCCTTACCGCCGCCGCGAACCAAACGACAGAGGACCAACAGGACATCGCCGCCGGCTTGGCGCCGAGGTCGCTACGTGCCGACGCGCTGCATCTGAACGACCAGGGCTATGCGATCGCCGCCGCAGCCTGGGTGACGGCGACCACGGCTATGGGCTGGTGACGAGCGCGGATCAGCCGCGCCGGATTGCCGGCATAAACGGTCCATGCGGCAAGATCGCTGAAGGAAACGCCCCGCGCGCCAAGCACTGCCCCCTCCCCGATCAAAACTCCGGGGCCGACAAAGGCTTCGGCTGCAACCCAGGCGTCAGCGCCAATGGTGATCGGTCGAGCCGTAAGCTGGAACGACGCATCATCGATATCATGCGAGCCGGTGCACAGATGCGCGCCCTGCGAGATCACCACACCGCGCCCGATGCGAACCGGCGCAATGCAATAGATGATCGCCCCGCGACCAATCAGCGTATTCTCCTCCATGACGAGATGCGGCGGATACCAGATCCGCGCCGATCCATGCACCCGCGCATTGCGCGCCAAACGCGCACCAAATAGCCGCAACAGAAACGCCCGCCACCGATGCAGCGGCGCCGGCGTCCACGCCGCCAGCAGCGCCCAGACGATCCCCCAAACCAACCGCAATGCACGATGCCCGACACTAAAGCTCGGCCCGCCCTCACGCGAGCCGGATCGGGCGGCGTCGAGTATGCCGAAATGTTCCTCCGCGCTATCTCTCATCGTCGCAACCGTTCCCTATAGAGCAGCGCCGTATAAGCTTGGTCCCGGACCGGCCGCGACAAAGCCAAAGCAACCGCGATCTGGCAGACGAACAACGGCAGCACGGCGCCGACGGGGCCACGCAAAAGGATCGGCAGCGACGAGGCGATGAGAATACGCAACACGCTGACGCCGCCGAACACGCCCCACTCCGCCATCAGCACCGACCGCAGCAACATGGCCGCAACGACACCGCCGAGCGCGACGCCTGCAAAGCCGAAATCCATGTAGAGATCGCAGCCGACGAAGAAGGACAGGTTCGGCGTCCCGTACATGCCCGCCGCAAACAGCTCGTTGCCGACATCAAGCCCGCCCACGACAGGCTTTCCGGGCCAGACCGCGCGCGGCACGAAGAACAACAGGATGGCGGTGAGCTTCTCGCCCCACATCTGATCATGCGTCGACATGAAGCGCACCGCATGAACCGCCATGTCGAAAACGTCGACCGAGGGAATATCGAAGAAGTTGCCGAAGACGGATATCTCGGAGAGACCACCCACGCCATCCAGTCCAAGCCGTGTGGTGACGTTCAGCACCGGAAAAAGGATCGTCAACGCCAACAGTCCGACGACATAAAACCACGCAGCTGAAACCCGGCCACCGCAAAGCGCCAGCATGACCGGCCCCCAGACGGCCAGCAGCATGAAGCGCGGCGCATTGAACGGATTTCGCGAGATCGCCAGCAAGGCGATAACGAGAAGCAGCGGCACGAGAGAAGTCAGTCGCGACCGGGCGCCATGAAACCGCACCGCGACAAGGCACGCGGTCACCGATTGCAACCCGAGAAAGAACAGGCTGCCGATAAAGGCCTGCGAAGGGTCCTGCTCCAGCCGCGACGACAACAGCCGCTCCATTCCGCCTTCGGATGCGACGAAGGATGCGAAGGCGAGACTGTTCAAGGCCAGCAGAACCGGCATCGGCAATATCGAACCACCCGCTTCGGAGGCCGGCTCGTCGCGCTCCATCGAGACAAACAGGAACGGCAGGCAGAAGAGCGCCACGATCAGCATCGCAGTAATGAACTCGTGCGGCTCATAGGCATAGGCCGTGATCGCCGTCGCGCCGCCGATCCGGTCCCGATGCATGCGCTGCAGCGGTGAGATCACGAAGTAGACAAAGAGGCAGAACCAGAAGACATCGCCGACCTGGAACTGGCGCGACCGAATCCGATACAGCCCGACCAGCACCATAAGAAACATCGGCAGCGTCAGCAGAACGACGAAGAGGCTGTCGGCGAACGGCAGATTGGCGAGATAGAGCGCCGCGACGGTCCAGAGCCTGATCATGCGCTGACCCTCAGTGTCTTCCGCCCGTCCGCTCGCCGGAACACCGAAGCCCAGATCACCAGCGCCCCAACCACATGCGCCACCACTTCCGCCACCGCCAGCCCGACAAGCCCAAGCAACGCCGCGAGACCGGCGCTCGCTGCAAAGCCGATCAACATGGCCAGCACGGCGGCAAGGGCCACGACGCGAAAGCGGCCAAGCCCTTGGGCAGCCTGCGCCAGCGTCTGCGACAGCGCCCCCGTCATCACCCCGACAGAAAAGAGCGCCACCACCAGACCCGATTGCGCAAAGGCGCCGCTCAACAGCAAGAAACAGCCGCCGCCAACCAGCATCAATCCAAGCGTCAACGCGATCGCAAGCAGCGTCGCCAGCTGCTGCGCCGCAAAGCCCGCTCTCACTGTGGCGCCAGCCGGTTGAAGAGCGCGGACCATGCCAGGAAAATGCGCGCGCCGCACAAACTCCAGAACCTGCGACGCAGCAGCCGCGATCTGCCTGCCATAGACGAACAGTCCCACACCCGCCTGCCCCAGAACCGCCGCGCAGACCACGATCTGAAACCGAAACGACAGCTGCCCCGGCAGGATCGCGAACAGAACGCCCAATCCCTCACGCGCAAACGCGCCGCAATCCGCGAAGCTGGTCGTCCCCACACGCATCGGGCAACCCAACCGCCAAAGCACGACCAGTTGCGCGACCACCGCGATGCCATAGCCCACCGATAGCGCCACCCCAAGGATCACGCCCGCATCGCCCGATTGAGCGCCGGCCGCGACCAGTGCGACAGCGGACGCGATATAGGCGAGCATCCCGGTCAACCCGCTGATGCCGCTGAGCCCCAGCCCATCGAAGATGCCCGCCGCATTGAACGCCGAGATCAACAGCGCCGGGATGGCGGCCGGAATATAGGCCCGCGAAAATCCGTCTCCGCCAATCCAGGCATAGATAAAGGCCGCCACCGACAGCACGAGCGCAACGCCAAGCCGAACAACCGATGCCTGCCAGTAGCAGCGCCGCGCCACATCGAGCATCTCGCCGTCCCCCGCGAGCGAAATCCGCCTTGCGACGACCACGGGCACGCCGAAGTCGACGATGATCAAAGCCAGGATCGCAAAAGAGAAATGCGTCGCGAACGCCGCCAGGAGATCGAGCGCGCCGAGATGGATCAGCCATGTCTGCGCCAGGAAGATCGATCCCTGCCCGACCGCGAAGCTCACGATCAACAACACCGCGTTGGTCGAGCCACGCGGCCGTCCGCCCATCGCCGAGAGCCTATCCCACTGGAGAAAGCCGCTTCTCACGCGGCACTCCGCAGCAGTTGGCTCTCGATCCACGCATAGGTCTTTTCCAGGCCATCCATCAGGCGCTGCGTCGGCCGCCAATGGAGGGTCTCGGCAATCAGCCGATTGTCCGATCTGCGCCCGCGAACGCCCGTCGGGCCGGTCACATGCCGCTTGTGCAGCCGCTTGCCGGCGATCTCGCACACCATATCGACCAAGCGGTTGATGCTCACCATCTCATCCGAGCCGATATTGACCGGCCCGGCAAAATCCGAGCGCATCAGCCGGATCGTGCCCTCGATGCATTCATCGATATAGAGGAAGGAGCGTGTCTGCAGGCCATCGCCCCAGATCTCGATCTCGCCGCCATGGTCGGCCCGCGCCACCTTCCGGCAGATGGCCGCCGGCGCTTTTTCCCTACCGCCGTCCCAGGTTCCCGATGGGCCGAAGATGTTGTGGTAGCGGGCGATGCGGCAGGTCATGCCGTAGTTGCGGGCATAGGACTGATAGAGCCGTTCCGAAATCAGCTTCTCCCAGCCATATTCGCTGTCGGGTGCTGCGGGATAGGCGGACGTTTCCTCGCAGTTCGGGTTATCGGGATCAGCCTGGTTGACGGCGGGATAGACGCAGGCCGAGGACGAGAAGAACACGCGGCCAACGCCGCGCCGACGGCACAGATCGGCGATGTTAAGATTGATCGTTGCCGAATTGTGGATGATGTCGGCATCGTGCTGGCCGGTGAAAATATAGCCGGCCCCGCCCATATCGGCCGCGAGCTGGTAGACCTCGTGGAAATTGCGATCCACCACCCGTTCGCAGAGGTCGATTTGCCTGAGATCTCCGACGATGAATTCGTCGGCCACGCTTTCCTCATAATCAGGCAATTTGAGATCGACGCCGCGAACCCAGAAGCCGTCGCGCTTCAGTCGGGCAACGAGGTGGCTGCCGATAAACCCTCCGGCGCCGCAGACAAGTGCAGTCTTCTCCAGCATGCAACGCCCCCCAGCGCTAGATTGCCTGTTTCTCCATCTGATAAAGGCCGGCGAAAATGGCCTCGAAACGGTCGGTAATCGGCTCGATCGCGAAATGTGCGCGGGCATAGGCGTGACCATTCGAGCCAAGCCTGCGCCGCAGCCCAGCATCGTCAGCGAGCTTTCGAAGATTGCCTATAAACCCCGCCGCATCATCAGGATCCGACGCAAGACCGGCATCAGCGCGCTCGATGAGCCGTCGCGCCAGGTTGTTGCGTGGAACGGAGGCCAGCACCGGCCGGCCGCATCCAAAATAGGTCAGCACCTTTGATGGCACGCAGAAGGCCCCAGCGCCCTCTTCGATCATCGCGACCAGAATATCGGCTGAGCCGAGCACATCGGGCAGATCGGCAAACGGCACCCAAGGCTTTACGCGCAGATTAGTGATACCCTCCGCGGCTGCCCTGCGCGCCAGGCTTTCAGCAATCGCGCCCTCGGAATGGACATCGATCGCAATAGGCAGCACTTTCGCCGCCTGCAGCAGCAGATCGGGATTGTGCTTGTAGCCGAGCGTGCCGGCATAGATCGCGCGGATCGGACTATTGCCGCTTTCGCTCTCGGACGCTGCCCGTTGGGCTAAGCACATATCCTCCAGCGGCGCCCAGTTCTCGATGACGGATATCCGATCGGGCGTGATGCCGTTCACTAGGAGATAAGGAACGAAGTCGTCGGTGATCGCGACGACATGATCGCTTGCCCTCAGCAGACCGAATTCCAGCCGCTGATATCGGCGCGCCACCGCATTCCCGATCAGCGGAAACGCTGCTGGCAGGAAGCGGCCGATGGCCTCGCTATAGATATCCTGAAGCCAGAACACGAACCGCGCTCCGCAGGCGCGCGCAGCCTTGTGAATGACGGCTTGCGTATCGAGCGGCGCATTGGCGGAGAGCACGATGTCAGGCTGAAACCGCCTGATCTCAGCGGCCACCAGCCGTCCAAACTCGATCTCTTGCGCCCGCCGCTTCAGGAAGCTCGATTTCTGGAACGGCTCGGACAATGAAAGGCCGGCGATACGAAACCCTGACGGATCATCCGGCCGCGCGGCGAGATCACCCTTCGGCGTCTGGAAGCTTTCGGAATAGACGTGGAGAACCTCATGCCCTCGCCGTGCAAGCGAACGGGCAAGCTGCACCTGAAACGGATGACCGGAATAATCATGGACGAGAATGCGCCTTGCACGGACCATGCGTCGCTCTTCAACGAATGAGTGAAATCGCTATTTCAAATGCCTGCAGTCGAGCGCCACCGAGAAAAGCCGGGGCGCAGCCATGACGCGAATAAGGTTGCATTGATGAATGAATTAAACCTTTAGTAACACAATCTGCATGTCAAGCGCATGCCGCCGATAAACGTCTGGATTGCACCTAAAGAGGTAGGCCAACGGACACCGCTTAGACTATCCAGCATAGGCCGTGCGCCACAGAGGCTTGGCCTTGAAGCTGAACCAGTGGCGCTGGTCCTGCCCGTTCAGCACCGCGATCACAGGCGTGCCGCCGCCGACATTCCCCTTCAGCGCCGCCACCGCCTTGCGCGCGACGTTCTGCGGCGTCCGCGCCCAGCGAACCACGAAGAGCGCGACATCGCAGAGTCTCGCCAGATAGAGCGCATCCACCGCCGCCTCGACCGGCGGCGTGTCGATGACGACGTAGTCGAAATGCAGCCGCGCCCGAGAGAGAAGCGCCCGCACCCGCGCGCTCATCAGCAGCTCGTCGGTCGCAAACTCCGCCGGCCGCGCGCCCAGTATGACGGAGAGGTTCGTGGCGTGATCGACCGCCACCATGCTGGCGAGCCCAGGATCGGCCTCGCCGCGCAGAAGATTGACGAAAGCGGGCGTCGGCTCGCGATCGACATGACGATGAATGCTGGGCTTCCTGAGATCACAGTCGATGAGCAGCGTGCGCTTTCCCGCAAGCGCGTAGGTGCGCGCCAGCGCCGTCGCGAGCGTCGATTTGCCCTCCCCCGGAAGGCTGGAGGACACCATGATGACGATGCCCTCCTCACGGGCATCCTCCAGCACAGGATGTCGGTTGAGAAGCGCCTGCTCGACCGAAACCCGGATACGCCGGATCGATTCTGAAAAGACCGAAAGCGGCGCCGTCATGATCCGGTCGGAGAGCCCGCGCCCATGCGGCCGCTCCAGCTCGCCACCCTCTTCATGCGGCACGACCGAGGCCAGCTGGATGTTCAGCACCGCCTCGACCTGATCCTCCCCGGTAAATCCGCCAACGAAGAACTCCCGCAGAAAACCCGCCCCGATACCGAACCCAAGCGCGACGAGGCTCATGACAGCAAGGACCGCAGCAACCCTCGGATAGGATGGCTCGATCGGCGGTAAGGCCTCCGAAATCACCCGGCTGTCTGCCAGTTGCAGGCTGGCCTGCGCCTCGAAATCCTGCAGTCGCGTGAGGAGGTTCTGATATTGCGCCCGCGCGATCTCAGCCGATTGCTGCAGGCTGTAGAACTGCGTCAACGTCTCGGAGGGCGGCGGCAGCTGCGGCGTGCTTGTCGGTAGCGTGGCCGCCCGATTGAGCTGCGCATCTGCGACGCGCAAACCCATATTGCCGTTGCTGAACGCATCGCGCATGCCGGCATTGGCGGCAAGGAAGGCATCCAGCCGCCCCTCGTGGCTCGCAAGGCTGTCCTTGGCGGCGCTCACCCGGGCCTGCAGGCTGTTGCGGGCCGCGATCGTGCCCGCCACCTTGGCGTCGATCTGATGCCTGATGTAAACCGACGCTACGCGATTGGCGAGAAACGCGGCCTTCGCGGCATCCTCGGACGTGACGCCAACGGTAATGAGATAGGTCAGCCCCTCGCGACGGACACGGACCGCCTCCTTGAACGAGGCCAGCGTTTCGCGCTCGGCGTCATCGGTAGTCTGGGAGGATGCGCCGCCGAAGCGAGCAAAGATGCCCGTAAGATAGCCGGATCGCGGCGCGAACTCCGGATCATCAGTGAGCTTGCCCTCACGCACGACATCCAGGAGCACCGCGTCGGACTGCGCGATCCGCACCTCCCCCTCCACCCGCGCATTGTCGGAAGCATTGGCGATTGCCGCGCTATCAGGCGCCAGCAGGTTCTTGGCGCTGGTGTCGACGACCACAAGCGCCTGCGCGGTATATCGCGGCGTCAACACCGTCAGGACGATAGCGGTCAAAGAGAGAATGGCGGCCGCAGTGGCCAAGACCACCCATATCTGGCGACGGAGAAGGCCCAAGATCATCCTGAGGTCGGCAATATCGCTCATACGAATGCATTTCCTCGGACAATGAAACCCTATACCCGCTCCAGTATCAATGATGAAAAATTACCACAGAAGATTGAAGGCATGACCCTAGATCAAAGTGGTAGTGCGCAGGAAGCCATCGGGCAGACCCCGAAAGGTCTGCCCGATAATGTTCTTACCTGTACGGCTCGAAGAGCGCCTTGATCGCATCGACCTCGTTCGGCCGGATCTCGTGTCCGCCCGGATGCCATACGGTGGTCACCTCAGCCTTCTGGCGTTCATAGTAATCGGCCAGCGCCTTCGTGACCGGCACGGGGCTGATCGGGTCGCGCTCGCCAGCGGTGATCAGGATCTTGCGTCCAGCCAGACCTGCGTTGGCCTTCGGCTGGAAGGGAATGAGCGGATGCATCAGCGCAGACGCATCGAACACCCCCTTCTCGATCAGCACGTTGGCGAGAATGTTGGCGCCGTTCGAAAAGCCCAGTCCGAGGATCGCCGAAGCCTGGTGCTCCCTTGCGAGCTCGCTGACGTAACCGGCCAGCTTGTCGGTCGCCCGCGCCAGATCGGCCATGTCGTAAACACCCTCGCCGGTGCGCTTGAAGAAGCGCGCGGCGCCGTATTCCGAAACGTCGCCACGCGGCGAGACAATGGTTGCCTCGGGCAGAAGCTGCCGCGCGAAGTCGAAGAACTGGTTCTCGTCCCCGCCCGTCCCATGCAGGGTGAAGAGAACAGGCTTGCCCGCGGCACCGGCATGCAGCCGGTGCACATATCCATGATCGGTCATATCGATATCCTTACTTATGCTTCCAGCGGTTCGAGATGCTGTTCGAGCAGCGAGCGCAGATGCTCGTGCTGCGTCGGCAGCTTCAGCGCTTCGCCCAGATGCGCCGTATCCTCGTCCCGGTCGAAGCCCGGTTCGTTGGTGGCTATTTCAAACAGCACGCCGCCTGGCGTGCGGAAGTAGATCGCCCAGAAGTAATCGCGGTCGATAACCGGCGTCACCTGGTATCCGGTGTCCATCAGGGCCTTGCGGACCTCCAGCTGCTTCGCGCGGTTTTCGACGGCGAAAGCGACGTGATGCACAGAGCCGGCACCCGGAAGCGCCCGCGAGATGTTCGGCATCGTCTCGAGATCGATCAGGTGCGCGCCGTTGCCGCCAGGAATGGTCAACCGCTTGACGCCGTCGCGTTCCTCTTGGACCTGATAGCCCATGAACTTCAAGAGTTCCGATGTCGCGCCGTCGTCGCGCAGCCGCATGGCGACCGAATGGAAACCGCGGATCGCGTGATCCTGATCAACGCCGCCATGCGTCCAGGGCAGACGGGCATCGTCCTTGACCTCGACGAGCGCGAAGCCGTCACCATCGGGACCGGCAAAGTTCAGCCGCTTCTCGCCGAATGTCTCCTCGGCCTTCAGACCGGTCACATTCAGCTTGGCGAGGCGATCGCTCCAGAAGCCGATCGAACCCTGCGGAATGGAATAGACCGTCGTTCCCACTTCGCCGGTGCCCGGACGGCCCTGCGCCATCTTCGGGAACGGGAAGTAGGTCATGATCGTGCCCGGCGCACCGTTCTCGTCGCCATAATAGAGGTGATAGACATCGGGCGCGTCGAAGTTGACGGTCTTCTTGACGCGGCGCAGGCCGAGCGCGTTGGTGAAGAACTGATTGTTCGTCTGGGCGTTCGCAGCCATCGACGTAACGTGGTGAAGACCCTTGATCTGGTCGAGCATTTGAGACCCCTTTCTGGCCCGCCTGGCGGGCTGTTCGATGGGTCATAGATGATCCTTATCCGGCCGTTGGAATAGTCCCAGCGACCGGAACGCATTGTCTACTTTTAGTGAACGACAGCACGATGTCGTTCATCGCAAGCTATTCATCGGCAGGATTCTCGGGAAGCTGCCAGTCGATCGGCGAACGGCCATGCTCCTTGAGAAAGGCATTCGCCTTGGAGAAGTGATGGCAGCCGAAAAAGCCGTTATGCGCCGAAAGCGGCGACGGATGCGGCGATTTGAGAACGAGATGCCTTGATGTGTCGACGAACGCAGCCTTGCGCTGCGCATAGGCGCCCCACAATATGAAGACCACGGCATCGCATTCATCGTTGACCTTGCGGATAACAGCGTCGGTGAAAGTTTCCCACCCCTTGCCCTGATGCGATGCGGCCTGCGCCTCCTCGACCGTCAGCACGCTGTTCAAGAGAAGAACGCCCTGCCGCGCCCAATGTTCGAGAAAGCCGTGGCGCGCCGGCGTAATGCCGAGATCGGCCTGCAACTCCTTGTAGATATTGACCAGCGACGGCGGAATTCTGATGCCTGGCTGCACGCTGAAACACAGACCATGCGCCTGGCCTGCGCCATGATAGGGGTCCTGCCCGAGGATCACGACCTTCACATCCTTAAGCGGCGTCAGATCAAGAGCCCTGAAATATTCCGGCCCTCTCGGAAAAATCCGTTTCCCCATCTGCTTTCGCTCGATAAGGAAGTTTTTCAGCCTTTGCATGTAGGGCTGTTCGAACTCGTTGGACAAGGCGCTCTTCCAGCTGTCTTCGAGTGCGATCGTCTGTTCATTCATGCAATTGCCTCCACCGGCTCGCCAAAACGAGCTGTAAACTTGCGTCGAAAAAGGATTTGGCGGATATTTTACCGGTCGCCTGCCATCAAAGTTTACGAACGTTGAGTAGTCTGCTTTCAAAACACGGTCGAATTCAAGCGTTGCCGAGGGCTTATTCAGAATGAAATTTGGGACAAGCGGGCTTCGAGGCCTTTCCGAGGATCTGAAAGGCCGGGCTTCGGCGCTCTATGCGACGGCGTTTGGCCGCTATCTCATCGAAAGCGGCCGGGCAAAAGCGGGAGACCCGATCCTTATCGGCCGCGACTTTCGTGATTCCAGCCCTGAGATATCAGCCGACTGCATCAAGGCACTCGGCAAGCTCGGCTTCGCGATGATCGATTGCGGCGCGGTGCCGACACCGGCGCTGGCGCTCTACGGCCTGCATCTCGGCGCCGCCTCGTTGATGATCACCGGCTCCCACATTCCGGCCGATCGCAACGGCATCAAGTTCTATCGGCCGGATGGAGAGATCGACAAGGCCGATGAAGCCGCAATCACCGCGGCGGCAACCGATCTCGACCGCACCGGCTTCGAATGGCCGCTGAGCGACGTTCGGGCCGAGGATCGGTCGGCCGAGTGTGTCTCTCTCTTCACGAAACGCAACGCCAGCCTGTTGCCCGCCAATGCACTCGCGGGCCTGAAGGTCGGCGTCTACCAGCACAGCACCGTCGCCCGCGATCTCATGGTCGGCCTGCTTGAGCACTTCGGCGC
>NZ_JBGLYS010000027.1:0-103003 GCF_047304155.1 Rhizobium sp. Rhizsp42 | reverse complement strand
ACTGAAGGTGATGATCCGCAAGGCGAGCCAACTCGGCTATGATGTCAGAAAGCTTGAGTTTCCCGCGCAGTCTGGGCGCTGAGTGGCCGAAAGTCGCTTCAGCAAGCCTTGCGCCGATGCACTTTCAGAAAGTCCCGCCGGAGCGCGGAGGACAGTCGATTGCCTGCCCTCCGCGCCTTGAGAGACGAGGTGACCATCAGCTCGCGGGGAGAATGGCGATATCCCGCAGCTCCGTGTCCAGCCCCTCGATGGCGCCGACTTCAGTCGCCGCGCCAGTTTCCAGGTTCACGGTGTAGAGGATCTTGCTCGCAGCCAGATAGGCCGTGTTCTTGCCGTCTTCCGTCCCCTGGATATCGAAGGCATAAGTTGCGGGACCGTCCTTGATGCCGAGCTTTCCAATCGCCTTCAACGTGCCGTCGTTTGGCTTGGTCTGCTGGATCAGTGCGCCGATCGTCGCGTCGATATTGTGCATCGCCGTCTTCTCCGGCTTGCCGAAGGAATTGGTGTAGGCAGCAGCGACGATGTTCGGCGTTTCACCCTTGTGCATGTCGCCATCTTCATAGGCCAGGACGCCGTCCACCGTCACCGCACCCGTGTCGGGATGAACCCGATGGTTGGTCGTTCCGGTCATGAAGCGCAGACGGTCGGCCATCGGATTGAAGTCTACGACCACAGGCGCTTCGGTAAGAGAGAGCATCCTGTCCATCTTGGCGACCTCGCTTGCAGCTCCAGTCTCAAGATTGATCGAGACGATGCGATGGTCAGCCGTGACGCCGATGACGGTCTTGGTGCCTGGGCGGAAATCGATACCGATGAGCTTGTCGACGCCGGTGACCTCCATCGTCTTGGAGATCGCTGGCTTTGCCGTGTCGAACATGACGAGCGTTTTGTCGCCAGTCAGACCGAGCACCGGCGCGGCGAATGCGGCGCTGGCGGTCATCGCGAATACGGAGGAGGTGATCAGTGCGGCACGAATGATGGACATGTCTTTCTCCCGTTTGGTTGCTTTACGGGGCGGCTCGATGCTTGTTCGAAACGCTCCCATCATCACGACACGGCAGCAGGCCCATTTGGATGCAGCACGCCAAAAAAACTTTCTCGGCACGCATCCATTCCAGCTCATCGTGGGTATAGGCATTCAGTGGCGACCGTGGTCACCACCGAGATGGGGGACCTTGTGTATGTTGATGGGCTTCAAGCCGGATGATCTTGGGGGTGCGCTCGCCGCATGCGCCAAGGGCGATCGCAACGCGTTGCGTAGCATCTACGATCAGGAGGCGGGCCGACTTGTCGCCGTTGCCGAACGCATCGTGCGCCGGCGCGACCTTGCCGAGGAGGTCGTCCAGGAATCCTTCATCCGCATCTGGACCCATGCCCACCAATACAAGCAGGATTGTGGTTCGGCCCGCAGCTGGATTTACGCGATCGTCCGCAACCGGGCCCTCAATCTGCTGCGCGATGGCAAACGCGAGATTACAGTCGAAGACGTCGGCGTGCTCCGCGAGGGAGAAGACGCCAACGAACTGATCGCCGCCTGGCAGTCTCTGGACCGCAGTTCGCGTTTATATGAGTGCCTCGGCGCGCTCGACGAAACAAAACGGCGCGGCATTCTGATGGCCTATGTCAACGGCTACACGCACGGAGAAATCGCCGGACGGCTGCGGATGCCGCTGGGCACGGTCAAGTCCTGGATAAGACGCGGATTGACCGCACTCCGGGAGTGCATGGCATGAGATACGAGCACGCGGACATTCCTTGGATCGCCGACGAATACGTGTTGGGCCTGCTTGACCCGCGAGAGACGGCCGAGATCGAGGAAGCGATGGACAACGATGCAGATCTTCGAAAAGCCGTGGCAGCCAGCCGCGATCGTCTTCTCCCGCTCGACATGGCGCTCGAACCCGTCGACATCGATCAAACGCTCTGGCAGCGCATCGAAACCGCCCTACCCGATCATCAGCATACAGCAACGCCGCAGGAAAGACGGTCATCGAACGTCAACCGCGTAGGCATATGGCGAAACACGGCTGTCGGCGCGCTCGCCGCAACTATCCTGCTTGCCGTTGGACTGGCGTTCAGTTTGATACGAACGGCGGAGCCGATTGTCGTCGCAGTCCTTCTCAGCGAGACCGGCGAAGTCCAGGCGATCGTCGAGGATTTCGGCAACGAGAATGCAACGGTCCGCCTGCTGGCCGATTTCGATGTGCCAGACGACAAGACCATCCAGGTCTGGACTTTGCCGTCGCGGGACATTGGGCCTGTATCTCTCGGACTGCTGAAAGGTGTGCACTCGGCCCGTCTTGCAGGTCCCGAACTCCCGACGCCTCTTGTCGATCAGCTCTACGAACTGACGCTTGAACAGGCCGGCGGATCGCCAACGGGGCGCCCGACAGGTCCGATCCTGGCAAAGGGCTTGGCAAGGTTGCCTCGATAGGAAGCAGTGAGATTCGGGATGGCGTGGAAACCCGCAGGCGTCTATCCGCTATCCGAGGCGGTTCATATCGATAACGACCCACCGAAAAAATGCAAAAGCGCTCGCAGCGAAGTACATCAACCGGGGAGATATCGTCGAGCATCATGCTCATTCTCCTATCGATAATCCGATGCGCTGATGATTGAGCATAAGGTATTTCCGAGGCGTTAATTGCGGCGCAGGCTTAATCACAGAATGAACCGACCGTAAATTCTGCGAACTCGTTTCTCGCTTCTATCGCGAACAGTCTGGCCTAGCCCGCGAATACGTGACCATGTAACGATGATGGCTGTTCTTTCCAAATCCAATTCAGCCCGATGCGATTCTGCCGCTGACGACCGAGGACCTAATATTTTTTCTTTCAGTTGCGGCTATTTGGGCCATCGCGTCAATGACTCCCGGACCAAATACTCTTTTGTGCATTCGATACTGCCTGACGTCGACACGTAAGGTCGCCATCACCGCGGCTTGCGGCACGGTCACCGGGACATTCATGTGGGGTCTAGCTGGATGGTTAGGTATCAACGTGTTGTTTCAGACTGCTCCGTTCGCCTACCTGGCTCGGACTGAAACTCTTCCTTGACCTAAGGAAAGCACGCGGCTCAAACGCGGTCGTCTTGTCGAGGCGCGTTGAGATCCCGTTGGGAAGGGCATATCGAATGGGCCTCGCCACCAACCTTGCCAACCCAAAAACCGCGCTCTTTGTTGCGTCACTTTTCGCCGCGACAATGCCTGTAGGAACACCGTTCCTTTACGGCGTAGCCGCAATTGCCGAGATGATGTTAATTTCAAGCTTTTACTACGCCTGCCTGATCGGCCTTATGACCCACCCAGCGGTAGCTGCTGGGTATCTAAGGGCAAAACGCAAGATCGATGTGGGCGTTGCGAATGTATTTATCGGTTTCGGGACAAAGCTTCTGCTTTCGCGTCATTAGGATCTGAATTGGGTCTGTTAGCTAAGAAAAGGGCGTCTCGCTGATGCATTCACCCTTCCTCTAAAACACATCTAGGTTCGCAGTGCGACCGCGGTACGGGCAAGACGAACATGGCCACCGCAATGGGCGGTGTGGAGCAACATTTCGAGCCCGTATCAATGGTTCGCATATCGGACCATTCCGGCTAGGCGGAGAGATCGCCCAATCGCCGCCCAGCCCTTCGCCGCACATCGTCCGAGCAACGAAATACTTCGTCTCGTGGTGATCTGCCCAACTCCCCGTTGCGTCTAAAGTCCATCGCATCCAACACGGAGTTGAGTGTATCCCAATGGACCAGGAAGCCTCGGATGTAAACGAGAAGCTCGGTAAGCGGCTGCGGTCGGCTAGAAAAGCTCAAGGGTTGAGCCAGACACACGTTGCAAAATTCCTAGGGGTCAGCTTCCAGCAGGTCGGAAAATACGAAAGCGGGCAGAACACCATGTCTGTTCCAGTGTTCCTCAGGGTGTGCAAGGCCTTAAATCTCCGCCCGTCATTCGTTCTTGAACAAGTTGCCGGAGTCCAACACAACCGTTAGGAGAACGGCCGCCCAGACGTAAATTCTTCCGACACTGAAATAGCGGTCAAGGGAACGACATCAAGAGCTCGGTTTCGAGTCCACAGCGCCTACGCCGCGCGGAACCTTCGTAGCTCCGGCGACTGCCGACGGCGTCGTACGGCACCATGGCCGGCGCGCACCAAATGTTGGTTAGAACCAGAAAAGCGCAAACTCGAATATTTATAAGCTGTGGCGTGGGTGGATATGGTTGGGGACGAACATTTGGCCCGCCCACAGTGACGGGGGCCGACTACCAGATGGCAAGCGGATCTTGCGAGTCCTCGTGCTATGCCGACATCTGTCGGATCGTCGCGATGACATCTTTCTCCCGGTATGGCTTTGAGAAGAAGACACTATCGAGCGGGAGAGTATGTTTTGGTGGTACCTTGTGCCCGGAGGTGATGATAATGTGGATGGGCGGCCAGCGATCCGTAATCAGGTCAGCCAACCGCATGCCATCCATTCCCCGTGGCATGTCGATGTCAGTAAAGACGATACAGACATCAGGCCGGTTTTCCAGAATTTCGACGGCTTGTATCGCGTCAGCGGCCTCCAGCGCTTCGAAGCCGGCTGCCTCAATCATGTCGATCGCCGCCATTCGCAAAAGCGGTTCGTCTTCGACAACAAGTAGGCAAGGACATGATGACTCCCTCGCTCTAGCAGGCTGTTGAAGAAGTCTCAGGTTTGGCCTTCAGGATAGCTTCGTCGCCATTGTGGTAAGCGAACATTATCTCGATCGAGCCATCGTCGAGCAACTCGGCATGACCGTCACCCGAAACCTCGTCCATTTCGTCGCATCCGGCCCATGTGAAGGAGACCCGAGACGCGCTGTAGCCGAGATCGAGTCCCGCTTGCATCGCGCCGAAGGCGATTTCGCCATGCCCATTGGCCGCGATGGTGATCATGGCGGGCTCGACCAGATCGAGATAATCCCGATCCCATAGATCAGCCTCAACGATCCGCCAGCGGCCAATCAGGCGGCAGCTTGATGCCCCGCTCATGACGACACCGCCATCAGTTTCGGTAACCGCACCAGATCATAGGCGGCCGCGGCGAAGGTGAAGGCCCATCCGACGCGGTCGCGGCCACGGAACTTCGTCTTGTCCTGCCCCGCGACAGTCTTGATCCAGCCGAACGCCTCCTCGATGCGCTTGCGGATACGCAAGCTGACCTTATAGCCGCAATGGCGCGTCGTGCGTCCATCAATCGCCGAACGGCGACCGTTGATGTTCTGCGCCACATGGGGTGTCACCTTCATCGACCGTAATTCTTTGACGAAGTCTTTTGTGTCATAGGCCTTGTCGGCACCCAGCGTGATTGCTTGTGGCCGCTCAGCGAAGGGTTCGATCATGGTAAGCGCCGCGACCCGTTCGGCATATCCGCTGGCCTCGCTCAGGCAGGCGTCGACCAGTAGGCCATGACGGTTCTCCATCAGCCCATGGCCCATGAAGCACAGCTTGGCTTCCTTGCCTTTGCCTTTCTTATAAAGCCTTGCATCCGGGTCGGTCGTTGAAGCATGCGTCTCGTTGCAACGCCTTTCTCCGTGGAAGTCTGCTTCCGCATTCCGACCGCCGCTATCCGACGGTGGTTCGCCCGAGCCGCCCTTCGGCCTGAAGCTCTTCATCGACGCCCAGGCTTCGATCAGTGTGCCATCGACCGAGAAGTGATCCGTTGACAGCAGCCGCTTTACCTTGGGCTGAGAAAGGATCGCGCCGAGGAACTTCGCCGCGATGTCGCCATCAAGCAACCTGTCGCGGTTCTTCGAAAACACCGAATGGTCCCAAGCCGGGTCGTCAATGCCGATGTCAACGAACCAACGGAAAAGAAGGTCGTATTCCAGCCGCTCCATCAAAAGCCGCTCAGAGCGGATGGAATAGAAGGCTTGCAAAAGCATGGCGCGTAAAAGCTTCTCAGGCGCGATCGATGGTCGCCCGATGGGCGAATAGAGTGCTGTAAACTCCCGCTCCAGCAAGACGAGTGCATCGTTCACGATCTGGCGGATCGCTCTCAGCGGATGATCACGACGAACGCGAGCCTCAAGATCGACATAGCTGAAGAGTTCACCTGTCCTCACATCGCCGCCGCGCATCCATCAACTCCAATCTCGATGGTGCTAGTGAATCACGACAAACGCGATCACGCTAGGCCTTTTTCAACAGCCTGCTAGAGGCAATTACCGATTTTGAGCCTCGAATATGGGAACAGTTTAAGCATCTGGTGTCAAATTGACATCATGGAGTGTCGGCTGAATTTGGGGAAGTTAGCTTTAGTTGCAACCTTTCACGCAACCTAGGCCAATTCTGCTTCGTGGGTTTCACTATCGGACGTAAAATGAAATAACGAATCACATCAGCGATTTCGCCGCAGTCTTTAAAATCCAGCGCCACATTCGTAACAAACAACGTTGGAGATCTGATCGGCGACTGTAAGATGGTAGGTCTGTCGTTTTGCATTTAACCGGGGTCTTCCTCAATTTGTGTGGAGATCGGTCAATTTGATTGGCATCATCCGCGCCCTGAGCAGCTCTGGTCCCGCCCGGCCATACATTGCGCGCTTGATCGTCTTCAGTCGGTTGATCTGGCCTTCTGCCTGACCGTTGCTCCAGGGCAGGTCGATGGCGTTACAGACGGCATCGATATCACGGAGAATTACACGGGCAAAACGGGCTAAGAAGGCGAGACCAGAATGAATGGCATCGTCGATCCACTGGTGCAGTTTCGCCGAGGTTCGGCCACGAAATATGCCGCGAAATCGCATGGCGAAGCTGCGCAGAACAGTAAACGTCCGTGAACTCTGTTTGAGGGCATCGACTTTCCGCGCCTGATTGATGGTCAGTGCGCCGCGCGGCTTTATGCAAAGAGTAGCGGCGACAATGGGTGAGATCAAATGACCGGTTTGCGGATCACGGACAGGCACATTGTCAGGTGCTTTTTCAGAGAGCCCAATCCGAGCTGGCGCAGCATCAATCTTATCCTCATCCGCTTCCGGCCTCTCGGCGCGGCGCCATGTTGCCAGGAGGCGTTCAAGATTAGAAAAGCTGCCGGTGTATCCTCGGCGCTTTATGTCGTGAAACAAATGCCGACCACGGCGGTTGCCATCCTTCCAACACTGGGTGAGGAACACTTCGAAGTAGAGAGGCGATGTCGGCTGTAGCGCGCCCCTGCGTCGATCGGGTGGGGTTTCGAACGTCAGCCATTTCGTGATGCTGCGTCGGCCATATCCTGTGCGACGTGCAATGTCGGAGCAGGTCAGGCCTTCTTTGCTCAAGGCGTGCACTGTCTCGAACACATCCTTCCGGGACTGCCGATGCGCCCGGCGAAGCTGATTGCGCCAAGGCGTTTCAGGCGCCTGCACTTGCAAAGCCCGATCGTCATGATCGTTTTCGATATCCTCGTTTGGTAGCAGTGCCCTGCCTGTAGCTCGACCGGAGAGGCTCATCTGTTCCTCGATAGCAAGACGAAGATTTTGGATGAGATGAAAGCGGTCCGCCACCTGAGACGCTTGGGGCGCACCTTCACGAGTGGCCTGCGCGTAAAGTCCGCATCGATCTCGGCTGACGACCTCAATGGAAGGGTGCCGCTTCAACCATCGTGCAACGCTTGCCACGCTCCGGTCTTCGAGAATGTCCATAACCTTTCGGCGTTCAAGATCAACGATGATCGTACCGTAGCGCCAGGATTTCCTCCAACTCCAGTCGTCGATCCCGATGATCCGTGCCGCGGGGTCGTCGTCGACCCGTGAAGCATTGCGCTTCAAGTGCCGAAGGATGGTGTCGTCGCTGATCGGCATCCCAAGCCGTCTCATCAAGCGCTCTCCGGGCCGTCCGCCGGTGCTGTGCCCCAGCAGGCCAATTATTTCGGCGACCCTCGTTGTCCTGCGGCCGTAAGGGGAGGCAATCGCCGGGACCTGGTCTGTGAATGTTTGTCGTCTGCACTGCCGATTTGTGCAACGCCAACGGCTCAACTGAAGCCTTACCGTCACTTCCTTGCCTTGGACCGGCAGGTCCTGAAGTCTGCGGTAAGACCAGCCATGCCGACTTCTGCTTTGGTTTTGGCAATCTGGGCATGTGCCAGAGGATGGCCCACAAGCAGACACAACCCAATCACCGTCGTCGCTGGATACGACGCTCTGCACTTTAATGCCCGGACCGGGCGACCATTTCGATCTCGTTCGCATGCCCGCCCATAGCGCCGTGACCACTAACGATTTGTTAACCACACAAATTGAGGAAGACCCTTTAATCGCGAGACTCCGCATCCAATAATTTCAACAAGATAGCGCGGCAGTTAATTTGAGATCGGGCACCTAATTTGAGATTCGGCGGTCCGACTTGGCATTTAATGTGAGAATCACCGCGTAGAAAAAGATGGCCGCCGATGGCCAAGCTTCATCGGAAAATGCTAAGTATTACAGAATGTTATTCCCGGATCGGAGAGCGTCAAGCGCCGAAACTTGAACCTGTGCACCTCAAAATTGAGTGGCATGATCTGTCGGGACGGGCGCATTCTTACAGTTAAATGCCAAACGACATGTCCCTCCGGTTCGGCAGTGGCCCATTTAGGTCGAGGCCTTTTCAAAGAGCGACCCGATCACCTGACGCAGCCAGCGCTGCGCGGGGTGAACGTCGTTGCGCCGGTGCCACGCCATGTCGAACGTCGCCGTGCCGAGGTCCAGGGGCGGTTTTAGCACATGAAGCTGCTCGCGATATCCACAGGCGTCAACCACGCCCCTCATCAGCGTTGCAATCAGGTCGGACGACGCGACCAACTGCGGCGCTGCGTACATTTGCGGTAGGCTGAGCGCAAGGCGGCGGCGCAGTCCCAGTTTCCCAAGCGCGGCATCGACCAATCCAAACCGCTCGTTTTCGGGCGAAACCAGCAGATGCGACATCTGAAGAAACGTCTCGAGCGTCAGCTCTGCCTCGCCTTGCGGATGACCTTTGCGAACGACGCAGACGAAACGTTCCTCGAACAGGCGTCTGCTGAGGATGCGACCGGCCGGCGTGTGTGGGACGCCGATGGTCAGGTCCGCTTCCCCCAAATCCAGGAGTGTGATGACCTCGTCACGGTGGTCGATGTTGCGGATCCGTAGGACAATCCCCGGAGCCTGCGCGCGCAGGACCGCGAGCAGGCTTGGCAGGACGGCGAATGCCGCGTGCTCGGACAGGCCGATCGACAAGGTTACCGTCGACGTCGACGGGTCGAAAATCCTCGTGAACTCCAACGTTCTCTGGATCTCCGAAAGCGCATGACCGAGGGGTTCGGCAAGATCGAGCGCACGCGGCGTCGGTTGCAATCCCTCGGGGCCGCGGATGAAAAGCTCGTCCTGCAGGAGGGCACGCAGGCGGGACAGGGCCGCACTCATTGCCGGTTGCGTGCGCCCGATCCGCACCCCGGCACGCGTGACGCTTCGCTCCGCCATGAGAGCGTCGAAGGCGACGAGAAGGTTCAAGTCGATGCCATGTAAATCCATGAGATGGATGTTAGGCCATATCCTTTATCAATTTCAAGTATGAAAAATAACGACGTACGTTCCCTTATCGCCAACCAAGGGAATTGCCATGAGCGACAAACACCTCTCCATCAGCGGTATCGGGGCCGCCGATCTCCAGACCCTTCGCACCTTCTACAATGCGTTCGAGGGAAACCCTGACCTTCTCGACGACAGCGTCGTGCCCGACTGGCACGACATCCCGCTGGCTCCGGGCCAAGCCGAAGGCCGGGAGGGCTTCAAGCCCATGATCGTGGCCTTCTCAAAGGCTTTTGCCGACATCAAGATCGAGATCCTCGATGTGATCGGTGGGCCGGAGAAGGCTGCGGTCCGCGCCGTGATCACGGGCCGTCACGTCGCAGACTGGTTCGGGGTCGCCCCGACCGGCCGCACGTTCTCGCTTCCGATCCACGAGTTCCACGCTTTCGACAAGGGCCGGATCACCCACACCTGGCACATGGAAGACTGGATGGGTTGGTTCGCCCAGATGGGCGCCTGGCCGGTCGAGAATTAAGGATTACACGATGCGACAGATCATTCTCTCCGCCTATGCGCAAACGCCGGTTCTGACGGAGGTCTCTATCCCGGTACCGGGCGATGGCGAGGTGCTTGTGGCCGTGAAGGCGGCAGCCCTCAACCCTCTCGACGTCAAGCTGCAGCGCGGTCAGGTCCACACCTACTTCCCGCTCACCTTCCCGTCAGCGCTCGGCACGGATCTTGCTGGCACGATCGAGAAGACAGGTTCGCTGACCTCTCGCTTCAGAGCGGGCGACCGGGTCGTCGCGCGGCTCGATCCGACGGTGGGCGGCGCGTTTGCGGACTATGCGATCGTTCCGGAAAATCAAGTGGTTCTTGTGCCCGAAGATCTGAACTTCAGCAGCGCAGCCGGATTGCCGACCGCTGCAGGAACCGCTTGGCAGGCGCTTGTCGAAATGGCGGATCTCAGGGCCGGCCAGACCGTGCTCGTGCATGCCGGCAGTGGGGGCGTCGGCAGCTTCGCCATCCAGTTGGCCAGAGGGCTCGGCGCCCGCGTCATTGCCACCGCGTCGGGAGACGGCCTGGAGATCGCCCGTAAACTGGGTGCCCTTCAGGTCATCGACTATCGATCCGACGATGCCACCCAGATAGTTTCCGACGTCGACGTCGTGCTGGACACGATCGGCGGGGAGACACAACAGGGTTCCTTCAAGGTGCTGCACAGCGGCGGAAAGCTGGTTTCGACCGTGTCGCCCCCGGATCAGGCGCTGGCAGCAGCCCACAAGGTCGAAGCTGCGTTCGTGTTTCACACGTCGAACGCCAAACGGCTGTCGGATCTGGTCAAAGCCTACCGCGACAAGGGACATTCGACCTTGATCGACAGCGTCTTGCCTGTCACATCCTTCGCAGAGGCATTCGAACGCCAGGCATCTGGCAGAGCGCGGGGCAAGATCATCGTGAGCTTCTGATCCTCCCGATGACACCGACGAGCCGGGCGGTTTTCGTCCGGCTCGTTCCCTCGCGCGCTCAGCTTAGCCCAAGCCAAAATAATCCGCTCCTCTGAGATCATCCGTCAACGCCGGCCCAACCGGTTGCCATCCGAGCTCCTGCCGCGTTCGCCGGCTATCGACGGGATTGTCGACGGCCACGAAGGGCGCCAGGAAGCCGAACTGGCGCTTGGCTTGACGCGAGGTTGCGGAACGGGCGGGAAGTCCGAGACCTTCGGCCATGATCTCGGCAATCTGCTTGTACGCGATACCCTCCTCTGCGGCGCCGTGATAGACACCCCCGGCCCGGCCCTTTTCCAGCGCCAACGCGATCAGCGAGACGGCATCGCCGATATGCACGCCGCTCCACCGATTGGAACCGTCTGCGAGATAGAGAACCTCACCATGCTTTCGGGCGGCTGTTGCAAGCTGCGGAACCAGGCCCCTGTCGCCCCGGCCGTGCACCGATGGCGCGAGCCGCACGATCGACGCGCGAACACCCCGCTGCGCCCAGTGCTCCACCAGCACCTCGCTTATTGCACGAACGTAACCGGGCGAGCGGGGATCGGGCGCGTCGGTTTCGACGGCAAAGCGTCCCGCGCGCACGCCGGGGGGGCCGGCCACGCCCATCGTGGCGAACGCCGTCACCATCGGGCGTCCGGACCCCGCCAACGCGCCGGCCAAAGCATCGATGGCTGCGTCGTTCGTGGCGGTGATCGCCTGCATCATTCTCGCGACGATGTCGCCGGGCCATCCACCGAGCAGAGCGCCGATCAGGCGCCGGCGCGGCAGGTCGGCCGGCGAAAAGCTGTAGGCGAGATGGACGACCGCGTCGGCCTCGGCAGCGCCTCTACGAAGCGTGTCGACATCGAGGATGCTGCCGAAAAGCGGACGTGCATCTAGAGACCGCACTTTTTGCTCTGCCGCCTCTGACCGGGCTAGCCCGGTGATTTCGTGGCCCTTTGCCGACAGATGCTCGATCAGCGCCGGCCCGATGAAACCGGTGGCACCGGTCATGAAAATACGCATTCGATCACTCCTGAGAGATTGTCACGGGCCGCGCGGCATTGACCTCTGTCGCCCGAAGCCTGAGATAGACCTCGGCGAGGATGAGGTTCGGCAGCCAGCAAGCCCAGGCGATGACGGGATAGGCTATCGGAAAGTCGATGGTGAGGGCGCCCGAGAGCGGCAGGTAGAGGCGCAGCGTCACGGCGGAAAGCGTGAGCGCGAAGGACCGGATCATCCAGCGTCGATGCGATGCGATGCGCCGGGAAAGGGCTTCGCGTATCGCCAGACACGTGGTCGCAAGCCAGGCAAGGCCGAGGGTGGCGAAACCCGCACCGGCCACGGGCCCGGTGGTCAGACCCGTTGCCAGCACGAGCGCGGCAAGCCCGCCGCTCGCACAGCCCGCCGCATATAGGCGACCGATCCACCGGTGGACCGACGGCCAGCGAGCCCTCAGACCCGGCAGAAACTGCCAGGGTCCGAGAAGTAGGGCCGTCGCTGCGCCCGCCGCGTGCACGGCGATCCACGGATCGAAATGTCTATTGGCCGCGACATTCGCAGGCACGGGTCCCTGTCCGGCGAGATAGCGATAGGAAAGGAAAGCCAACGCGGTGGAAATTGTCGCCGAAGCGGCCCAGCCGAGCCGGACACCACGGGAACGATTGGTAGGCACCGCCGTCATAGCGCTGCCGATGCGCAATGTCGCGTCGGCCGAAGATGTGGGGGAGCTGCCATACAATATCCTTTGATCATCCAAGGCCTCCCACACTAGCTTCATTGTTTCGAACCATCTATGCTTGTTACATCTTAAAATCTTTGTGATCGTTCCAAAATGGATCCACTTTCCGATATCTTGACCATGCTGAAACCGCGGCGGCTGAAGACCGGCGCCACGGATGCCTCCGGCGATCTCTCCATTCGGTTCCCGCCGCATGCGGGCCTCTATTGTTATGCGGTGTTGGAAGGTGCCTGCTGGTTGACGATGGAGGACGGGTCCTGCCCGCTCCGCCTGCAAGCCGGCCATTGCGTGCTGCTGCCGAGCGGCCGTCCGTTTCGCATTGGCAGCGATCCCGACCTTGCGCCCGTGGCGGCCGACCTTTTCTTCGCGGGCCGAAGCAATGGCGCGGTGGCCACGTACGGAAGGGGCGGTGACTGCTTCATCTGCGCCGCACATTTTGACTTCGACGGTCCGGATTCCGCTCTGCTGCTGGGCCTGCTTCCGCCCGTCGTTCATATCGACGACGAAACCGATCAGACGGCGATGCGCTGGGCGCTGGACCGGATGATGGCCGAGTTGCGCACGCCCAGAGCCGGCAGCGACCTTCTTGTCGAGCACCTTTCCCACCTGATCCTGATCCAGGCGCTGCGCCAGCATCTGACGGCGCGGGACGGCGCGCGTGCGGGATGGTTGTCGGCACTGGCTGATCCTCCCGTCGCTTCGGTCATTGCAGCCCTGCATGCAGCGCCGGCTCGCCGATGGAGCGTGGCGGAGATGGCCGGGATCGCGGGAATGTCGCGCACGGTCTTCGCGCTTCGCTTCAAGGCACGCGTCGGCGCCAGCCCGATGGAGTATCTCACGCGCTGGCGCATGATGCTGGCCGCCGAGGCTTTGCGGCAGCCGCAGACGACGGTCGCGGCGGCTGCCATGACGGCTGGATATGACTCCGACAGCGCGTTCAGCACTGCTTTCAAGCGCGTCATGGGCTGCTCGCCACGGACGTATCACTCAAGTATGAACGGAGTAATCCCACTTTAGTCGCCGTCGTCTTGGCAGTGTTTGTATGCTTCGCAGGCTAATCTTACCTATCGAACTCTCAACGGGAAAAGACGGACTTCTCCACTTCATGCCACAAGAATACCGCTTTGAACCAAATCGAACCATCGACCTCTCATTAGCCGGAGGACGAGCCGTCGATCAACCTCGATTACGTGCTCTGGGCAGCAACGATTGATCCCGCGAAATCGGCGAAAGCGCGCGCCTTGGCGCTGGCCAGCCGGCCGGTCGGGAAGACGGCCCAGAGATCAATCGGCGGAAGGCCCCAGTCTTCCAGCACGCGTTCTACCGTGCCGTCCGCCAGTTCCGGCGCGAACATCCAGTCGGAGGCGACCGCCAGGCCCATATGCGACAGGACAGCGGTGCGTATGCCTTCCGCGGCACTGAATCGCGCCCTGCCGGAAACAGTGACCGAAGCCTGCGTTCCCTCGCGGGTGAAGGTCCAGGCGTTGCCAAGCTGAGTGTAGACGACTGCCTGATGGGCTGCGAGATCCGCCGGAACGGAAGGGATTCCGTGACGGTCGAGATAGGAGGGCGTCGCCATGACGGAGCGGCGGCCTGTGGCGAGCTTTCGTGCGACGGCTGACGTGTCTGCCAGCTCTCCCATCCGCAGTGCTATATCTATCCCTTCCGAGACCAAATCGATAACCCGGTCGTCCAGAATGACATCGACCTCGAGATCCGGATGGCTGTCCATGAACTGCGACAGGTGCGGCAAGACCATAATCCTGGCAAAGGTGGTCGCGGCACAGATGCGGAGGCGGCCGGATAGCCCGGCGCCTGCTCCCTTTGCTTCCAGCTCCGCCTCGTCCGCTTCTTGTATCGCTGTTCGCGCTCGCTCGAAAAAGCGCTGGCCGGCATCCGTCGGTGTCAGACCGCGGGTGGATCGGATCAGCAGACGCACCTGCAGCCGGTCTTCGAGCTGCGCGATCGTCTTCGAGATCGCCGGCTGACCGACGCCGATCTGTCGGGCAGCCTGCGAAAACGACCCTGTCTCCACCACCCGCACGAATGCGGTCATCGCCTGCAACCGGTCCATCGCTTATTCTCCTTCGGAATAAGCGTTATCGCCTCAACGCGCCTGCCGCAAGTCTGCAGGAATGGTCATAACTCTCTCCAACGGAACACGATCCGATGGAGACGAAGATGATCGAAGTCCACGCCTTTGCCACACCAAACAGCGTCAAGGTACTGATCGCCCTGGAAGAGATGGGGTTGCCCTACGATCTCAAGCCTATCAATGTGCGCATGGGCGCGCAGAAGGCCGAGGCATTCCTCGCTCTCAACCCGAACGGCAAGGTGCCGGTCCTGGTGGACGGCGGTTTTGTTCTGACCGAGAGCGCTGCCATCCTCGTCCATCTCGCTGAGAAGACCGGCAAGCTATTGCCAAAGGATGGCGCCGGCCGCGCTTGTGTCTTCGAACAGCTTTTCTTCCACGCCTCGGGCTTGAGCCCCGCCTTCGGCAATGCCGGCTTCTTCAAGCGCTCGTCACCCGAACCACAGCCGATCGCCGAGGCCCGCTTCACCACCGAGGCGGAACGGATCCTCGGCTTGCTCGATGACAAGCTTGCCTCGCAGCCGTTCATGGCCGGTGACGAGTTCACGATCGCCGACATCGCCCATTTCGGCTGGATGTGGCGAATACATTTCCCCGGGCTCACCCTTGACGGTCGCCCCAATCTTTCCCGCTGGTACGACGCCGTGGCTGCGCGCCCCGCCGTCCAGCAGGCCATCACTCGCACCGAAGCCCTGATCGAAACGCAGCGGCCCGCCGCCTGATCCTCCCAACCCCATGCCCGCTTGAACACAAAGGAGATAACCATGTCCAAATTCGAATCCTACAAGAACAGCTTCCCGAACGCCCGCCTGACCCGCACGGCAAGCGGCGTGCTCGAAGTCGCGTTGCACACCGATGGCGGCAAGCTCGTCTTCAACGGCCATACCCATGAGCAGTTCGTTGAACTCTTCCACCAGATCGGCGCCGACAGCGACAACCGCGTTATTATCCTCACCGGCTCGGGCAATGCCTTCATGGACGCAATCAGTCCCGACGGCTTCGACTTCTTCTCGCCGCGCGGCTACGACAAGATCTTTCGCGAGGGCCGCAAGGTTCTAATGAACATCCTCGACGTCGAGGTGCCGATGATTACCGCCTTGAACGGCCCGGTTCTTCTGCACTCCGAATATGCGCTTCTGACCGACATCATCCTTGCGACGCCTGAAACTGTCTTCCAGGACAAGCCGCATTTCGACTTCGGGATCGTGCCCGGTGATGGCGTCAACCTGCTGTGGCCCGAAGTGATCGGCAGCATCCGCGGCCGCTACTTCATCCTCACCCGCCAGGTACTGGATGCGGCAACCGCCAAGGATTGGGGCGTCGTCAACGAGATCGTGCCGGCTGACAAGCTCCTTGCCCGCGCCCATGAGATCGCCGAGGGCATTGCCGCCCTTCCGCCGCTGACCTCCAGCTATACCCGCATCGCGCTCACCCAGAAGCTGCGCCGGATCATCGATCAGGACGGTGGCTACGGTCTTGCTCTCGAAGGCATCAGCGCCGCCGAAGTCGCTCGTTCCCTGGCCGCACAGGGCTGATCACCTTTCAAGTTTATCAACGGACTTCAGGGGCATCCTGAAGTCCAAAAATGCCCGACACGCCAGACCCAATTCCAATTCAAGGAGAATGACGATGACCCTTCAATCCAAGCTTGACGCTTTCAGAGCTGACTTCGAAGCCGGCAAGCCGCCTTACAACGTGCCGTACTCCGTGATCGAGACGATGCACCGCGCCACTTCCGAACTGATTGCCTCTGGTGCTGCTCAAAAAGCCCTGAAGGCTGGCGACAAGTTGCCGGAATTCACCCTCTCCGATCCTGACGGCAATCCGGTCTCGTCGGCGGATCTTCTGGCGCATGGCCCGCTGGTAATCAGCTTTTACCGTGGCGTCTGGTGCCCCTATTGCAACATGGAGCTCCAGGCGCTCCAGGAAGCCCTCCCGCAGTTCGAAGCACTTGGCGCAAAGCTTGTTGCTATTTCCCCGCAAAACCCGGTCAACAGCCGAAAATCGTTGCGCCAGAACAACCTTACCTTCCCAATCCTGTCCGACACGCATAACGATGTCGCAGCTTCTTTCGGCCTGCGCTTCGAGATGCAGGATTATCTGGTCGATCTCTACAAGTCGCTGAAGAACGACCTCCCCGCCTTTAACGGTGACCCGAGCTGGACCCTGCCCATGCCGGCCCGCTACGTCGTCGACCAGGATGGCGTCATCCTCTATGCCGAGGTCAACCCGGACTATACCCGCCGCCCGGAACCGGAAGACATGCTGCCGGCACTTCGTGCGGCAGCCAACCGCGCCGCCGCTTGATCGGTCAACACCAGAGGACCCTGCCTCTTCGGAAGCAGGGTCGAGGATTTTCAAATGAAGAGAAGATTTCTGATAACGGGTGCCAGCAAGGGTATAGGACTTGCCTTGGCGAACCAGCTTGCCGGCCAGGGTCACGAGGTCATCGGCATCGCCCGCAACGCGACCGAGGGCTTTCCCGGCCGCCTTCACCAACTTGACCTCGCAGATCAGGCTTCCACCACTAGCCTTGCAACCATAATCCAAGAGAGTGGAATTGACGGGATCGTCAACAATGTTGGGCTTGTGCGGGCGGAGCCTTTGGGCAACATCGCTGTCGAGACGCTCGAAGAAGTCATGCGCGTCAATTTGCATCCGGCTCTCGTGGCGACACAGGCCGCCCTCCCAGGGATGCGTTTGCGGGGCTGGGGACGGATTGTCAACATCTCGAGCCTCACCGTCCTGGGCAGCGTGCAGCGCACCAGTTATGCCGCCGCAAAGGCTGCGCTCGTCAGCTTCACACGCAGCTGGGCTCTTGAACTTGCGGCGACCGGCATCACAGTCAACGCCGTGTCGCCTGGCCCCACGGAGACGGAATTGTTCAGGGCAAACAACCCGGCCGGAAGTGATGGCGAGGCTCGTTATCTCTCTGGTGTGCCGATGGGGCGGTTCGGAAAGCCGGAAGAAATCGCGGCAGCTATCGGCTTTTTGCTGTCAGACGAAGCCGCCTTCATCACGGGGCAGACCCTGCACGTCGATGGCGGTGCCTCGATTGGTAAGGCGTCGGCCTGAAGGAAATCCCCTTCCCTTCGTGTCCGTCTTCGCTCAAGTCAGTACCACATCACCAAGGCAGCGTTGCGTTGAAACGATCGACGTAGCGCAGCCCGGGCTTACCACGGTTTGCTTCGACCATATCGACGACGAGCGGGATGCTCTCTTCGATCGATAGCGCGGCATTTGAGCCGCCCATCTCCGTGCGCACCCAGCCTGGAGCAACAAGGAGAAGCGTGTGTCGGTCTTCCTCATGCTGCGCGGCGTAGCCCTTTATCAACATGTTGAGGGCCGCCTTGCTGGACGAATAGAGCTGCCAGCCACCCTTTGCGTTATGGATGCTGCCGAGCTCTGACGTCATGATGGCGATTGTTCCTCCCACCGGGACCAGATCCCGCAAAAGTTCGGCGGCGCGAACGGGCGAAAACGCGTTCACGAGCATCATGTCCAGGAAGTCGCGCTCGTCAGCAGCTGCAGGACTCTTCTCGATGGAGCGAGCGATACCGGCGTTGATGTAGAGGACGTCGAGGCGATGCCCGCCGAGACGATCTCTCAAAGCTTTAACGCTGTCGGCATTCGCGATGTCGACCGTTTCGATCTCCAGGCTTCCGGGAAATCGAGCACCAAGATCTTTGAGTTCGCTGGAGTGTGTTCGAACGGTGGCGATCACCCGCCAACCCCGTTCAAGCCATTCTCTGGCAAGTGCGAATCCCAGGCCGCGCGATGCGCCGAGTACGAGTACTGTCGATTGCTGCGTCATGCTGTGTTCCTTCTGCTTATCCTCGCAAATTAGGTTCCTTGAACCGCGAACGACAGCGCATATCTGTCATATGATTTCGGACATGGAGTCATGGAACAATGGCCTATGACGGACGGCTATTATCCGGCGTGACCATCCTGATGGCGGTCGTGGAAGCGGGAACGATGACGCGCGCCGCCGAAGCATTGGGAATGACCCAATCCGGTGTCGGCAGATCGATACAACGGTTGGAAGCCCGCATCGGTGTACGCCTGCTCGACCGGACGACGCGGACCTTGAGGTTGACAGATGAGGGGCGCCGGTTCTGGGAGCGTGTTGGCCCCCATCTCGACGGCATCGAGGAAGCCGCCTTGGATGCCGCAGATGCGACGGAGAAAGTTCGCGGCCGGTTGCGAGTGAATGTCGATCCCTTCTTCTCCCGCCTGGTTCTGGCCGGCGAGCTCGCTAGTTTTCTGGAACAGCATCCAGACCTGCGGCTTGAGTTGATCATGCGCGATCATATCGGCGACCTAGTTGCGGACGCTTTCGATATGGCGTTGCGTTTTGGGGAGCCTACAGTGGCAGGTTTCACCATTCGCAAGATGCTGGAGACCCGGATCTTGACAGTCGCGTCACCGGGCTACCTAGAAAAACATGGGCAGCCCGAGCATCCCCGCGACCTCATCAATTACACTTGCATCGATTTTCAAGACCCGACCACCGGGCGCGCCTTTGAATGGGAGTTTCGTCGCGGAAGTGAGATCTTTCCAATACGCCCGCCGGCGAGTTTGATGGTCTCGGACGTCGAGACAATGATCGGAGCTTGTTGCGAGGGGGCCGGCATCGCGCAGATCATGGAACTTGGCTCGCGGCACATCATGGCTAGTGGCAAGCTCGTCGAGATCTTTCCTGACTGGCCCGACGAGACGTTTCCTCTTTATGCCATTTATCCGTCACGACGTCATCGCGCTGCGAAAGTCGGTGTCTTCACCGATTTCTGTTTGCGACTACTGGGGCGCGCCGACTAGCAGGCTGTTGAAAAAGGCGCTGGCATAGAGACTACCGTCGTGATTCACTCGCTTTATTGCGATTTGGAGCTGATGGATGCGCGGCGGCGATGTGAGAACAGGCGAACTCTTCAGCTATGTGGATCTTGAGGCTCGTGTTCGAAAAGATCATCCTCTACGGGCCATCCGGCAGATCGTGAACGAAGCGCTCGTTTTATTGGAACAAGATTTTGCAGCGCTTTATTCACCGATCGGGCGACCGTCGATCGCGCCAGAAAAGCTTCTGCGCGCGATGCTTCTGCAAGCCTTCTATTCGATCCGTTCTGAGCGACTTCTGATGGAGCGGTTGGAATAAGACCTTCTCTTCCGCTGGTTCGTCGACATCGGCGTTGACGATCCCGCCTGGGACCATTCAGTGTTTTCGAAGAACCGCGACCGGTTACTTGAGGGCGACATCGCTGCGAAGTTCCTGGGTGCAATCCTTTCCCAGCCCAAGGTGAAGCGGCTGCTGTCCACAGACCATTTCTCTGTCGATGGCACGCTGATCAAAGCCTGGGCGTCGATGAAGAGCTTCAGGCCGAAGGACGGTTCGGACGAACCGCCGTCGGATGGCGGTGGTCGCAACGCGGAAGCAGACTTCCATGGCGAAAAGCGTTCCAACGAGACGCATGCATCAACGACCGATCCGGATGCAAAGCTGTATAGGAAGGGAAAGGGCAAGGAGGCCAAGCTGTCCTTCATGGGGCATGGGTTGATGGAAAACCGCCATGGTCTTCTGGTCAATGCTTACCTGACGGAAGCAACCGGTTACGCCGAACGCATCGCGGCTCTTCACATGATTGAACCCTTCTGCGACCGGCCACAGGCAATCACGCTTGGTGCCGACAAGGCTTATGATACAAAGGACTTCGTCAAAGATTTGCGGTCGATGAAGGTGACGCCCCACGTGGCACAGAACGTCAATGGTCGCCGCTCGGCTATCGACGGACGCACGACACGCCATCCCGGCTATGAGGTCAGCCTGCGCATTCGCAAGCGTATCGAAGAAGCGTTCGGCTGGATCAAAACCGTCGCGGGGCAGGACAAGACGAAGTTCCGCGGGCGCGACCGCGTCGGATGGGCTTTCACTTTCGCGGCAGCGGCCTACAATCTCGTGCGGTTACCGAAGCTGATTGCGGTGTCCTCATGAGTGAGGCGGGTTCAAACTGCAGCCTGGTCGGCCGTTGGCGGATTGTAGCGGCAGACATCTGGGATCGGGAATATCTCGACCTGGTCGAGCCAGCGATGATCACCATTCGGCCAGATGGCTCCGGAGAAATTGCCTTCGGTGCCATGCAAGCCAGCCTCGACATCGGCTATGGCGCATCATCCGTTTCCTTCACATGGTATGGATCTGACGAGATGGACGAAGTCTCGGGCGACGGTCATGCTGAACTACTCGACGATGGCTCGGTCGAGATCACGTTCGCATACAACAACGGTGACGAGGCCATCCTCAAGGCCAAGCCGCAGACTTTTTCAACAGCCTGCTAGCGGCGGAGCCTTTCAGGGATCGATCTGCAAAGGGTAACTAGCGAGGTACCGGAGCAATTCACTCCAATAGCTACCGCGTTGCCGGCCGAGACGGGCTGAACAAGGAACGCTGACCGGACACGTGTTTACTGATCTTGACAGGAATCGAACCGGCGACAGGTTGGCCAGATAGCTTAAGTATATGAAAATGCAAACTTCGGGGGTTACGCCTGTTTATGGAACTTTGCGCGATGCCAAATGGGGCAGCGAGGATGTAGAAAGTGGACATCAACATGCTATGGATCAATCGCTCCCTCTGATCGAAATATCTGAATGGGTATAGCAAGAGGTGACTATCGTTATATTCAGAGAAATACATCTTCATGAAAAGAAAGCCGCGGATGTGTGGCACGGCTCGCCTCCCGGGCCCAAACCCGCTTAACGGAACAGCTTTTCCGCATAGTCCCGCCCCAGACCGACTTTCTCATAGTGGTCGCGACAGAGGGCGATGTAGTTGTGCACGTCGAAAAAGCCATTCGACTCGCCCGTGTCATCCAGCCAGATCAGCGGCCCCTTGACCTGGAAGAATACCTTCATCGGCTGCTCGTGTTCATAAGCAACCAGCGTATGCCCCTCACCCGGCGTCTCATAGACAAAATCACCGGCCGTCGCCGTCCAGTCGTGCTCCAGATAACCCCATTTGCCGGAGATCGTGTAGGCAAAGACCTCGTGCGGGTGGTAGTGGCGGTTCACAAGGCCGGCCTTCTTGGCCATCAGGATATCGCACCACTTGTTCTGTGTGGGCGAAATCCAGAGCGGACGGGAAGACACCGTCTCGGTGAAGGGCACGTAATAGCGCTCGTCCTCTGTCGGTGCATTCTGCAGATAGACCTCCGGCAGAGCATCGGGCTGGAATACCTTGGTGATCGGCTGCAGGTCCTTCCAGAATTCATTCCTAGCAAGTTCGGGCATGGTTCTCCTCCTCGTTATGCTCTGACGCGGACATCAAGCAACGCCAGCGTCTTTTTTTCGTCGATATGACGAAACGCCCGCTCCAGCGCTCCGGCGAGGTCCTCGCCACGGGTGACGGTCTCGGCACGGGCGCGGCTAGCCTCGGCGATCTTGGTGAAATCCGGCACCGGCGTTAGCGAGGTCAACGGCACACTGTTTGCCTTGGCGGCATAGCCATTCGGATAAAGCCCGACGACCGATTGGCGCACCGCGCCCCATTCGGCATTGTTGACGATGACGATCAGGATCGGCAGCGCCATCGCCTCCGCGATCTGATGGCAGGCGGCGGGGTTTGAAAAGATGTAGGAGCCATCCCCCATTGTCGCGACGACGAGACGATTGCGGTCCGCGAGCTGCATGCCAAGTGCCGCCGGGAACGACCAGCCGAGGCCGCCCGAATGCGGTTCCTGATACCAGGCGCGATGATGCGAGAGCGTCATAGGCGCCAGCGGGCAGCCGAGTTCCGACAGCACGGTCGCGTCGCGTCCTGCAATCGCGCGGGAGAGCGTGAGGCTCACCCATTCCTTGCTCATCGGCTCGCCGCACCCGGCCTCCGCCTTGCGTAAGGTTTCCGCCCGGGCCGCCCGGTTCGTCGCTGCAACCTCGCTGCCGCGGAAAGTAGCCGACGTCTTTCCTATCCCGTCCATCGCCGCCTTCAGCGCGATCACGCCATCGGCAATATCGCAGGCAATCGTCACATCGGACGGAAAATAGCGAACGGGAGAGCGAGCAAACAACGGGTCCTGCCCGAGCTGGATGACCTTGCACCCTTCCCGCAGCGAATGAATATCCGGCGACCACGGCGCCAGCGCATCGATGACAAGAATAGCATCCGCCTTTTCCAGGAGCGGCTTCGGATCGGCAGCCGCCGCCATCGGATGATCGGTCGGGATCGCCAGTTGCACCGCCCAATACTGGCAGACCGGAATGCCCCATGTCTCCGCCAGCGCCGAAAGGGCTGCAAAACCTTCCGCCGAGCCCGCCCCGCGCTGGGCGAAAATGACGGGGTTCTTGGCGCTAGACAGAATGCGGGCCGCCTCAGCGATCGCGGCCGGGTCCGGCGCATGCATGGCCGGCGCCATGGTGGCCGGACGGTCGAGCCCTTCCGTCGGGCACGGCTGGCAGAGCACCTCGCGCGGCAGGCTCATATAAACGGGACCACGCGGCGTCGACATGGCGATGGCGCTCGCCCGATCCACCATCGGCGCCACATGCTCGGGAAACCGCAATTCGTCATCCCATTTCACCGCTTCGCGCACGAGGGCCGCCTGATCGCGCATCTCCTGTCCCCAGCCGATCGGCACGGTACGGGAACCGAAACGCCCCTTTTCGGTGACTGGCGTTCGGCCGGAAAACAGCAGCACCGGAATATGCTCGGTCGCGGCATTGATCGCGCCGATCGCGCAATTGGCAAGGCCGACATTGGTGTGCGCCATCACGGCCTGCATCCGCCCCGTCGCCAGATAGTAGCCATGGGCCATGCCCATGGCCGCGCTCTCGTGCGGAATGATCACCGTTTCCGGCAGCGGTACCCGCTTTGCCTCGGCTTCCGCCAGCCCCTCGATGATCGGCGGAAAATCCGTGCCGGAATTGGCAAAGATGTAGTCGATTCCGACCGCCTTCATGCGGGCGAGCAGCGCGCCGCCCGCCGTCATGGTTGCCGTCTTCGGTTCTGATCTACCGTCCATGTCCTGTCCCTCCGCCATCAACAACTCATGCCACCATCGACCATCAATGTCGTGCCCGTGACGAAGCTCGATTGATCGGAAGCGAGATACAGAACCGAGCGCGCAATCTCCTCGGGTCGGCCATGACGACCAAGCGGGATGAGCCCATTGAAAAACTCGGTTCCATCAGCCCCGATCGCCTCGCCGAGCCCCTGCTCCACCGCCAGCTGGAAGCCGTTATCGATGGGACCGGGATGGACCGTGTTGACGCGGATGCGGCGTGGCGCCAGCTCCTTGGCAAGGCAGCGCATCAGCCCCACTTGCGCATGTTTCGCGGTGATGTAGGCGTAAACCCCGGCATCCCCGCGCGTTGCGGCAACCGAAGACGTAATGACGATGCTGCCGCCATCGCGCATGTGAGGCACGGCACATTTCGCCGCCAGAAGCGCACCGCGCACATGCACCGCCTGCACCGCATCGAAAATATCGAGCGGATAGTCCGCAATCGGCGCCACGGTACCGAAATTGCCGGCATTGGAAAACAGCACATCGATGGCGCCGAAACGCTCGACCGCGAGCTGAACATAACGCTCGGTATCCTGCGCAGAGGAGACATCAGCCGCCACAAGCATCACCTGCACGGCCGGCAGATCCCGGCTCGCCTCTTCCAGCGCCGCAAGCGAAAGATCGACCAGAACGACGCGCGCGCCCTCATCGACGAACAGCCTTGCTGCTGCCAGTCCCAGACTGCCGGCACCACCGGTAATGACACAGACCTTGCCGGCAAGTGCCTGCATGTTTTTTCCTCCCGTTTGAACAATGTCCCTCTCTCCGCAGGAACGTGAGCGCCCACGAAAAGCGCGGTTCTGTCCCTCTCTTCTCCCCGCTGGGAGAAGAAAACCCCGTTCAGATCGGATAATGAATCGGTCCATCCTGAATGGTGATCCAGCGAAGCTCCGTGAACTCGGCAATGCCCGCCTTGCCGCCGAAGCGGCCGTAGCCGGAATCCTTGACGCCGCCGAAGGGCATCTGCGCCTCGTCATGCACGGTCGGCCCGTTGATGTGGCAAATGCCGGATTCGATACGGCGGGCAACCGCCATGGCGCGGTTCACATCCTTGCCGAAGACGGCGGCCGACAGGCCATATTCCGTATCGTTGGCAACCCGCACCGCTTCATCGACCGAACCGACGCGCACCACCGAAACGACCGGGCCAAAACTTTCCTCGCCATAAATCCGCATCGCCGGTGTCACCCGGTCGAGCAAGGTCGCATCGACGATCGTGCCGGATGCAGCTCCGCCGGCAGCAAGCACCGCGCCCTTGGCCACGGCATCGCGCACCAAAGCATCGATCCGCTGCGCCGCCGTGGCATCGACCACCGAGCCGAGTGGCGTGTCGCCCTTGCGCGGATCGCCGGCCTTCAGCGTCATTACCTTCGCAGCCAGCGCCTCGACGAAACGATCGGCGATCCTGTCATCGACGACGATACGCTCCGTCGACATGCAGATCTGGCCCTGGTTCATGTAGGCGCCGAAGGCAGCGGCGGCGACAGCCTGCTCGATATCGGCATCATCCAGCACCACGAATGGCGCCTTGCCGCCGAGTTCCAAGAGCGACGGTTTCAGATAGCGCCCAGCCGTCTCGGCGATGATGCGACCAACACGGGTCGAACCGGTGAAATTCACACGGCGGATGGCCGGATGCGCAATCAGCGCCTCGACGATCGCACCCGCATCTTCCGGCGCATTGGAAACGGCGTTCAACACACCTTCCGGCAGCCCGGCCTCATGCAGCGCATCGACGATCAGGCGATGTGTGCGCGGGCAAATCTCCGAGGTCTTCATCACGACCGTGTTGCCGCAGGCAAGCGGCGTCGCCAGTGACCGGACGCCGAGAATAACCGGCGCATTCCACGGCGCGATCGACAGCACGACACCCGCCGGCTGGCGAACCGCCATGGCAAGGCTGCCAGGACGGTTGGACGGGATGACTTCGCCGGCAATCTGCGTCGTCAGCGATGCGGCCTCGCGCAGCATGTCGGCAGCAAGCCCAACATTGAACATTGCCCAGCCGGCTGTCGCTCCGGTTTCAGCCGCCATGGCCTCGACGAATTGCGGCGCCTTTTCCTGCAGCTTGTCTGCAGCGGCAAGCAGCAGCTTGCGGCGCGCGCCGGGGCCGGTTGCAGCCCAGCCCGGGAAGGCCTTGGCCGCCGCATTGGCCGCCTGGCGCGCATCCTCGACGGAGGCTGCCGCGACAGTGGAGGCCACCTCACCGGAAATCGGGTTCAGCCGCTCGAAGATGCGGCCATCAGTCGCCTCGACTTCCGCATTGTTGATCTTCAATCCCAGCATATTCATGGGTTTCTCCCGTTCATAAAAATCAGACCGCGGCGCCGAGGAAGGCGCGCTGCACGGCGGCATCGTTCATCAGATCGCAGGCCGCCGCCTCGCCGGTAATCCGCCCGGCTTCGGCAAGATAGCCCCGATCCGCAATGGAAAGGCTCATTTTCACATTCTGCTCCACGACAAGAAGCGCAATGCCCCGTTCGCGAATACGCCCCAGACTGCGGAACAGCTCGCCGACCACCAACGGCGCCAGGCCAAGGCTCGGCTCGTCCAGCATCAGCAACTCCGGCTTCGACATCAGCGCCCGGCCGATCGCCACCATCTGCTGCTCGCCGCCGGACATGGTGTTGACGAATTGCGCCCGCCGATCCCGAAGCTTCGGAAAGAGCTCGTAGACGAAGGCCCGGCTATCAGCCGCATGCGCCCGCGCCCGCCTGGCATAGGCGCCTAGCGCCAGGTTTTCATCGACCGTCAGATCGCCGAAGACACCGCGCCCTTCCGGCACGAGCGCAATCCCCGCTTCTACAACATCATGCGCCGCTAGCGTCTCGATCCGACGTCCGTCAAACGAAACGCTGTAACCGGCATCCGGCCGTGTCACCCGCGCAATGGATTTCAGCAGCGAGGATTTGCCCGCCCCATTGGCCCCGAGGATGACGACGGTTTCGCCCTTCCTCACCCGAACCGAAACCCGGTTCAGCGCCACATGACGACCGTAGTGCAGCGAGAGGTTTTCAACATCAAGCATGGCCGCCTCCGAGATAGGCCGTGACGACATCGGGATGGGACAGCGCCTTTTCCGTCGGCCCATCGGCTATCTTGCGCCCAGCATTCATCACCACGCAGCGATCGCAGAGCGCGCGGACCGCATCCATCACATGCTCCACCAGCAGCACGGTAATCCCCCGCCCCTTCAGGGACTGGATAAGCTCGATGCCGGTGCGCAGCTCCGTCGGGTTCAGCCCCGCCAGCCACTCGTCGAGCAGCAGCAGTTCCGGCTCGGCGGCAAGCGCGCGCGCCAGTTCCATGCGCTTCTGGTCGATATAGGTCAGGTCTTGCGCGCTCTCGTCGGCGCGATGGGCAAGGCCTACCTCGTCCAATCGCGCCAGCGCTTCCGTACGGGCAGCCGCGCCCCAGAGCTTGCGCCGGCCGAAGGCGAGTGCGGCAATGACATTCTCCACCACCGTCAGGGACGGCAACCCGCGCACCAGCTGGAAGGTGCGGGCAACGCCCTTGAGCGCAATGCGGTTTGGCGTAAGGCCGGAAATCATCTCGTCGCTGAGGGCAATCGTGCCGCCGCTCGGCGGCAGATGGCCGGAGATCATGTTCAGCACCGTCGTCTTGCCGGAACCGTTCGGCCCGAGCAGGGCAACGACCTCACCACGCCCAACGGAGAAGGAGACCGCATCCACCGCCGTCAGACCACCGAAGCGCCGGGTAAGCCCCGAAATCGTCAGAAGTTCGCTCATTCTGCCACTCCCGGCACGGTTTTCGCTTCATGCCTGCGCCAGCGCTTCCAGTTCTCCTCGGCAAAGGCGAGCACGCCGCGTGGCAGAATGAAGACGATGGCAATGAACAGCAGGCCGAGAATGATCGAATAATGGTTCGGGAAATTGGCCGACAACCATTCGAACAGCAGGAACAGCGGCACAGCGCCGAGGAGCGGCCCCGTCAGCCGGTTGGCCCCGCCAAGCAGCGCCATGATCAGCGTCAGAAACGAGACCGTCGGATTGAAGGCAATCACCGGCTCGACATAGGTCCAGCGCGGCGCCTGGATCGCGCCGACAAGGGTGATGACCGTGGAGCTGACCGCAAACAGCGCCAGTTTCACCCGGGCAACATTGATGCCGCAATGGGCCGCCACGACTTCATCATCGCCGATCACCTTCAGGGCAAGGCCGATACGGCTGCGCCCGACACCCCAGGAAATCGCAAAGGTGATCGCCGCAAGCGCTAACAGCTGCCAATAGATTCCCTCCGGCGTCACCGGCAGGAAAATATAGCGGCCGAGCGTGCCGGTCATGTTGACCTCATACCAGGTCACCAACTGACGGATCAGTTCGGCAAGACCGAACGTGAAGATCACGAAATAGACGCCGGCAAGCCTGAGCGTCGCAAAGCCGACGACGCTTGCCACGGCAAGTCCGATCGCCGCCGAGACGAGCAGCACCAGCGGATAGGCCATGCTCTCGCTGAACACGGCAACCGTATAGGCGCCGATACCGAAGAAGGCGACGGTGGCAAGCGAGACATAGCGCGTCGGGCCGGAAAACAGCGCCCAGGCGGTCGCAAGCGTCACATAGCCAAGCATGCCGATCATCAGCGTCAGGCCATAGGGGCTGGCGAAGGCAGGCAGGAAGGCAAGGACTGCAACGACAGCGACAAACAATGCCACCTGCAGGGAAAGGACGCTCTTCATCGCGAAGCCCTCCCGAACAGGCCGGCCGGACGCCAGAGCAGGATGGCGAGGAAGATGCCGTAGGTCGCCGCCAGCGTCAGGCCGGGATCGATATAGGTGGCGACGAAGGTTTCGACGAGGCCGAGGATCAACCCTGCAGACAGCGCGCCAAGTACATTGCCGACTCCACCCATGATCACGACGATTAGCGCCTTCATGGTGAAAACGACGCCGGTGGTCGCGGTAAAGGTCTGGTACATAGAGATGACGACCCCGCCGGCTGCCGCCAGCGCACCGCCCAACGCAAAGGCCATGCGTGCAGCCTTGTCGACATTGATACCGACCAGCGGTGCCGACGCCGGGGCGACTGCGACAGCACGCAACGCCGTGCCCCAGAGCGTACGGGTGAGCAGCAGATAGAGCCCGCCGCCGAGCACCAGTGCCATCAGCAGCGCCAGCAACCGGTTTGCCGCGATATTGGTGCCGAAGACATCAACCGCGACATTCAGGTAGTTGTAGCTGGTGAAGTTCGCGCCAAAAATGACGAGCAGCACGCCCTGAATGACGAAAAGCAGGCCGAAGGTGGCGAGGATGGAATCGATCTCCAGGCTCGCCTTGTCCCTGGCGCGCGCCACCAGCGGCCGCATCATCACGCCATAGACGACATAGCCTAGAAGGAAGCCGGCAGGTGCTGCGATCAGCAGACCGACGACCGGATTGATGCCGGCACCGGCATAGAGCACATAGGCCAGAAAGGATGCCGAAATGATCATCTCGCCATAGGCAAGGTTCATGATGCGCGCGATGCCGTATTGGAGCGTCAGCCCCATTGCCACCAGCGCATAGGTTCCGCCGAGCACCAGCCCGGACAAAAGGGCCGTGACGAGCATCGGCCTCCTCCTTATGTCATATGCAAAATCGGCAGGACCGCGCCACGTCCGCCTTGCGGCGCGGCCCTGCGGTTTGGAGCGGAAGCATTTTCAAGCTCCGATCGTCCTCTCTCCCCGCATGCGGGGACAGAGGAAAGATGCCTCAGCTCATTTCTTCCAGGCCTGACGCGGCAAAACGATCTTGCTCACGCCGGAATGATCGGCCGGGGCAACCCCGACGAACTGGCCGTTCTGCCACTGTCCCGTCCACCAGAGCTTGCGCAGCTGGTTTTCCTCAAGCTTCGTCTCGCCGAGCACGGTCTGGAACGTACCGGCCGAAAGCTCTGCCGAGACGGCTTCGCGATCGAGACCCTTGCGCTTGATCGCCTCCTGCAGCATCTGCAGGCTGGCATAGGTGATGACACTGCCCCAATAATCGGGCGCGACGCCGGTCACCGCTTCATGACGCTTGCGATAGGCGGCGTTTTCCTGGTTGTTCGGATCGATGCCGCCGAGGCTCATGATGCCGGTGGCATTGTCGCCATTGTTCTTGCCGTAGATCGGGAAGCCCGTGCCAACGCCGAGATAGAGCACCTTCGGATTGAAACTGGCGACCTGCGACTGCTGGGTCAGCGCAAACGTATCCGGCGGATAGGAGAAGGCAACGAAGGTATCGGCGCCGCTCGCGCTCGCCTCATTGATCATAGGCGAGAAATCGGACGTACCGACCGGATAGCTCTTGTCGTAGACAAGTTCGATGCCGGCTTCCTCGAAGGCAGGACGCGCCGCGGTTACGAGATCGATACCGAAACCATCGGCAACGGAAACCATCGCCACCTTGTTGTTGATCGTGCCGGCCTTGCTGGCCTCGGCAAGGATCGCGGCAAGCGCCTTGGCATAATCATGCCCGCCGCCCAGCATCCAGAAGCTCTTCTTCCAGCGCTGAACGAAATCAGGCGCCTTGTCGGTGACGGCTGAAACGGCGAGCTGCGGATAACCGTAGCGATCGAAGAGCGGCGCGACAGCGAGATTGAAGCCGGTGCCCCAGGGCGCGAGGATAAAATCGACCTGATCCTGCGTCGCCAACCGCTCGACCGCGCGCACCACTTCTTCAGACGACGAGCGATCGTCATATTCGATAAGCTCGATCGGCAGCTTCTTGCCATCGGGCATTTCAAGCCCGCCGGCATCATTCACGTCCTTCACCCAGAGCTGGTAGTTGGGAAGCGTTGTGATGCCCGCGCCGCCGGCATTCGGGCCGGTCTTAGAAATGGCATACCCGATGCGCACCGAGGTCTTGTCCTGCGCAAGGGCATAACTGCCAAGACCAGTTACACTCAGCGCCAGGACAGCAGCCGTCGTGCGCAGGACATGCCTGCGTCGATAGGTTTTCATGGATTATCCTCCCACAAGAGCCCGCTCCCACGGGCCGTTCCGTCGCCTTGGCGTGCCAGCTATACTCCTCCGCCGGTCACATCAGGGTTTGACGACGGGAACGATACGCTCGCTATGGAAGGGAATGAATAGACTTTTACAGGAGAAATTTGTACTTTTCACGGAGGTGATCTAACACTTACTCCGTGCGCAATGACACACATGCACCAAGCCGATTGACCTCAAATCCGGAAAATCCATGCCAAACAGCAACTTCTCGCAACTGCACACAATCGCGAGCCATGGTTTCCAGCAAAATGTCGCCCCGCTGGCGGAGGCGAGGTTGTTTCAAGGCGCGCTTTCCCGTTCCGAGTGGACTTTTCGCGGAACGCGCAATCGCATCTTCGTGATGCTCTCGGGCAGCGGCCAGATCAGGCTGGGAAACCGCGAACTCTCGCTATCGGCCCCTTCCCTTCTCTGGACGCCTGCGGGTGAAACCGGTGCGATTACCTTTGATGCCGGGGCGGAAGGTGCCGCCCTTGCTGTGCCGGACGTGCTGCTCGGTTCCTCCATGCCAACAGGCGCCGTTTTTGCTCCGGTGCGCGACGTGATCTCCCAACCCATCCTCGGTGCCCCGATCCTGCTTGCGGAGGCGCGCAAGCTCAGCCTCACCATCGCCACGATTGAGCAGGAACTGAAAGCCGCCCAGCCCGGCGCGCAAGAAGTGGTGCGCCATCACCTCGCGCTGCTTCTGATCGCCATCTGGCGCATCGCCACACCGGTCGCGGCAAAACCGCAGCCCTCGCCGCGAACCATCGTGCGCGGCTTCGTCCATCTGGTTGAATTGCATAACCGCGACCACTGGAGCATCGAGGCCTATGCGGAAACCCTCGGCGTCACCGCCGACCGACTGAACACGGCCGTTCGCCGCACCACCGGCCGCACGCCGATGGAACTCATCCATGCCCGTCTGATCCAAGAAGCGACGACGCTGCTCGACAGCTCGACCTTGCAGATTTCGGAAGCGGCTGAAGCCCTCGGTTTCAAGGACGCCGCCTATTTCAGCCGCTTCTTCAAGCGTAGCGCTGGCGTCTCGCCCCGTGCCTATCGGCAGGGCATCACGCTAGCACCGGTGCGCTCGGAAACCAGCTACGCCGCCTGGCCTTAAAATCTGTAGGGCAGCTGCAGCCTGCCTCAACCTGAGAGAGTGAAGTCATCACGCGTTTCTCCTCTGAGGAGCAAGGCGAGGTTACGCGTCGTAAAGAGATCCACCGGCTCACCAACACCCTTCAACAGAAAACTCCCGAGGCCCTAAACCCGGGAGGCGACATTTACCTGACCGTAAAATCGAGCTCACTTGCTGGAGCCGATATTGCGATAAATCACATCGCCCAGAACTGTAGGTGCTCCTCGCAAGATTGGTCATGTTACTGCCCCGTCTGGCAGAGCGGGATGGGGCCGCTTATGATGGAGGAGCTCGCGCTGTGGGCGGCTCTCGGCTGGCGCGGTGTTTTTCACGAGACCCAGCTTCATTGTCAGCTGGCCGACCTTGCCGGGCCTTACGAGCGGCGTAGCATCTGTCGCGTTCAGCCTTGCGGGCGGCCTCATCTCCAACGACACGCGATATCCGGCCGTTTTCGGCCGACTGTCGCGCCTCAATCTCGGCCGCGGCCACTGCCTTGATGGCTGCCTGCTCTTGCGCCTCAAGCGCTTTAATGCGGGTGCGCTCCTCGACTTTCAGTCGTTCCCGTCCCGCACGGCGCGCTTCGCGGGCTTCGACAAGCGAGATGCGCTCCGCCTGTCTGGCGGCTTGCAATGGCTCTGCTGCCGTCTTTGCTGCTCGGTATACTGTGAGAAGAGCTGCCTTGTCGTCTGCAGCAGCGGAGCGTCGGTCAGTGAGCTCGTTGCTTCTGGCGTGTCTCAAATTTTTAATCCTGATATTCTGATTAGGGATGATCAGCGGGATTTCGATCGTTTGGCAAGCAGGGCAGATGTTGCGGAGATCCGGTCGGCTTGCTCCTTGGCGAGCCGCGCTTCGCGCAGCCTCAAGGTCTTGGCGTCACGCGCCTGAGCTACCGATTCGAGCTCTCCCGCTGCATTGTTCTTGGCGAAGAACTCCGTCTGAAGATTGCCGAAGGCCGTCTCGGCACGCTGGCGAGATTTGCTATATGTTTCTGTCATTGAATTTCCTCGACGTGGCTTTAGGCCAAAACGAAAAAGGCCAGGCGTTATGCCTGGCCTGAAACTGATAATTGCTCCCGGCAGTGCCAGTACATCCGTGGTCAAAAGGAAGCAGATATCGATTAAGCGGACTGCAGATTGCAGGCCGACATCTTGCCCGACTTCGTGTCGCGCTCGAGATCGTAGCCAATCTTCTGGCCTTCGACGATTTCGCGCATGCCAGCGCGTTCGACAGCGGAAATATGAACGAAGGCATCAGCGCCGCCGTTGTCAGGCTGGATGAAGCCGAAGCCTTTGGTGGAATTGAACCATTTTACTGTGCCAGTGGTCATGATGAACCCTTTCAAAGCATAGAGTGAGGAACCGCGTAGCTCATGCCACGCAGGGGAAAACCGACTATTTTTGAGAGGGAAGTTCGCTTAAAGCGCGGTGCCAATCGCGCGGTAGACAAAGCTCGGCAAGCAAAAGATCGATGAGCCCTGTATACGCCGACAGTCATGCTTCGTCAACGCCTAGTTTTGATCAATTCATAAATACTTTTTAAGGTTGCACTGAACGCGTCTGGTTGCGTTCAGTTGCCGGTCATTCGTTCACGATCTCAAGGGGCGAACTACGCGCTTGGGCACCGTCAATTAAAAGAGACACACCTCACGAGTTAATTCGGAAAAGCTCTGGAAGGAGCATTAGCGGACGCTAGTTGGTACGATATCAGACAAACTTCTGTCAGGCTTGAAGCAGAGCCGCATTCTCTCTGGAGATCCCGGTATCGTGTCAAACCCCATTGCCGTTTTGATTGTCGAAGACGAAGCACTCATTCGCTACGCAATCGCGAATGAACTTGAGGATCAAGGCTTCGTTGTGTTTGCGGCCAACGACGCTGACGAAGCCATCGTATCCATCGAAAACCATACAGAGATATCGGTCGTATTTACTGACATTGATATGCCGGGAAGCATGGACGGCATCAAGCTTGCTGCGTTCGTTCGGGATCGGTGGCCCCCTATCAAAATCATTGTGACGTCGGGGCGAGTGAGCCCTGTCGGCTTGCTAGCGGCTGATATACCGTTTTCGCGAAACCATACGATTATGCCAGAGTGGTGGAGACGATACACAGCCTGCTGGCAGTTTAGGCTCCAGCATGACCATGCGATGACGTAGGCGGGGTATACCCTACGAGGACTTAGCTCGCCGATCCTGCTGAAACCGGCTGCGTCGTAACGCACGCTCGTTTGCAAATTCGGCGCTGAGAGTGCCATCGTAATCACTGAAACGGAAGCTGGCACTGATGGACGTGTCCTGGTCGACCTGCTTCCCTGTCTCCCTGTCCGTTATGCTGATGGCGGGGCCCTGACCGTCATCGTAAGGTGTCCATTTCATGCCCCAGGCGCGAAGCATCACAAGGATCGCATCAAGATCCAGTCCCTTTTCAGTAGCGTGATACTCGTAACGGCGCGGTTTGCTCGAGTAGATCCGTCGCTCGATGAGGCCTGATTCCTCAAGGCGCTTTAGGCGTGCCGACAATAGCGTCGGCGACAGTCCGGTCTGTGCCTGGATCTCATCGAACCGATGATTACCCATTGAAAGCTCACGCATGATCAATAGAGTCCCGCGATCGCATGCAACGTTGAGCGTGCGGGCAATCGGGCACAACGTCTCCTCTGTCGCCTCGTCTGGTGTCACGTCACATATCCGTTCGTAAAAGGGCGCCAGCTTTCAAAGGCAGGAGGCTGGCCAAATCAGAAACCAGCTTCAACATAGTGACTATTTTTTTAGTAGCAACGTTGACTGGATTACATATTGCTACATATTTTGTAGTGACTCGGCGTACATCTGCGCCCAGATTCAGAGCCGTCGGTGAGACCATCGCTGCCCTCAAAAATGGAGAACGCGTATGACAAGCCCAGCCTATAAAGCCGACGGAACAGCTCTTCTAATTGTCGATCCCTACAACGACTTCATGTCGGAAGGCGGAAAGCTTTATGAAGCGATCAAGCCGACGGCCGACCAGTCGGGACTTTTCGACAATCTGAGACAGATTATTCCCGCCGTGCGCGCAATGATCTAATCCGGCAGGATCTACAACAACCGTCGAGGCTTCGGGCGACTTTTCCCCGATCTCCAGCCCGAGAGGTCGCCGATCATCTGGCAGAGTTTCTTCGTTCTGAGCCCGGACATCCCCAGTAGCGATAGCAGAGACCGAACCGATCGCAGAACACTGATGCTATAAATCAGCCATCAACAGTGATCACGACCTTTCCCTTGGCCCGACCGGTTTCGACATAGGCCAAGGCCTGCGCCGTCTGATCGAAGGGAAACACCTTGTCCACGACCGGACGGATGACGCCGGCGTCGATCAGTTTGGCGATTTCGGTCAGTTGCTGACCATTCGCGCGCATGAACAGGAAGGCGTAGTCGATGCCACGGGCCTTAGCCTTTTTAATAATGCTACGGCTGAGCATCCCCATGATGAAGCGCAGCAACAGGTTCAGCCGCAAGGATTTGGCGAAGGGCACGTCCGGCGGGCCGGAAATCGAGATCAGCTTTCCGCCCGGCTTCAGCACGCGCAGCGACTTTGCGAGCGTGTTGGCGTCCTGGCTGTTCAGCACCAGGTCGTAACCGGACAGCACCTGTTCGAAGTCCTGCGTCCTATAGTCGATCACCACATCCGCGCCGAGGCTCTTGACCAATTCAGCATTGGCGGCACTCGTTGTGGTCGCGACGATGGCGCCGAGATGCCTGGCGAGCTGGATAGCGAAGGTGCCAACACCGCCGGAACCGGCCTGAATGAACACCTTCTGACCGGGCTTGATCTTGCCGACCTCGATCAGCGCCTGCCAGGCGGTCAGGCCGACAAGCGGGATCGACGCGGCCTGCTCCATGGAGAGGCTTGTGGGTTTCAGCGCGAGGTCTGCCGAATCGACCGCGATCATCTCCGCAAAGGTGCCCGCTCGCAGATCGCGCGGACGCGAGTACACTTCGTCCCCGACCTTGAACTTACGCACATTGGCGCCGACGCGGACGGCCGTTCCGGCCAGATCGTGACCTGGGATAAAGGGCGGGCGATAGGGCACGAATAGCTTGAATTCGCCGTCGCGCAACTTGGAATCGAGAAGGTTGATTGCGGTGGCGTGGATGCGAACCAGCACATCATTGGCGCCAATGACCGGATCGGGCATGTCCGCCAGGCGCAAAGCACCCTTCTTCTTGTATTTGTCGACGACGAAGGCTTTCACGGTCGTTCTCCAGTGTGAAACGATTGTCAGGTCAGGCAGCCAGGAAAGCCAGCGCTTTTGGGACGAACTCGGCATGGTATTGAAATATCCCGCCGTGGCCGGCATCGGGGTAGATCACCAGCTCGGCATTCGGGAGCCGTCGCGCCAGATCCCGGATGTTGGACGTCGGCACCATGATGTCATTGTCTCCATTGGCGACGAGAACGGGAATGGTGATCCGGCCGAGTTCCTGGGGCGCCTGGCGCCCCCAGGCCTTGATCGCTGAAAGCTGGCTCAGGAAGGCACGCGGTGTCGGATCCTTGTCGCGATCCAGTTTACGCTCTTTCAGGCGCGCCAGAAAGTCTTGCGCTGCCCGACGTCCATTGGCGGTCGAGGTGAAAAACAGGTAGGTCTTCGGGTCCCGCCGGGTGAACATGCCCTTGAGGATCAGGGGCCATGAGACAGCGCCGACCCGCTCAATGCCCACTCCACCCGCAGGCCCCGTGCCGGTCAGGATAAGCTTGCGCACCAGGCCGGGCGCTTTCAGCACGATATCCTGCGCCACGAAGCCGCCCAGCGAAAAGCCCAGCAGGTCAACCGTGGCAAAGCCCAGCTTGCCGATGACAGCGATGACGTCGCGGGCCATCTCATCGATGGTCACCGGGGCAGTCCCCCCGGAAAGGCCGATCCCCCGGTAGTCCAGCGTGATGATGTGATGGGAAGCGGCAAGCCCATCGACAATCCGTGGATCGAAATTGTCGAGAACAGCGCCCCAGTGATTGAGCAGCACCAGCGGGACCCCGCCGCGCGGACCAAGCTCGCGATAGGCAAAGCGGATGTTTCCACGGTGACGAAGCGGTTGGGAACGTCGCGATAGGGATGTGTCGATGCGGTCTTCAGGGGTGCGTCGGTCATGATGGGCCTGCTTATGCCCGCAATCGGGCCGATGGAATGAGAACATCGTCGTGCGATGGTAAAAGCGAGCTTATATTGAGAGCGGGGCCGCACCGAAGCGCGGCCCCTGATGGCTTAACTGCCGGACGTCTCGGTAAAGCGGGGATAATCGGTATATCCCGCGGCACCGCCGCCATAGATCGTCGCCGGGTCGATCTCAGCCAGCGGCGCGCCGCTCTGCAACCGCTCCACGAGATCCGGATTGGCGATGAACGGACGGCCGAAGGCGACAAGATCCGCCTTGCCATCGGCAAGCTGCGACTTAGCGAGGTCGAGACTGTAGCCATTGTTGGCGATATAGGTCTTGGTGAAGCGGCGGCGCAGCGATCCGTAATCGAAGGGCGCGACGTCGCGCGGACCGCCGGTGGCGCCTTCGACGACATGAATGTAGGCGATGCCAAGCGCATCGAGCTGGTCGACGATATAATCGTACTGCGCCTGGGGATCGCTGCAGGAAATGCCGTTTGCGGGCGAGACCGGCGAAATCCGGATGCCGGTGCGCTCAGGCCCGATCTCCTGCGCCACCGCTGCGGTCACTTCCAGCATCAGACGGGCACGATTTTCCACCGAGCCGCCATAGGCATCGGTGCGGATATTGGCGCCGTCCTTGGCGAACTGTTCGAGCAGATAGCCATTGGCCCCGTGAACCTCGACGCCATCGAAGCCCGCCGCGATGGCATTGGCTGCGGCCTTACGGAAGTCGTGGACGATGCCGGGAAGCTCATGAAGCTCAAGGGCACGAGGCTCAGATACGTCGGCGAAACCATTATTCACGAACGTTTTGGTCCCGGCACGGATCGCCGAGGGTGCGACCGGTGCGTCACCGCCAAGAAGATCAACATGGCTGACGCGACCGACATGCCAGAGCTGAACGAAGATCCGTCCGCCTTTGGCATGAACCACATCCGTAACCTTCCGCCAGCCCGCAATCTGCTCAGGCGTGTAAAGGCCGGGCGTATCCTGGTAGCCCTGGGCCTGCCTGGAAACCTGCGTCGCCTCGGTGATGATCAGTCCGGCGCTCGCACGCTGGCCGTAATATTCCGCGGCGAGATCACTCGGCACGAGGCCCGCACCGGCGCGATTGCGCGTCAGTGGCGCCATGACGATCCGGCTTGAAAGGGTGATGGCATCGAGGGAGTAGGGTTCAAAAAGTGTCTTTTCGGTCATGGTTTACCTATACTGCCGCGAAGGCGGCCTTTATCGGGGTGGGTTGGTGCTCTTCAAGCAGGGTTACGGTAACGTTCGCCAGGCAGCGCATTGCCGAAGTTGGCCATCATGGTCTTCCGGGCGAGGTCGAATGCACCCCACTGGCCATCATCTGGAAGCGGTGGGATGGTGACCAACTCACGGCGATCAAAGCCGACCAGAGCCGCATCCACGAGATCGCCCACTTCCATGACGTTGTTCAGGGTGTTGACGTCGGCGCCGACGTGATCCCAGATCTCCGTCCGGGTCGTGGCGGGAAGGACTGCCTGGATGTAGACGCCCTTCGGTCCGAGTTCGTGCGCCAGCCCCTGCGACAGGAACAGAACAAAGGCTTTGGTCGCGCCATAAACTGTCATTCCGAATTCCGGCGCAAGGCCCACGACCGAACCGATATTGACGATCGCGCCCTCGCCAGCATTTGCAAGACGCGGAGCGATGGCGCTCGAAAGCCGGACGAGCGCTGTTGCGTTGAGCGCAATCAGCCTGGTCATGTCGTCGACGTTCTGGTCGACAAAGCTTTTACCGATCGCCGTTCCGGCGTTGTTGACGAGGATGCCAATCCGCGTGTCGTCGCGCAGTCTGGTCTCGACCTTGGCGAGATCCTCAGCTTTGGTGAGATCGGCCGGGAGGATATCGATCGTCACGCCGGTTTCCTGGCGCAGACGGGCCGACAGCGCATCCAAACGTGCCGCGTCTCGGGCGACCAGCACCAGATCGTGTCCGCGGCGCGCAAAGCGTTCGGCATAGGTTGCGCCAATGCCCGTGGAGGCGCCGGTGATCAGGACTGCGGGACTTTGGCTCATTGTGTTGCTCTTTTCTATCATTGACTCTATATTCATGATCATCATCACGATTACCCATAAATATGACGGTCATCATGTTTATGTCAACGGCCGTTACGGAGAATTTTGAAAATGAACGTCAGCCGAGAACAGATGGCGGAAAACAAACGCCGGATTCTGGACGTCGCCAGCCGGTTGTTCAAGGACAAGGGGTTCGAGGCGGTTAGCGTCTCGGAAATCATGAAGGCAGTCGGACTGACCCATGGCGGATTTTATGGACACTTCCGCTCAAAGGACGATCTGGTGGCGCAGACCCTAGCGCATGCGCTTGCGGGAGACAGCTTAGGAAACGCTGACTTCAGCGGTTTCGTCCGCTCCTATCTCGCGCCGCGTCACCGGGACAACGCGTCCACCGGCTGTCCAACGGCAGGTCTGGCTGCAGCAGTTCGTCACCAGACGCCCGCGGCAAAAGCGGCCATGACCGAAGGTTTGCGCGAACAGCTCTCCCGAATTGAGAATGCCCTCCCGGAACATGAGAAGGCTGACAGACGGCGCGTAGCGATCGGAAGCTGGGCCGCGATGGTTGGGGCCGTTATCCTTGCCAGAGCGGTTGATGATCCTGAACTATCCGACGAGGTCCTTGATGAGACGCGTGCATGGATCGACAGCCGCGTCCGCTAATCGCGAGGATGAGGGAACTTGGGAAAGTCTTCGAACCGGGATGGTGCTATGACCGAAAGGATTGAAACAATCTTGGATCCGGTTTGGGGTGACTGCAATAACGCTGCGATCCGTCGCGCGTCGCGGAGGCAGTTTGATCACAATCCTCAGCACGCAAATCGTCCATTTGTTGCTGCGTCTCGATGCCTTCGGCCGTGACGCTGATGTCCAGCGCGCGGCACATTGCGATGACGGCGCGTGGGCTCTCAAACCCTGCCGACCTGGACAGATGTCAGCTCATCCACGAGATCGGCATGACCACGACCTGGGAGCGATGGTTCGCGTTGATGGCGCTGCCTTATTCGAAAACCCGCGGTCCGGGCTACAGCCACGGCAGCATGTCAATCGAAGCTGCCATCCGAGGCGAAGGCGTCACGCTGGGGCGAAGTGTTCTGGTGGCCGAGGACCTCGCGCAAGGGCGTCTCATTGCCCCGTTCCCGATAGCAAAACTCGACGTCGAATGGGGCTATGATCTGGTCTACCGAACGGGAAACGGTGACCATCCGAAGGTCATCGCGTTCCGGGACTGGATTTTAGACGAGACACGGGCAACGCCGTAGATGAAACCGGTGAAAGGATTCGAACCTCGAACCTGCTGTTCAATGCTGCGATGAAAATTGCGGCCCGTCAATCAGCACGACGCGAACTGTGCCAAGCAGATTCAACCCGAGTGACAAGCAGGTCGAAATCGTCTCCCGCGCGAACACTCCCCGCGTGGTGATTTTTCCAAAGCCTCGCGGAGCCATCTTCGGGAGCGGATTGGCAAAGAACACGGCATTGGCGGCGCTAACCACGACGAGCGACGAGCGACGAGCGACGAGCGACGAGCGACGAGCGACGAGCGACGAGCGACGAGCGGAGAGCGGAGAGCGGAGAGCGCAAATGCGTTACAGCGATCGGCAGAACGTATCCACAAGCATAAGTCACCGAACAACCTGGAAATGAAGCGCCGTATTAAATATATCTCGGGTAGCACGCAGTCCGGCTTCTCGGTTCCGAAATTAACTAAGAACCTACTAATTTAGCAGGGAGCCTCTGCACAAAACCTTAAATACTCATGGTAAAAATCAAGAGAATTTGCTTCTTTCAGTCGCGTTAAGTATATTTTATGTGCAGAAAAACATGTTTTGACATTTTATCCGGAAATAATACAGTTAAAAAATAGATATTTATTCAATAACATTTCAAATTTGCATAATATATACAGGTTGCCTCCCGATTATAAATTCCTAGTATCGGCTCAAACTTAACTTCCCGTTAATCATTGGGGCCGATCAATGACCAAGCTAGCCACTTTAATACTGTGGGCAACCAGTACACTTACCGCTCTGTTCCTTGTCACACAGCCGGTTGGAAACTCCGTCCAAATGGCTCTGTCGCTGTCCGTCATAGCGGTCCTTGCCGTTATCGCGGTTCTTCGTCTCGACGGCATCTGGCGCCACGTGTTTCTGGCGCTCGGTTCCGTCGTCGTCCTGCGCTACGCCTACTGGAGAACGACCAGCACGCTGCCGCCGATCGACGACCTTTATTCGTTCATTCCAGGTGTCGTGCTCTATGCGGCGGAGATGTACTGCATCGTGATGCTGGCGATCAGCCTGTTCGTCGTCGCCGATCCGCGTGAACGGGAGGCCGCGCCGCGTCTTTCGGACGAGGACGCGCCCAGCGTCGATGTTTTCGTGCCGACCTACAACGAGGGCAAGGAAATCCTTGCCATGACCCTGTCGGCTGCCAAGGCCATGCACTATCCGAGCAACAAGCTGCGAGTGTTCCTGCTTGACGACGGCGGCACCGACCAGAAGCGTTTCTCCGACGACGCCGCTGTCGCCGAGGCTGCAATCAACCGCGCTATCGTCCTCAAGGATCTGTGCGCCGATCTCGGCGTCACCTATCTGACGCGCGCCGAAAACGTCCACGCCAAGGCAGGAAACCTGAACAGCGGCCTTTCGCGCACCAGCGGCGACCTGGTCGTCGTCTTCGATGCCGACCATGCGCCTGAACGCGCTTTCCTGCAGGAGACCGTCGGATACTTCTCGAAGGATCCCAATCTCTTCCTCGTCCAGACACCGCACTTCTTCGCCAACGCGGACCCGATCGAGCACAACCTCGACACCTTCACCACAATGCCGTCAGAGAACGAGATGTTCTACGGCAAGATCCAGAAGGGTCTCGACCGCTGGAACGCCTCGTTCTTCTGCGGCTCGGCAGCCGTCCTGCGCCGCGAAGCGCTGGAAGAGGTCGGCGGCTTCTCGGGGATCACGATCACCGAAGACTGCGAAACGGCGCTTGAACTCCATTCCCGCGGCTGGACCAGCGTCTATGTCGACAAGCCGATGATTGCCGGCCTGCAGCCGGAAACAGTCTCCAGCTTCATCGGTCAGCGCTCGCGCTGGTGCCGCGGCATGGTGCAGATCCTGCTGCTGAAAAACCCGCTCCTGAAGGCCGGTCTCAGCTTCGCGCAGCGCATCTGCTACCTTTCCAGCTCGCTGTTCTGGTTTTTCCCTTTCGTGCGGGCCGTCTTCATCTTCGCGCCGCTTCTCTTCATCCTCTTCAACATGAAGATCTTCGTGGCGTCGTCCGAGGACTTTATCGCCCACACGGTGACCTACCTTATCGTCGGCGAACTCATCCGCAGCTACCTCTACGGTTCGGTTCGCTGGCCCTGGATGTCGGAGATCTACGAATACGTCCAGTCGGTCTACCTGTTCCGCGCCATCATCAGTGTCATCCTGCAGCCACGCCGCCCGACCTTCAACGTCACGGCGAAGGGTCAGAGCACTGCCGGAGACCGTCTGTCGGAGCTCTCCCTCCCCTACTTCGCGATCTTCGCGGTCCTCGCCTTCACGCTTGGCGTCTCGATTTATCGCTACAACACCGAACCTGAAATCAGCGGTCTCCTGATGATCGTCGGCGCCTGGAACTTCTTGAACCTGCTGATCGCCGGCGCCGGCCTTGGCGTCATCACCGAACGCCGCAACGTGGTCGAAGGCATTGAGCTGCCAACCAACACCAAGGTATCGCTGACCTTTGGCGACAAGACCTGGACGGGTTCGGCTCTCAGGGCTTCGGCCGCCGGCGCCACCATCCAGTTGCCGCAGGCCGCGATGCAGGCTCTTCGCAAGTCGGATAACGGCCACCTTTCGATTGCCAACCCTTCGCAGGCCCTGATCATCAACTCGATCCCGGTGACGGTCGCCGCACATCCGAGCCAGGAGCAGCAGACGCTGGCGATCCGCTTCGACCTCGAGGCGCAGCACTACCCGGTCGTTGCAGAAATGATCCTGCGCGATATGAGCGATGTCCGCTCGGCCCGCACAACCCGCCAGAAGCGCCGCGGCATGATCATGGCGACGGTCACTCTTCTTCGCTGGGCATTCAACAGTCCTGTCAGCGCGCTTGCATTGCTTCTCACCGGTGGCTCCGCAGCTTCGGCGCGCCGCTCGCAGGCGCCCCGGCTGCCTGCAAACAACAACACAGCCCAGGCATTCCCCGAAACCAGTGCCAAGGAAGGTGCATGATGCGTATCCCCTATCGTTACAAGCTGGCTCTTGCCGCAACATCCCTCTCGCTGCTCACCGGTGGTGCCTTTGCACAGTCTCCGACCGCCTTCTCACTCGGCGATATCGCCAAGCCGATGACGCCCGCAGCGACGGCAATCACCACGGACGACAGCAATCTCCGTCGGATCGGTGCCACCCGCAATGCACTGTTCTTCAATGGTGAGAGCACAAGCAGGGAATATGCCTTCTACGCGCTTCCGGCGGAGATAGCCGGCAGCACCAAACTCGTCCTTTCGCTGCAGACCTCAATCTCGACCGCGCCCGAAAGCTCGGCCATGCGGGTCTTCGTCAACGACCAGGATGTCGGCACCATCAAGCTCACAGCCGGTGACCCCTACCGCGCCGAACTCAAGGTGCCGAATGGCCTCATCCAGCCAGGCTACAATGCCGTCTCCATTCTTGTCGACCAGAAGCACCGCGTCGATTGCACCATCGACGCAACCTATGAACTCTGGACGCAGGTCGACCCCGAACACAGCGGCTTCGTCTTCGGCGGCAAGTCCGCCGCCGGCGGAACGTCGATACCCGACCTGATCGCACTGGGCGGCATCAATGATGGCCGCACTCCCATCCATGGACGGATTTCGCCCGGCGCATCGACGACCGAATACAATCGGATCATGGCCGTGATCCAGTCGCTGGCAATTGCCGGCAACTTCGATCGCCCGGCCGTGACGATCGGCGAAGCGCAATCCGGCGATCCCGGTATCGATGTGGTCGTCGGCACACGCAACGCACTGGCGTCCACACTTGGCGCCGATCGCGCGGCGGCGTTGAAGGACGGCATCAGCGTTCTTTCCGATGATGGCACGCAGCGCAAGATGCTGGTGATAACCGGACAGGCCGCTCCTGATGTCGACAATGCCGTCGAGGAGTTCCAGCGGCTTAGCCAGCAGCAGCAGAATGACGGAACGCCGCAGGGTCTGCGCGCGCTTGCCAACACCAAGGGTCGCCCGCTCGCACCCAACTCGGTGGTGCCGCTTCAGAACCTCGGCTTCATCGCGCAGCCCTTCACCGGTCGACTTTACAAGGAGAGCGTCAACTTCTCGATGCCGTCGGACTTCTATCCCGGTGATTACGGCTCGCTCGTCATGCATCTGAGCGCGCGCTATGCCGCCAACCTTGCCCGCGGTGCCGAACTCATCCTGCGCGCCAACGGCGAAACGGTCGCCGACATTACGCTCGGCGCCAGCCGCAACGGCCTCATTGAAGATCAGCGCCTGCCGATCCCGCTGAGCAAGCTGCGCCCGGGCGAAAACATCATCGAATTCGAAGCACGTCTGCCGACACCGGCCGATGCCGTCTGCGATCCGCTGGCAGGCGCCAACGAAGACCGTTCGCGCCTGTCGATCCTCGGATCGAGCTTTCTGGAAGTTCCGTCCTTTGCACGGGTCGGCCGTTACCCCGATATCGCAGCGCTAGTATCGGGCGCATCGCTCGCAGCGGGTCACGCTGCCGAGGCCACGTCCGTCTACGTGCCGGATCTGAATTCGCCGGCACTCGATGCAGCGGGTTCGTTTCTCGCCAAGATGGCTTACTCCTCCGGTCGCGTCATGCCGGTCGATCTGATGACATCGGTTCCCGACGCCGGCCAACGCCAGATCATGGCCTTTGCACCCTTCGGCAGACTGCCTGCTGAAATCCAGACCCAGGCCGGCCTCGACCTCTCCGCCACACCGGCAGGTCTGACCAACGGCCTGCTGAGCAGCAGGCGCGGACAAGCCGCAGCTTCGATGTCGTTCGGCGACCCTGCCAGCGGCCAAGAAACGACTGCGGCCGATACGCCGACCCAGCTGGATAAGGTTCTCGCGCCCGTCACCGAACTGGCTTCGACGGCAAAGTCATTCGCCGGATCGACCCTGTCGCAACTGCACCCCGCACTCGGCTCGGCCGGTGAGACCCGCGCCGAAAACTACCAGCCGAAGGATAACACCGCCCTGCTCATCGCCCAGAAGGAAATGCCATCGGGCGGCGTCTGGACGGTGGTGGCATCGCCTTCCGACGCAAGCCTCACAGCGACGGTCGACGCAGTCATGGAACGCTCGACCTGGACCCGGCTCAACGGATCGCTGCAGTCATTCTCGACGAGCGGTCAGGTCATGGACCAGGTGTCTCCCCGCGACATCGCGCTGTTTCAGACCCAGCCTGTGTCGATCGGCAACATACGCCTGATCATCGCCGGCTGGCTCTCCAACCATGTCATGGAATACACGTTGGCCCAGCTTGGCGCGGCAATCATGCTCGGTGCATCGACCTTCCTGATGCTCAAACTCGGTCGTCGCAAATGATGAGCCGCACCGTCTCGTTTAAAGCGATGTTGCTGGCGGGTTCGATTGCCGCATCCCCGCTGGCGCAGGCGACCGCTGCCGCTGACGACGCGCTGCAGCCGGTGGACTACGTCGCCGGGTCGTGGATGCTCTATCGCCACGACTACGTTACCCCGGAGGGCCGCGTGATCGACACGCGGGCCAACGGAATCAGCCACAGCGAGGGTCAGGGCTACGGCATGCTGATTGCCGTGATCGCCGACGACCGCAAGAGCTTCGAGCGCATTTGGGACTGGACGAAAGCCAATCTCTACGTGCGTGGCGACAGCCTTGCGGCCTGGCGATGGGATCCGGCGGCGACGCCACACGTCGCCGACACCAACAACGCGACCGACGGCGATCTGCTCATCGGCTGGGCGTTGGCCAAGGCGGCCCATGTCTGGAAAGACAGCGATTATGCCCGCGATGCCAAGCGGATTGCCGAGGAGATCGCCGACAAGACCGTCGTCGACACGGCATTCGGCAAAGCGCTACTGCCGGGCGAGCGAGGGTTTGGCGCCACGGATCAACCGGACGGACCCGTCGTCAACCTCTCGTACTGGGTCTATCCCGCCATCGCCGAACTGGGCGTCGCGTCATCGCGTTTTCCAGCCGACGAGCTGATCAGGACGGGGCTGTCGCTCACGCAGACCGCGCGCTTCGGACCGGCAGCGCTGCCGGCGGACTGGATATCGCTGAAGGGCAGAACGCCGGTGCCGGCAAGCGCCTATCCGGCGCAGTTCGGCCATGACGCGATCCGTATTCCGCTCTATCTCGCCTGGTATTCCCGCGATCATTCAGACCTGCTGACGCCGTTTGCCGACGCCTGGCGCGACATCAACAACGGCGCACCCTCTGTCATCGAACTGGCAAACGCGGCGACCCTGTCGCAGATGCCGGAAGCCGGGTATCGCGCCGTGACGGAACTGGTCGATTGCAGTCTCGGTCGCGAGGCCGCCGCTCCGACGGCCGCGGCCTTCGAAACCACCGATTACTACCCCTCCACACTTCATCTCCTCAGTCTTGTTGCAGTTGCAGAAAGGTATCCAAGATGTCTGCCAGATACACAGTGACAGCACTCCTGCTTTGCAGTTGCGCTATTCTGTTGACCCCATCGCTGAGAACAGTTCCGGTTTCCGCCGCTGATCTCAAAAACAATGCGAACCTGAACGCGATCGTGCCGGCAGGTGGCATGAGCGCTCTCGCCGTCGTGCCGACGCAGAACACGGCAATCACGCCGGCGGTTGACCAGAACGTTGCCGCGGTGCTGCCAAAGGCGGTCAATGCCGCTCCGGTTACCGGGACCGCGCAGCTTCCGGAAGCGAGTTATCGCGACGTCGCACCCGGCGAAAACCCGTTCACCCCTGTGGCGCAGAAAGCCCCCGTCGTCACGACGCCGCCGCCGGCCGCTACCCCCGCAGCCAATCCATTTGCTTCGGCCACGGCCGACACCAAGCAGGCGGCAACGGGCCAGGCTAAGGCGGCCGCCCCTGAGAAGGTGGATGAAACCGCATTGCGCTATTATGCCAAGACGCGTGACCTGAAGCGCCTCGGCGCGGAACTGCGCCGCCTCAAGGCGCTCTATCCGAACTGGGAAGCCTCCGAAGACCTGTTCAACCAGACGACGGCGATCGACGAGCAGCCGCTTTGGGACATCTACGCGACGGGCGACCTTACCCGGCTGCGCGTGGAGATCGCCCGCATCGCCAGCGGCAATCCGGAATGGAAGCCCTCGACGGACCTGATGGAAAAGCTGCAGATGGCAGAATCGCGCAAGCTGATCGACCGCGCCTATGCCCGCGCCAACTGGGCGCAAGTGATTTCCGCCGCTCAACAGCAGCCGCAACTGCTCGTATGCGGCGAGATGAACGCGCTGTGGCAGGTAGGCGAGGCCCTTGCCAAGACCAGAGACATGGCAAAGGCATTCGATCTCTACAAGTACGTGCTCACCAATTGCGACCAGCCGAACGAGCGACTGGCAACCATGCAAAAGGCCAGCGCGCTTCTACCGGCCGCCGGCATCACCTCGCTGCTTGCGCTCGGCCGCACCCTGCCGGATGGCACTGCGGAATTCGCCAGCTTCAGCTATGATGCGATACGCAAGCAGATGGGCGCGATCAGCGAAGGCGATCCTATGGCCCGCCCGCCTTCCGGCGCGGATCTAGAATCCTTCGCCAACTATGTCGAAAGCGCGCAGTCGGCCGCCGACGCAAGCCTGTTCGGGTGGTACTATTACAGCCAGAAGCAATGGCAGCCGGCGTTGGCCTGGTTCACCTCGGGCACGCAGTATGGCAACGACCTGAAAAGCGTGGAAGGCGTTATCCTGTCGCTGCGCAATCTCGGCAAGATGGACGAGGCCTTTGCGCTTGCCGGCCGCTTTGCCGACAAGTCCGACGATATTCGCAATGAATATATCGAAATCGTCGCCGGCGCGCTGACCGACGAACAGGCGACGCTGAAGATCAGCGATACCGACCTGACCACGCTCAAGACCTACGTCTACGCTGCAAAGTCGGCGTTGGGCGCACAGGCCCTGGGCTGGAAGCTGTTCCGAGACAAGGGCCCGGCGGAAGCGCGCCCGCTGTTTGCCCAATCCGTTGAATGGGAAGCGACGGAAGGCGGCGTGATCGGCATGGCGGTCGTCGCCAGCCGAAGCAAGAACAAGGTCGAGCTCGCGGCGCTGAAGCAGCAGTATGCCGGGCAATTCGCCGGCCTGAAGGACTTTGCAATCACTCCAGCACTCAAGAAAGGCAAGCGTGTCGTTCAGCCTATAACGGTCGCGGCAAAGCCCGTGACAACACGGTTCAACCGAATCCCTTCAACGAAATGGATATATTCGCGAGAATATGCCCGTTAATGAACCGTGCTATAGGGTAGAATATATGGGAGGCGGCATAGTTCGAACTAAGTCGTCGAGCTCGGGTGCGAGGATCATCTCGCATCCGAGCTTAAAAACCTCCGTCTTCAATTTGATGGGAGCTGGACGCACGACCGGTAAAGCAGTTGACACCAAGGCATTGAAAATACGTGATAACGTCCTGTATCCCATATAGGACCAGCCAAATGAACGACGTAACTGAAGTCCAAAAGATGCCGCCCTTTCCGTCAAGAGGTTTGCTGATCGCTTCTGCGAACATATTGAAATTCGTCGGACACTCCGGCTTTGAAGCATTGCGATTAGAATGGGATCTGCAAGATTCCGACGCCGGAGCGGGAAATAGTTTGATGGCTAGGGCCACGTCGCTCGCAAGCTATGCCCTTAAAAATCCGGAGCTCCGAACGCCCAATGGCAATTACATTCAGTCCGAAATTGTCGCGAAAGCAGGCGAGATCTACCGCAACGGTTGGATGACGAATATCAGCGAAAAAGAGCGATCCGCTTTTAAGATGGCCTCCTCAAATGCGGGTTCGATGAACGACGTGTCAGAGTCTGGCGTCATTGCTGTGCCGGCAGGGGATTTGTTGTCAACTACCCCGGCAATTTCCCCCGCGGTATCGCCTCAAAGCAGCCCCTTGAAACGCAAAATCTTCATTGTGCACGGGCACGATGAGGGGGCTCGGGAAACTGTCGCGCGCTTTCTAGAAAAGCTGGAATTCGAAGTGATTAAGCGATTAAACCAGCTGGCAGGATGCGCAAAGCGGAGTGAATTCCCTGGTCGTAGTAACCGCCGGAGAGTCTACATCACCCCCCACGCCCGAAACCTCCCCCTGCCGGTCATCTCGCGCAGCCCGAGCTCCATCACGATCCGCCGCGCCGCCTGCTGCGTGACGCCTAGCGTCTCGGCCACCATACCAGCCGAGACCAATGGCTTCGCCATCACCAACTCGACCAGCTCCGGCAGTTTCGAAGACGTTCGTCTCCCCGACACCTTCCGCTCCATCATCTTGCACGCCAGCGCCAGCCGGTCGTGCTCCTTCAGCCCGATCTCGGCGCCCGCCAAAAATCCCTGGGCGATCGCCAGCAGCCGTGTGTCGCGATTGCGATGCCGCCGCCGATCGACCGGTACGATTTTCAGGCCGACATTGACCGCCACCAGGTGGCCGCCGGTTGAGATACCAGCCTGGCGCAGCAGCGCCGCGGCCAACAGCCGGCCGAGCCACGGCGCGTGCTGCGACACGGATAGCTCGTTCCAGGCATCAAGGGCGACGATCGCCGCCAGCACCGGCGGCAGGTCGCGCGCCTGCCGCACGACGTCGCGCCATTCGTCAAGCCGCGCATCCTCGTCCCAGTCGAGATCGTAGACCAGCGCCTTGCTGTCCGCGCCGCGGTGGCTTGCCACGTGGCTCGGGCGCTTTGCCTCCTCAATCGCCGCACTTGAGCGAGCGAGGATCGCGTCAATGTCGGCGAAGACGCTGGCGTCCGCGTCGGACGCGCTCGCATCAACGTCGTCACGCTCCCCCTCCCCTCCCCCGGGCAGTTCGCCGTCAATCTCATCACTCCCACGCCGGCCATCGTCTCCCAATGATGGTCCGGGCCACGCCCGGCGGAGGGTGCGCAGGCCGTCGGGGCTGAGAGCCCAGGCCGGCGGCTGGCTGGCGATGCGGCGGCGGCTGCGCAAGACGTCGCGGGCGATGGTGAGTTCGTGGGTCGGGGCGCGGACGTCGACGCCGGCGTCGTGGAGGACGAGGTCCTCGAGATGCACGAGTTCGCCGTCGAGCCACAGCGAGGCGCAGGCGTCGGCAAAATTCTGTCGCTCGAGGAGGCCGCCGCCGATGGTGGAGCAGGCGATACGCTCGTCGAGCCGGCACAACGCGGCTGTCGCCTCGGTGACGGGCTTCAGCAGGCTCTGGATGGGCAGATTGGCGAGATGGTAACGCATTGAATTCATGGTAAATCATTCGTTAAACGAATGCTAGATCATAATTCCTGTTCGTCACTGCGTATAATTGGGAGTTGGGTTTTTAACTAACGATAATGATCGGTTATCGATGTCCGTTCCACCGCTTAATCAATCAAGGCCGCGCAGCAAGGCCCTACAACGCACCGATTCTCGACTTCCAGAATCGCTCTTCATGCACCTATGGTCAACCCTTTGGGTATTTTCACGACCCCTCAACCCTAACGTTCCCCGCGCCGCACCATCGACTTCGCGATCTCGACAATATCGTCTCGCGACGCCGTCGGATCCTCCTTCGACCAGGCAATGCCAAGCCCGATCTTGAAGTCGATCCCCCTCACCTTCTTGAGCACGAAGCTGCGGTTCGGGATGTCGGTCGTCCACTCCGGTGCAAAGCCGATGCCAAGACCGGCGGAGACGAGAGAGACCAGCGAATAGGTGTCGTCGCAGCTGTAGGCGACGTTCTTCGTCAGATCGTATTCCTCGAACTTCCCGTTGAAATACCGTTCGGTGTAGGAGAGGTTCTGCCGATTGAAGGCAATGATCTTCTGATCGCGGAGGTCCTCGATCGAGATCTCGTTCAGTGAAGCCAGAGGATTGCTCTCGGCGACCGCCAGAAGATAGCGTTCATGGGCAACGGAGAAGAAGCGCAGCGATCCGATGTTCTCGACCGGCCTGATGAAGCCGAGGTTCAATTGTCCGGTCTCCAGCCCGCGTATAATGTCTCCGGTGTTGCCTGAAGCAATGTGAATGCGGACATCCGGAAACTTTCGGGCGATCTTGCCAAGAAACAGGGGCAACATGCCCATGGTGGCTGGATAGACGGTACCGATCTTGATCTGGCGGATGCGACTGCCGCCTGCGGCCCGTGTCAGCTCGGTCGTCAGTTCCATCTCGCTAAGGATGCGGACAGCACGATCGTAGAAGGTCTCCCCTGCCCTCGTCAGCTCGACCCGCCGTGTGGAGCGGATGAACAGAGGACAGCCGAGCTCCCTCTCCAACGCCATGACATGATTGCTGAGCGCTGGCTGGGCGATGTTCATCTTGATCGCGGCACGACCGAAGTGGAGCTCCTCGGCAACGGCTCGGAAAAGGGATAGTTGGCGGAGTTCCATCCAAACACCACATATCGTGCTTACTATAAAGCACGAATTGTACATGGACCCGTGCCGCCTGTCATGAACAAATTGTGGTATGGCTGACTTTGCAACGAATCTTCGTAAACGAGCTGAACAACTTGGTTTCTCAAACGCTGAAGTCGCCAGGCGTGCTGGGCTCAGCGAACGGCGATACGGCAATTATGTGAGCGGTGCGCGGGAACCCGACCTGAACACGCTAGTGCGCATTGCGCAAACGCTGGGTACTTCAATTGATAGTCTGCTTGGTCTAGACGACGTTAGCCTTAACAAGACATCAGAAGAGGTTTTCCAAGAGCGCATACAAGCGGCACTTCGAGCACTCAGGGAAGAGCAGCTCGCGTCGCTGGTCGTGATGATTGAAGCTTTGGCCACAGACCGGACACGTCAATCATCTTAGGTTTTCGTCTAACGCAGCGATCGTCGATCGAAGTCGGTAGATACCTCTGTCCCGCCGAATTCGGTCGATCTCCCGTGCCTAGATGTTTCCGCACCAATGATTGGTGCTCTCAGCGCGGTTGGCGTTTAGGTCCAAGTCATATGCGCGAAGCTGGCTTCCAGCGATCAATTTTTTCCGCCATAAAGCGCCGCCAGAAGGAAACGCCGGCCCAAGACGGTGAACCATCCGCCCACGCATAAGAATCGCGCTGTGTGAACCGCAGTTGCGACTATAATACACGCTTGTAAAGGTAGTGTTTCTAATACAATTTAAATCTGTACAATCTACTGCAAGCTCGAAGATCGGGACCATCATCGATGGCGCAAGAAACAGCAGACAATCGCAAGACCCCTACCCGTCTCGTAGGTTACGCACGTCTCTCGTCCGCCGGTGATCAAGCTAAAGATCGGCAGGCCGAGGACCTCCGGGCGGCCGGTTGTGACCGCATCTATCAGGAGCACGGATCCGACGCGTCCCAAGCGAGACCGGTTTTGGTCCGCCTACTTGCAGATCTGAACGCTGGAGATGTTTTGGTGGTCACTCGCTTGGATCGAGTCGCGCGCTCTGCTAATGACCTCCTGGCGCTACTTGAAAAACTCAGAGATCGAAATATCGGCTTCCGCTCTCTCGGTGACCCCGTTGACACGACTGGGCCGTTGTGGGCCTTCTCCATCGAGTTTCTTCGCGCGATCGTAGACCTTGAAAAGGCGCAAAGCGCCGAGCGCGCGAGAGAAAGTATCAAGGCAGCAAAAGCTCAAGGACGACTTCCTGGCAACCCCGGCCTTCGGGAAAGGCACCCGGAAGCGATTGAAGCTGCGTCCAAGGCACGCGAGAAGCTTTACATCGATGGTCTCAAAGCTTCGTCGGAAACCTGGCTTCCAGTCGTTAGGCAACTGCGCCCAAAGCACAGCTGGGATAACGTCGTCGACGTTCTCAACCGACGCGGCCAAGATTGGACGGTAGAGCGCCTTCGTCGAGCGGTAAACCGTCTGGTGCGCGAGCAGCTTGCAGGAAAAGAACTCCTTGACCGCTCCCCTCGCCGCGCTCCCGAAGACCATCTCATGAAGAAGGTAGCGGCGATCACGATCGCTGATCCGAGCTTGTCGCTTCGCGACATTGCGAGTGAGCTTGAGAAGATGGGAGAGCGACCTGCTCGTGGCGGGAAGAAATTCCAGCCCTCATCTGTCCGAGATCTGCTAGACCAAGCCCATAGATTTGGTCTCATCCGCCGTTAGGATAAGGGTTTCCGCAACCTGTGCCTACCTCATTCGTCCGACAGCACGGTTAAACGAGGGTCTCTACTCTCGATCCTCGCTCGTGTTTTTGAGCGCTGGATCGTCCACAAGCGAAGCGAAGAACTAACCGCCTTTTAGACCTGGTTGAGATAATCCATCTTCGAGCTCCCTCGGCCGACATCTTGTGAAGTTCGTCACCCCAGGGCGCCTACGCAGGGCCGACAGCTTTTTGGAAATGGTCATTACCGGCAGTTGGCGACCCCACCCGAGTACTGTCACCCAATGCTGACAGAGAACTCTTCTACGCGCTGCCCCTGACAAGCGACCGTACCGATCGGACTCCAGCGCTACCGACCGAGCCGAGACGTCAGGCCGAAATGCGCACAGCTTGGGTTGGGACAAACCCAGGTCGCCAGGTCCTGCCGGGTGAGAAGCGAAAGCCTCGCAACGCTGTCGAGCCGTTCTTCGAATGATCCCCGCCGGAACTCCTACGAGTGTGGATACCAATCGCCACACGCAGCAAACGCCGACCAATGAGCGCCACTGGCGAGCCTCGCCCTCCAAGGGTCATAGCATGGCTTAGGGCACACTGCTCCCGATCAAGCACTGATCGGCACCAAGGCATCGCGACTCGGCACTCGTGTCCAGCACCAAGCTTTCAAACCATGCTCACAATCAAACGCTGCAGATTGCAAGACGTGGATACCGTCCAGTTTTACTGCGGGGACACGGCACCGATCGCCCTCTTCTATGCTGTCGCGTTCACAACGAAAGCGGGCGGTTTCGCGTGTAGCTTCATTCGTTGCATTGTCGAAGGACATAAGTTTCGGTTGGCGTAGTCCATCATCAGAACTACTCGCACGTTCAGCGGATATCATCGCCGCCCAAGGCGAAGCCCATACGCCACCTAAGGGGCTTCCTACAAACACCCCGCTTTGCCCAAGGAAAGTGCCGCACGCACCATCGCCAACGTCAGCAGTGAGGCGCACCTCATCACCCTTCGGCACCGCTATTTATCGACCTAGGATCTCTCGCCGGTCACTTCGCACCAAGCCAAATACTCAGCGAGCGCTTTATCATCTGGCCGCATTCCCTCGGCCAAGCGCACCGGATGTCGTTCAGCCAGACTCCGAAGTCATCGTTCATGGGATGGTCCCACTTCACGCGAACTCACCTTTCGCATCCTTGATCGCTTGCCTTGCGATGATGTTTACGGCCTCCCTGCATCGCCTCGAAGCCAGTCTGATGCTACACCAGAACGGCAGAGACTTGGGAGGGGCAACCCCAGAGACCAGCGGCTTGGTGCGCAATGATCATCTGTGCAGGAGTAGAAAGCAGCGTCAGGGGCCATGCAAAACTGGGGCCGGCGGCGTCAAACAGAACGGGGCCCGAGAGATAGCAGCGGGCGACAGGTTCTCCACGGTCTTTGCGGAGAAGTGAGCAACACCTGACACCCGCTAAGTTTCCCCGTACCGGTCCAGCCGTTTGCAGCTGTCCCATGCACTTGCAGTAACGATCGAGTAGCCGAAAGCGTCTGCCGGATAACGGCAAGCAAACGAGGGAGCGATCGTGCAGGAGGTGTTTGTTGATCGGCGGGCGCCGCTCAATACAGCGACACTTCCCTGCATTATGTAGAGTTAAACTGGCCAAAATCGGTGTGGGCCGCGGCCCACGGTCCTAACCAATTGAATTTTCGATGAATTCTCAAATGGCGAAATGACGGAAAATCACAAAATATCTCCATGGGCCGCGGCCCACGATCTCAACTTATTGAAATGACGTCATTTTCTGAAATCGCTCGAAAATTGACGACGCCGCGTCCTGTGCTACAGCCGCGCCGCCGCCATTGAAGTCCGTGGAAAGCACCCAACCGAACAAGTATCTCCCGTTCTCCCACCGAACACCTAGGGCGTCAGCGTTCGCGTCACATGCGTGCCCCAACAAGCGAGCGGTGAGGGGAGGGGACGCCGAGCTGGGCACAGAGCAAACAGCGACAAGCGTCTTTTATATGAAATCGCTGACGTCGCTAAGTCCAGCAACGATCGGACAAATTACTATCGCCAGCCACCACCGAAAACATTCGTCGCTGCGGCACGTCGCGCGCGACCTGCGCGCTTAAGCATCGCGCGGAAGGCCGTATCTTGCCAGAAGAACGATCCGTGACCGGGAATGCGATAACAGGGTGTTTGGCTGAGGTCAGTCGATCTCACAGCCTTCCACTCATACTGAAAGTGTCGCATGAACGTCGACGTCGTCATCAAAAACCCGGGAATGATCTTTTTATTGAATCCCACGGCGGAGGCTAACGGGAGATGATCATGGAAGCAGGGCGGACGAGAAGCACAATCATCTGGGCTGCGGCCGGACTTATTGGACTGGGGCACGCCCCGCTCTTGGCGAACTGCTTGTCGATTGTTCAAAACGACAACTGGCCAGCTATTGCACGCGCGATCTCCAATGTCCGTCTCTGCGAACAGCTGCCGGTTGGACCTAACAAGACAAGGGGCTTCGATGTAGCCTCTGCTGAGGTCTGTCCGCAGTCGGGCGGGCTGACAACCGTGCGGGCGGAGGCCTATCTGACATGCGAGGCTGACGACAATTCGCTGTTCCAGGTCGATGCCGTGGAGGGGAGAGTAAGCGTTGACGTTACCTTTGAGCCGTCAACTTGCAGGATCACCGACGCTCACCTCAATATCGATGATGGTCTCGGAGGCCTCCTATCTGGTCTAACCGATACCGACGCCCTCGCGCGTAGCTGGGCGCAGTCACAGGCCACGCGGTTATGCCGATTGCAGTGAGTGGAGGGGACGAGAGGCGAGGGGCGCTCTCGGAACCCCAACATGCTCGAATGCCATTTCTGCTAGACTGTGAAAGTGTCTAAGCTCGCTCTTGTCCAAGATACCGGGGAAACGCCTCAGTTCGCCCCTCGATGACGAACGGCATTTGGAATTAGCGGGACGAAGTGTAGACTGACCATGTTGCGACACACAACGCCGGGCCTCGTATCGCGGCCCCGCCACCCAGCACCTGATAGGACGTTTTCAAGAGTTTGGAACGAGCATTGATGTTCCATGAGCGCAAGCCACTCATTCCATTCGGCACTTCCCAACTGGCTAAGCTGCCTCTTGCTCAACCAAACCGTCCTATTGCGATTGAAAATCCTGCCCGAGGTAAACTCGATGTGTCTATCCCAAGCGCGCCGCAGATGAATCATAAGAAACACCGCGCGGCATCTTCCCACCGAAGTCGCAGCTACTGCCTGGGCCGCTTGATTGAGGATCGCTGGTTATCTTCATTCCTTTAAGCTACCAACGTCACTGCCATTTGAAGTTTTCGCAACGATCATCCAGCAATGGCGGCTCCTCTTTACGATTCTCGCCTCAATATCGGCAAAGTATTGCAATTGCTCGCACGGCAAGCGAGCCAGGAAAAGAGCGTTAAAAGTCCTGGAAGCTTTGAGAAGCAGACCGGTCTTACGACTCCGATCCTGAACAGCCGTATCATCACAGGGACTATGTCGCCTTCATGCGAAGGTCACTTTATGCGATCCCTTCTCACTGGTCGGGGGCCCCAAGTCGAGTGAAAGGACTAGCGAAACGTCGGCCTCACCACGGGAATCCGTTTCTCGCTTCACCTGAAGTACCTCAATCGTCATCGGGCTTATCGATGAATGCCTCGGCCCGAAATATGGCCCTCCCGCCGCGAAAACGACCGATCTCACCAATATCTGCTCGAGGTTGAATCCGATTGAGCGCAAAACGCAGCTCTCCCTGGAACTGGGTCCCAAAGCAAAGCCTCGTACCCGATGCGAGACAGGCGTGTTTCGGCCAACGTTTGCCACCCAGCATATACAAGGGCCACACGCGCCATCCCGAGAACTTCTTCGAGATCGTTATGTCGTTTTGCGGTGATGCCAGGCAAAGCTGCCTCGGAGGCCGTCCCGCCGAAGGCAATAATCAAAACCATTGCGACGGTTGTGCCAACACAATTCGCGGGATCAGTCATGCAAATGGTCGCGAGGAAAGCGATGGCAGCCAGAGCACCCACGACATTGGCTCCGCAAACACAATTCCTTTTCTCCGGACTTTTCTCATTTTTTCAAAGGCTTAGCGACACTAGCTTAGTACGACGGAACTCTGACTTTGAAGAACTCGGCCTGGCAGTTGGCCGCAGGTTTTGCCGCTCATGTGACATGATGATCCCGCGTGGACGACCTGGGGCGCGACCAATGAAACTCCGACGCTCGTATCCCCGCTCGACAGCGACCGCCAAAAAGTCTGATGAGTGTCACCAGGCTCTTCCAAGGGCGCATTTCGAACCATATGCGGCACGCGGAGCTCCTCCCTTGCGAAAGAATACCCTAGCCTGCGCCGCCTTGATCTCTTTCATCCTCGGTAATGTTTGCCGCCAATGACCGCTTCCCATTCCTGCTTACCGCAATGACAACAGCTATCAGAGGCTTCAACCGCCTTGGTCTTTCCGAAGGGATTCTTCCTACAAGACCGCGCAGCGCCTCCACACGTACCGTGGAGTAAAGCACTATGCGTCCCACTCGAACGTGAACCAGATAAATCCCAGGGCCTGCCGGGCTATCAATCTCCGCGACCATGTGTCTTGCTGTCGTAAAGCCTCTTCGCTCGAACTCAAACCCTCCGCTCGGGATCGGCATTCGCCTTCAAGAGAGCCATGAGCATTGGACCAAGAGAAAACGCACCTCTCTGTGCTCGGCCGGTCAAATCTCTCAGGTATCCACCAGGCGAATTGATCATGTTGGCTCGCTCGAACATGCAAGCGACTGACACCGCTGCGTTTTCTTGCCCCATGACATCACAAGCTTGTTGATATGCCGAAGGCGTGATCCCCAACATCGATCGGACGACCACGCCGGCGGACATGAAGTCACGCCACGACGTGATGCTCCCGCCAGGCCCGTAGTCGACAATCTGCGGGCATGCTCTCAACACCGTACCCAGCGCGAAAACCTTGAGAGGTTCACGTGATTGTTTCTTCGCCCGAGTATCTTCCGCCGATTTCGCTTCCAGCTCCTTTTCATAGCTTTGTTCAAATTCATTAGGAGATTCGGGATTCGAATTATGTATGTGCCGCTCAATATGAGCATCATTGGTGCCCGAAAAAACCGATTTATCAAGCTTTTCCAATCGATTGAGGACCTCTGTCCGCAAGGCGAGCATTTCATCCAGGGCGCTGGTAACGTCTTTGAGCGATGCAACGCGCGGCAGACGTCCAACGATGGCTGCATAGGCTGCTTCCATGGCACGCCAATCACCGCCCTCGACATCTTCCTCGATGGCGGCGGTAATCAGCTTTCGAACATCGCGTCTGCAGATCGTGAGGTCTTCTTTCGCTTTACGCAATGTGGTGCGTGCCGCGATCACCTCCTGGGCCATGGCGGCAAGTTCTTCCGCTCGTGCAAGAAGGGGTGCGAGATCAAAGCCAAAGGCGCGTTCAACGTCGCCGGCACCGTCCTTGCGTGCATACCGCTTGCCGTTGGCACTGTCCTTGCGCACGATCAAACCCGCCTCGACCAAGAGGGCAAGGTGACGTCGCAACGTCGAACCGGGCATGCCATTGGCTCTAAGGGAGAGCTGGAGGTTGGAAGGATAGACAACCAACTGGCCATCCTGGCGCAGTTCATTTTCAGGATAAAAGCTCAACAGAGCGTCGAGCACCGCGAGGCTGTTCGATTGAAGGCCCAGCTGCTCCATGGCGGCAGAGGCGTCCCGCTTAACTTTCCACTTGTCACAGGTCTTACCCGCCTTCAGCTCGGCAACCGATTGTTGCCGCCTGATCAAGGCAAGCGTCATCGGCCGCCGCCCAAACGGCGTCGCCACACTTTCCGTATGCATCGTCCTTCACCTTTCTTCAGGCAAAAGCAATTCGCTCATCAAAACGATGCCAAAGACTCTTGACGATGAATCCCGGAAATGCGATTCTACTGGTGCTTAGACAGATAGGGGCTTCCAGGACGGCGACGTTTTGGGGGCTCTTTTCTTTTGCGGGTTACGCTTCCTTTTTTGGCTGCTGTTTTGTGCGGTATTCGGCGTAGATCGAGGGCAACTGCTCCAATACGAAGGCGGCAAAGTCAGGCATTGCCTTCCTGTCAATTGTCAGTTCCACCTTGGTCTTGTTCTGTTTGACTTGAGCAAGCCGTTGCCCGTCAGGCCCTGAAAGCACGTCTGGAGCACCGCGTGTGATTCGACGCGGCTTCAGATGGGCAATCACGCTTTTGAAGCGATCCGGCGACGACAGGCTCGTGAGCGTTTGTGCATAGCGTGTTGCATCTTCCGGTGAAGACGCTTTCTCAAGGAGCTCGGTCAATTCGATCCAGCTGCGGCGCCCGACGCCGGGTGCCCGACCAATAGCGTCGATCAGATCCGCTGGCAGCGCATCGACGATGTTGAACATCCGCGTCAGATCGCTCTTATCGACAGACATCGCCGCCGTGATCACGTCACGGGCGAATCGTTCCTTGAGACGCGCCGCGAAGCGGGCTTTCTCGATGAACGTCAGGTCCTCACGCTCGTTGTTTTCCTGGCCCTGAGCAATGACCAGCTGTTCGTCGCTCAGTTCTCGAACGATCGCCTTGACCTGAAGGCCGAGCTCAGTGAGTGCCCGCAAACGTCGGTGGCCGAAAGCGACCTGATAGCGACCCGATTGTTCAGGATGAGGGCGAACGAGGATTGGAACCTGTTGGCCTTGCTCTCGTATGGATGCGACGAGACCATCAAGGTCCCCCTCCATTCGATCCTGCACGAAGGAAGGTTCGATGGTGGAAGCGTCGAGCTCGATGACAACCTGGCCTTCAGCCAGCTTCCGCTCGATTTCGTTCGCACGGCGACTGCGATCGTTGAGGTCGCCGAGCGACTTGCTGATCGCGGCCAGTGGCTTTGATCTCTGCGCGTCGAGGTGTGGTCGCGACGGCGGCGGCGGAGCAGCTTGCTGCCCGTCCTTGGCTTCATTGTGAAGCATCGGGAGGAGGTTTTTCCGGCTCATGATCTACCCCATGTCGCTCTGATCAATGATTCGATCTCGGCGTTGACGTTGTTCATCGATTCCAGTGCCCGGTCGTACGTGGATCGGGTGAACTGGGCGCGTTCCACCTCGAATAGTGTCTGGTTGGTGATGCCTGCATCGGATACGGCCGTGCTCTTCAGCATCGGATTGACCAACACGTTTTCGCCGAACATCGAGCGAAGGAAGGCAACCATCTGGTTCTGCGGGCCGTCGGTCGGCTCGAACCGGGTAATCAGATAACGCATCCAGTTGTTGCGATCCTCGGCGCCAGCTTCGGCGATTTCATCCAAGAGCGCGCTTGTCATGGCGAGGAATTGATTCATGGACATGACGTCGAGCATCTGCGGATGGATGGTGATCAGTACCGACGTCGCGGCCGTGAGTGCCGACAGCGTAAGAAAGCCCAACTGCGGAGGGCAGTCGATCACAACGACGTCATAGGCGTCCTCGACGTCCTTGATTGCAGCCTGTAGACGGGCAAAAAACAGGATATCGTCGGGTTTGCGTTGCAGCAAGGCCTTCGGAGTATCGTGTTCGAACTCCATCAGTTCCAGATTGCCTGGGATGACATGAAGATCAGGAATATAGGTTCCGCGAATGATTTCCTGGATAGGGCGGCGTTCCTCGTCGTAGCGGATCGCGCCATAGACGGTTTCGTTTTCACCGACGTCGAGCTCCGGCTGATTGCCGAACAGGGCTGACAAACTGGCCTGCGGGTCGAGATCTATCGCAAGAACGCGGTAACCGCGTAGTGCCAGATACTGAGCGAGATGGGCCGCGGTCGTTGTCTTTCCCGAGCCTCCCTTGAAATTCATTACCGAGATGACCTGCAGGTCCTCACCTTCGCGGCGATGCGGCAGGTAACGGCCGTTCGAACGGGCCGGCTTGTCGAGATGGGCGCGCATGGCGGCGATGTCCTGTACCGAGTACATGCGCCTGCCACCGGCGAGCGCCGGACTGAAGTCGCGCTCCGAGCCGCCGGACGCTTTCTTTTCCAATTCGACCGCACTTGTGCGAAGGTAACCTTCGGCCACTCCGAGCAGCTTTGCTGCTTCGGACGGAGAAAACGACCGGATGGTCTTGCGCGCATGCGGCGTGAAGATATTCGACTGGTGCTCTTGAAGCTTGGCCGAAAGAGACGCCGAATGACTCGCGATCTTCGATCGGAGTGGTGAAGAGCGGCTGTCGCCATTGTTTGGGGTCTTGGTCATCATTTCGTCCATCAGGGCACGTATGCGGAAAACGCCCGAAAAACGTGAAAAATACGCATCTGAGGAGTGCATCGATTCTCTGACCCTTGCAAGCCTTTTAAAGTTAACGAAATCTTGCTCCACCCATGGATTGCACAGCTTTCCATAGCGAGTAGCAACATTTCCTCGAGAATTCAGTCCTTTATCGCGATCTCGGCGCTTTCCGTGCACACACTGCGAAGTCACCGTCGAGAGACCGAAGCAGCTCCATTCTGCAAAGCGGCTACAAAATAATGGGCCAGCCAAACTCCTGCTTCGTGCGAATCGTCTGCTCGCCGCATTGGCAAACAAGCTCGGCGGCGTGATTTATGTCTATGGCCGATGTCTCGACGCGCTCAATCCCCCGCGAGCCGCGGGATCGGCGACTTGCCCGCTCAACTGATGCCCATCAATCTCCGCACGATGTGTTCCTCGCCTTGCGGATCGGGCTTTTTCTGTCTGCTTCAGATCGAACAGGCCACCCTGAATATTCTCCGGCCGGATGGCGGAGACCACATACATTCACATGACATCCCAGGCTCGCCGCCGCCTACCCACAGATCTGCGAGTAGACGCTCGCGGCGTTGGCGAGCTACCAACCAGTCACCGCCAATCCAGAACGACCTCATTGCGGTGGATGGTGGACAGCCCGCAACTAGAAACCTGCGACGGGATTACCTCCATGACCGACAGCAGCCGTCATTCAATGTTACGCCTGATCAGCAAGCTCGAACATGCCCTCGGCCCGGACCTTTGTCGTGTGATCGACGAGCCCGACGTCATCGAGGTCATGCTGAACCCCGACGGCAAGCTATTCATCGAGCGTCAGGACGGGTCGATCAATACACTCGGCGACATGGTGGTTTCGGCGGCCGAAACGGTGATTGGCTGCGTGGCGCATGTCCTCGGCGTGGAGATCGGTACGAGTAGGCCAATCATCTCCGGCGAATTGCCAATCGGAGGCCATCGTTTCGAGGGATTGCTGCCTCCCGTCGTTACGGCACCGATTTTCTCGATCCGAAGACGAGCATCGCGTCTGGTTACCCTCGATGAGTACGTAAGATCGCGCAACATCACCCCGTGGCAAGCGGATATTATCCGCGAGGCGGTCGCGCGGAGAGCGAACATCGTCGTCGCGGGCGGTACCGGATCGGGAAAGACAACGCTTGCAAACGCCATACTCGCCGAGACGGTCGCCTGCTCACCCAAAGATCGCCTGATCATTCTCGAAGACACCGCCGAGATCCGCTGCGCGGGCGACAACGTCGTTAGCCTGCATACCAGTGAGACCGTGGACATGTCGCGGCTCCTGAAGAGCACGATGCGGCTTCGTCCCGACCGCATCATCGTTGGCGAAGTGCGCGATGGCGCGGCGCTGACCCTTCTGAAAGCCTGGAACACCGGCCATCCAGGCGGCATCGCCACCGTGCACGCAAACTCGGCCCGCATGGCGCTGCGGCGCCTTGAGCAACTGGCCGCGGAAGCAAGCCCGCAACCGATGCAGGCGGTCATCGGTGACGCGGTTGATCTCATCATCGCCATCCAGCGAACACCGACAGGGCGACGGGTCAGCGAAATTCTGAGCGTCGCCGGTTTCAGCGATGGGCACTATCACATCGAGGCTCGCGAAAATGAGACCCGTCATGCTGCTTAGATCAAGGCTTTGTATCCTCGCGGCAGTTTTGTTTGTGGCATCGCCCGCTTTCGCAAGCTCAGGCGGGTCGCTTCCTTGGGAAGGGCCGCTGGAGCAAATCCAACAGTCCATCACCGGACCAGTCGCCGGCTATATCGCGCTCGCCGCGGTCGCGATCGCCGGCGGTATGCTGATCTTCGGCGGAGAGCTCAACGATTTCGCGCGGCGATTGGTGTATGTGGTGCTGGTCGCGGGGATCCTGCTTGGCGCGACGACGATCGTCGGTCTCTTCGGCTCGACCGGTGCTTCGATCGGCGGCTCTTTCGTCGCCGACCAGACCGCGGTCCCAAGCACAAATCGCGTCGGGGGAGGGGAGGGGCGTCATGGCTGACACTGGCGCCGGGCTTCATCGTAACCGGATCCATCGCGCCTTGTCCCGGCCGAACCTCTTGATGGGAGCGGACCGAGAGCTTGTGCTTCTGACCGGGCTCGCGGCGGTCATCCTCATCTTCGTTGTTCTGACCCTCTATTCGGCCATGTTCGGCGTCGCGATCTGGATCGTGGTGGTTGGCGCGCTCCGCATAATGGCGAAATCCGATCCCATGATGCGCAAAGTTTACGCCCGCCACATGCGCTATCGGGCGCATTACCTTCCGACCTCGGCGCCCTGGCGCCGTTACTGAGGACCTCGCGATGGTCGCTTTACGTACATTTCGATCGACAGGTCCATCATTCGCGGATCTCGTTCCCTATGCCGGCCTTGTCGACAACGGCGTCCTTCTGCTGAAGGACGGAAGCCTGATGGCAGGCTGGTATTTTGCCGGTCCGGATTCTGAAAGCGCCAGTGCTTTCGAGCGCAACGAGCTTTCCCGTCAGATCAACGCGATCCTCTCGCGCCTCGGTACAGGCTGGATGATCCAGGTCGAGGCCGTGCGTGTGCCAACGACGGAATACCCGTCCGCGGAGCGCAGCTATTTCCCCGATACTGTCACGTCGCTGATCGATGACGAACGTCGGCGGCATTTTGGACAAGAACGCGGGCATTTCGAAAGCAGGCACGCACTCATCCTGACGTATCGGCCGCCAGAACGACGCCGGTCGGGCCTGACTCGCTATATCTACTCAGATACCGAAAGCCGCTCCGCGAAATATGCCGATACCGCTCTCGATGCGTTTCGGCGCTCAATCCGTGAGATTGAGCAATATCTCGGCAATGTTCTCTCGGTGCAGCGCATGCAGACGCGAGAGGTTCCCGAACGCGAAGGTAGTCGCGTCGCGCGCTACGACGAGCTCTTCCAGTTCATTCGATTTGCCATCACCGGCGAGAACCATCCCGTGCGCCTGCCAGAAATTCCCATGTACCTGGACTGGCTGGCGACGGCAGAGCTCGAACACGGACTGACGCCACGGGTCGAAGGTCGATTTCTCGGCGTGATCGCGATCGACGGGCTTCCCGCCGAGAGTTGGCCGGGGATCTTGAACAGCCTCAACCTCATGCCGCTGACGTATCGTTGGTCGTCGCGTTTCATCTTCCTCGACGCGGAGGAAGCCAAGCAGCGGCTCGAGCGGACCCGCAAGAAGTGGCAGCAGAAGGTGCGGCCATTTTTCGACCAGCTGTTCCAGACGCAATCCCGATCGATCGATCAGGATGCGATGGCGATGGTTGCCGAGACGGAGGATGCGATTGCCGAAGCCTCATCGCAATTGGTGGCTTACGGCTACTACACTCCTGTCATCATCCTCTTCGACGAAAGCCGGTCGGCGCTGCAAGAGAAGGCGGAGGCGGTCCGTCGCCTCATCCAAGCGGAAGGTTTCGGAGCCCGCATCGAGACGTTGAACGCGACCGATGCGTTTCTCGGCAGCCTGCCGGGCAACTGGTACTGCAACATCCGCGAACCGCTGATCAACACGCGCAATCTGGCGGATCTCGTTCCGCTGAACTCCGTTTGGTCCGGACAGCCGTCCGCGCCATGCCCGTTCTATCCACCCGATGCACCGCCGCTCATGCAGGTGGCATCCGGCTCGACGCCCTTTCGACTGAACCTGCACGTCGACGATGTTGGTCACACCTTGATTTTCGGTCCAACCGGGTCCGGCAAATCGACGCTTCTCGCGCTGATCGCCGCGCAATTCTGCCGATACGAGAAGGCGCAAGTCTTTGCCTTCGACAAGGGCAATTCAATGCTGCCGCTGACGCTCGGCGTTGGCGGTGACCACTATGAGATCGGTGGCGAAAGCGGGGAGGGGGCCAGTCTTTCCTTCTGCCCGTTGTCAGAGCTTTCGACCGACGCGGATCAGGCCTGGGCCTCCGAGTGGATCGAGACCCTCGTTTTGCTTCAAGGCGTGACGATCGCGCCAGACCACCGTAATGCGATCTCGAGGCAGATTGGATTGATGGCCTCGGCGCCTGGCCGCTCGCTGTCGGATTTCGTCAGTGGCGTCCAGATGCGCGAGATCAAGGATGCCCTCCATCATTACACGGTCGATGGCCCGATGGGCCAACTCCTCGATGCGGAAGAGGATGGCCTGACGCTCGGGCGCTTCCAGTGCTTCGAAATCGAGCAGCTGATGAGTATGGGCGAGCGCAATCTCGTTCCCGTCCTGACCTACCTTTTTCGACGGATCGAGAGGCGGCTCGACGGCTCGCCGAGCCTCATCGTTCTGGACGAGGCATGGCTGATGCTTGGCCATCCCGTGTTTCGCGACAAGATCAGGGAATGGCTCAAGGTGCTACGCAAGGCGAACTGCGCCGTCATCCTCGCGACGCAGTCCATCTCCGACGCTGAGCGCTCGGGCATCATCGACGTACTGAAGGAATCTTGCCCAACCAAGATCTGCCTTCCGAATGGCGCCGCCCGGGAAACCGGCACCCGCGAATTCTACGAGCGGATCGGCTTCAACGAGCGGCAGATTGAGATCGTCGCGAACGCCATCCCGAAACGCGAATACTACGTGACGTCGCCCGACGGCCGCAGGCTCTTCGACATGTCGCTGGGTCCGGTCACGCTTTCCTTTGTCGGCGCTTCTGGCAAGGCCGATCTGGCCCGCATCAGGGCGCTCTCATCGACCCACGGCCACGAATGGTCGGGTCAGTGGCTCATCGAAAGGGGGATCAACCGCAATGAGTGAAGCAATCCAGCTTTTGAAACTCGGTAAGTCGTTGATGACCGGGTTGGTCGCCGCCGGGCTGACCGCGACCCCCACTCTCTCCTACGCAGGAGGCGCGGTCACCGGCGCGACCGAGATGACGCAGATGCTCAACAATGGTGAGCTCATCCATCTTGTCGGTCAGTCGACCGAGCAGATCAACAATCAGATCAAGCAAATCACGCAGCTTGCCGAGCAGATCCAGAACCAGCTCAATATCTACCAGAACATGCTGCAGAATACGGCCCAGCTTCCGAACCACATTTGGGGCCAGGTCGAAGGCGATCTGAACCAGCTGCGCGATGTCGTCAATGAGGGCCAGGGCATCGCGTTCTCCATGGGTAATGCAGACGATCTTCTGAAGCAACGGTTCAAAAGCTACTCGGATTTGAAGACGAACCTGCCGAACGCCGAGAGCTTTTCGTCTACCTATCAGACGTGGTCGAATACGAACCGCGACACGATTTCCAGCACGCTCAAGGCTGCAAGCCTCACCGCCGATCAGTTCGACAGTGAGGAGGATACGATGGGTCAGCTGCGATCAATGTCGCAATCGGCGGACGGCCAGATGAAGGCACTCCAGGTCGGCCACCAGATTGCCGCTCAGCAGGTTGCCCAAATGCAGAAACTCCGCGGCATTGTCTCTCAGCAGACTACGATGATGGGGACCTGGCTGCAGAGCGAACAGACGGACAAGGACCTCGCACAGGCGCGTCGGGAGAAGTTCTTCAATGCCGACGTCCAATCCGTTCCCTCCGGACAGAAAATGGAGCCTCGCTGGTGACCCGCCCCGTATTGATCCCCTTCGTATTCAACGCGATCGCGGTAATTGCCGCGATCACCACAGTCGTTTTGATGCGGGGAGAGTGCGCCGCAAGTCCGCCGGTGAGTGACGAACGGCAAGCGCCCCATGAGACGTCATTCGCCTTGGGAGGAGACGCCGTCACCAATCGAAAAGGGTCGGGAAATTTGACCGAGATGGTGAAGCGCGGTGGCGGAAGCACAATCCTGGCTACCGGTATCGCCTTCATCGCTCTGGCGGCGCCGGCCTTCGCTCAACACGGTCAAGTCCTGACGGAGTTGGAAAACCAGGTCTCGACGGCCGCCAAGGGGTGGGAAACCACCGTCATGGATGCGGCGAAATCGCTGTTCTGGATCCTCGCGGGCATCGAGGTCGGGATTGCAGCCGTGTGGCTTGCGATCCAGGCAGCATCGCTGGAAGGTTGGTTTGCGGAGCTCGTCCGTCGCATCATGTTCATCGGCTTCTTCGCCTTTGCACTCACACAGGGTCCCACCTTCGCCAAGGCGGTCGTCGATAGCCTTTTCCAGATCGGCGCCGGTGGCGGTTCTGCATCTCCGGCCGAAGTCTTCGACGCAGGCATTCGGGTTGCCTCTCAGATATCCGAACAGGCGAAGTTCGGCGTCTTTGAGGACAATGCCCTGGCAATCGCCGCCGTGCTTGCCATGGGCATCGTCGTCATCTGCTTCTCACTGGTGGCGGCAATCTTCGTCTCTGTCATGGTCGAGATGTATGTTGGCTTGCTGGCAGGCATGATCATGCTCGGGCTTGGCGGCTCGTCCTTCACGAAAGACTTTGCGATCCGCTATCTCGTCTACGCTTTTGGAGTGGGGATGAAGCTGATGGCCTTGGTCATGATCGCCAAGATCGGATCCAACGTCTTGCTTGGCCTCGCCCAGGCGCCTACTGCCGAAAGCGACCAATTCATCACCACGCTCGCAATCGCCGGCATCTCCGTCGTCGTCTTCATCATCGCGATGTATGTCCCGAACATCATCAAGGGCGTCGTGCAGGGGGCTTCGATCTCCGGCGGCATGGAGACAATCCGCCACGGCGGACAGACAGCCTCCTTCGCAGCGGGTGGCGCGTTTCTCGGCGCCGGTGCGGTTGGCGCAGGCTTTGCGGCCGCGCAGGCAGCGCGCGCCGGCGGATCCTCGGCCGCTGGCTCGGTGCTCAAAGGCATGGGCGCGAGTTTTAGCTCTGGCGCCATGGCTGCCGGATCCGCTGCCAAGGAAAAGGCGATCGGATCGCCGGGTGCCTATGCTGGCTCGCTTCTTGGCTTGGCCAACGCGAAACTCGATCAGGCAAGGGGCAATCCCACCGCTCCGCCACCTCCGCCGGAAAGACCAGACAAACCATAGTTCACGGACAGGATTACACACATGGCAGGGCATCCCGCACCTGAGAACCCGTATCTTGCCGCAAGGCAAGAATGGTCAGAACGTTACGGCTCCTACGTCAAGGCGGCTTCAGCCTGGCGGGCCGTTGGCATCTTGAGCTTGGGAATGGCCGTTATCGGCTTTGGCTACGCGCTTTATCTCAGCACCCAGGTCAAGCTTGTTCCTTATATCGTCGAGGTCGACAAGCTCGGGAACACGGTTTCCGGCGGCTTCCCGCAGCAGATCGAATATGCCGATACGCGGGTCGTTCGCGCGACCCTTGGGAACTTCGTGACCAGCTTCCGTTCGATCACGCCGGATGCGGTGGTCCAGAAGCAATATATCGACCGCACCTATGCCCTGCTTAGAACCAGTGACGCTTCGACGCAAAAGGTCAACGCCTGGTTTCGCGGCAACTCGCCGTTTGAAAAGGCGGTCAACGCGACGGTGGCGATCGAGGTGAACAACATCGTCGCGCTATCGAACCAGACCTATCAGATCGACTGGACCGAGTACGAGCGCGATCGGAAAGGCAAGGAGGTCGCAACCCGGCGCTTCCGAGGGATCGCCACCGTCTCTATCACCTCACCACAAGACGAAGCAACAATCCGGCTCAATCCGATCGGCGTCTATGTGACCGATTTCGACTGGACCGCGCAACTTTGAAGGCAGGATCTGCAATGAGGATCAAACATAAACGCGTCGCGCTTGCCTGCATGCTGGTGCTTGCCGTATCGCCCGAGGTCTCATCCACCGCGATCGCGCAAAGCTTGACGGGCAACGAGGCAAAGGGGACGAACCTCTCCGGCAAATGGCGAGGCCAGTCCGGATTGGTGACACGAGGGCCTGATGGTAAGGTGATTTTCCTCTTCGGTGAGACGCAGCCGTCTGTCGTCTGCTCACCCCTTCAGGTCTGCGATATTGAGCTGCAGGGCGGCGAAATCGTCCGCGACGTGCTGGTCGGCGATACCGTTCGGTGGAAAGTCGAACCGGCAACGTCTGGCGCCGCCGGTGGTCAGGCCATCCACCTGATTGTCAAGCCTGCAGAGCCGGGGCTTGTCACGTCCATGGTGGTGACCACTTCGCGCCGAACCTACCATATCCAGCTGAAGTCACATCCCATGCAATACATGGCCCGTGTCGGGTTCGAATATCCCGAGGATGCCGCCACGAAACTATCCGACATCAACGCCCGCCTCCAGGCCATGACTGGACCGGAGGGCGGTGTCGCCCCCGAACAGCTGGCCTTCTCCTATGCCCTGAGCGGAAGCGCTCCATGGCGCCCCAAGCGGGTCTATTCCGATGGGCAGAAGACCTACATTCAGTTTCCCCGCGCAATCTCAGGTCAGGACGCGCCGGTGCTGTTCGTCGTCTCGGGTGGCCAGAACCGTATCGTCAATTACCGGATGAAGAACGACATGATGATCGTCGACTACAATATCGACAAGGCGATCCTGATATCAGGGGTCGGCTGGAAACAGCAGAAGATCACGATCCGGCGGAGAGGGTGAACCATGTGGCTCCATCGCCTCATTCCGATTGTAATCGCGCTCGGCCTAACTGGATGCCAGACGGCTAGCGACGGGCTCTCCACAACTGTTGCACCCGCTGAAATCACCGGGCCTGCCGCTGGCGCTATCGCCGGCGACATGGCGGGTCGGTTCGCCGAGCAAGCCGGATCGACGACCACTCCCATCAAACTGCACAAGGACACGTCTGAATACTCCGTCGCGCTCGAGGCTGCTTTGGAGGGTTGGGGCTTTGCCATCGTCACCGATGACAAAAATTCAAGCGCGAAAGATGCAACCAAGCCGGTAGAGCTTGCCTACTCGATTGCTTCGGTAGACGGGCAGGTGCTCGCGCGTCTGTCGACGGACACCATGTCGCTCGGCCGGGCCTATTCAGTCAGTAATGGTGTTGCGACGCCGGCAAGCCCCCTTTCCCTCATGAAGCGAAACTGACAGGCGGAGACGATCATGGTCCAATCGCTGCAACTGGGAACGTCAAATCAATCGGCTGGCGACAAAGGGATGAAGCGCCTCAACCGCGTGCCCGTGTTCATTGGCATCGCGATCCTGGTTCTGTTCCTAGCCGTTCTCGTTTACGGCCTTTCCTCGCGTGGGCTGAGGTTTGGTCAGCGCGATCCAAACGATGGCGGATCCGGCACGCCGGCTTCGACCTTCGCCGATCAGCTTAAGCGGGGTGTCAAAGATGGCATTATCGGTGACCGGGAGGAACAGCAGCCAGTGTTTCAGCCAACCCCTGTTCCGCAGCAGCAGGAAGCCGCTCATCCAGTAGAGGTCGAACCGAAGGCCGAGCCGCGGCAGCCCGGTAGGTCCCGCATGGAATCGGACGAGGAGTGGAATGCAAGGATGCTTCGCGAACAGCGGGAACAGATCTTCCGCGAACAGCAGCGTCAGCGCATGGCAAGCCTGCAGGCGAGGGGGGCGGCCCTCGACTCGCCGCTGAAGGTCGACATCTCAGATGTCTCGGCACAATCGCCGGTCGCTCAATCTGCTGGAGCACGTCAATCGAACACCGCGTCGAGCGGCGCGCAAGATCTCTATGCCGCAGCGTTGAGAGCGGGCGCGGCGGGTCAGGTCGATCAGAACGGACAAACGTCCAAGGAAGATTTCTTCAACGCTGATATCAAGGATCTCGGCTATTTGCCCAATCAGGTCGTACCACAGCAATCACCCTACGAGCTCAAACGTGGATCGGTGATACCTGCCACGCTAATCACGGGCATCAATTCCGACTTGCCAGGCCGCATTACAGCCCAGATCAGCCAGAACGTTTATGACAGCGCGACTGGCCACTACACACTCGTGCCTCAAGGCACGAAGCTTCTTGGCCGATACGACAGCAAGGTGTCATTCGGGCAGAACCGCGTTCTCGTCGTCTGGACCGACATCATCTTCCCGAATGGTTCGACGCTTCAGATCGGCGGCATGGCCGGGACCGACGCTGAAGGCTATGGCGGTTTCAACGACAAGGTCGATAACCACTATGTCAGGACCTTCGGTTCGGCCGCGCTGGTCGCGCTGATCGGGACGGGGATCGACATGTCGATCCCCGAGAGCTCGACCCTTTCCACGCGGGACACGGCCTCGGACGCGGCGCGTCGGAACTTTGCCGAAACGTTTGGACTTGTCGCCGAGCAGACAACCTCGAAAAATCTGAACGTCCAGCCGACCATCAAGATCAGGCCCGGTTACCGGTTCAATGTGCTCGTCGATCAGGACATTATTTTCCCAGGCAATTATCGGGGTTAGGGGCGACACCGGTGGAGCGCATGGCACCAACGGCTGATGGTCGAAAGCCCGAGCGAAAGACTTTTGACGTTCGCGAAAGTGAGTCAAAACTCGTTGGTTGGCATTCCCATCCACCCTGCGGCAATCTCCATTCCGTCACTGCGTCGGCAGTGAGCGCGGTCGCGGAAGGCCTTCGCTGACGTCCGCAGCGCGGTGCGCCGTCAATCAAGCTTGGCGCGATCGCAAGCGACTCAAGCATCGCCGCAGGGCAATAAGCACAGGAGACGACGTTCGGCACTCCACGACATGGCGATCGCACGGGTGATGTCGTCAATACCAACGAAATCGTCCTGCGTCCGACCGCTGAGGAATTCTGATCGATCAGATCGGCGCTCTCGCGCCTCTCAAAGTGCGCTGGTGACCGCGTGCCGCGTACCTACGACGACACCCCCGGACCTAAGTCCGACATGCGGAACAAATACCGCGCGATCGCCTTTTCCATGCACCAAATGAGAGAAGGAGAATGGAAATGAAACGCATTATTCTTGCGGCAGCAATGAGCTGCGTCGCTGCTTCGGCCTACGCCGATGGCGCGGTCACCGGAGCCGTTGGCGGCGCCGCCACGGGTGCCATCGTTGGTGGTCCCGTTGGGGCCGGTGTCGGCGCGATCGTCGGTGGCGTTGCTGGAGCCGCGATTGATCCTCCGCCGGCCGAAGTCGTTACCTACGTACAGCAGGCGCCGGTGCCGGAACAGCCGGTGGTGGTTCAGGAGCGGGTCAAGGTCGGCGTGGCGCTGCCCTCTGATGTTGTCGTGACGCCGGTTCCCGAAAATCCGAAGTATGGTTACGTCATCATGGGTCAGGAGCGCGTCATCGTCGAACCGCGGACCCGCAAAGTAGTCCAGGTCATTCAGTAGTGGCATTCGGCGCGGAGGCATTGCCTCTAGCCGAATGATCGCGGGCGCCGGCTCACCCCGGCGCCTGTTGCCTTTTGAAGGACCACCGTCCAATGCCTCTGCATTCCGGTGTGCTTGTTGTTGATTGCTCTCATTGGGGAGAGATTGGCCGCCAGGCGTAGGAGCACCCCTCACGGTCGCCGGCAGCGCTTGGGCGACGACTATCTTTTCCTTGACCCGAGCGGGCGGTCGATGCTCGGGCTCAACATAAGTGATGACCTTGCTCGGCGCCGGATCATCGCCGGTCCAGCGACCGACACCACCAACGGCCCCATGATGGCCGCCGCTCACCGTGGGACCTGAGCCTGGGTAACGTCCGATTTTAGAGCCGATTGCCTGGCCGTTAACCGTATCTCCGTCGGAAAGCGGTCGGACCAAGGTCCGGGATCGGGAACAGCGGGCCTTTCGTGTCCGTTTCATCCATAGCCAACGACAAGGAGTTTCGCCATGAGCAAGAGCCCAGGGACGTCCACCATTCCCTTCACGGTGAATGTATCGGTCATTGCCCTCGTCGTATTCCTCTGCGGTGTTCTCTATTTTTTCGGCCAAGCGATGTCGGGCGGCACTCCAGAGATCAGTAAAAGCGTCGCGGGCGCCCAGGTCATCGACTCCAGGGACGTTGCAAACTGATGGTGGGCGATTGACGTGTCAGTTGTCGCGGGTTCCTGAGTTTTCGCGAGTAATTCCAATTTTCGTCGATGTCCGTCCGCCGACTAGCACCTACATCTGGTTTCCTATCGGGACAGCCGCTCTCGCGGAAACCGAGAGAGGGTCGACCCACAGATGTGCGACTGGAAGCGAGTATCGAAGGCCATCACTCTGTCCCTGTTCAACAAGGGAGAGTGACGACATGGAAGTCATAGATATTCGCGTGCCGCGGACATCCGCCGAAGAGGCACTGCTTGACGAAATGCACCGGTTGCGGGCGAAGGTTTTCCAAGGGCGACTTGGCTGGGATGTCGAGTGTCAGCATGGCCGCGAGTTCGATCAGTTCGACGACTGCGGGCCGACCTATATCCTTGTCCTTGATGACCGGGCAGGGGTGGTTGGATCGGTTCGCCTGCTTCCGACGAGTGGTCCGAACATGTTGATGGGGGTGTTTCGGCAATTGCTGGAGGACGGGCACCTCGCCACCAGTCCGACGACGATCGAAAGCTCGCGCTTCTGCGTGGACACGACCACGCAATCTAGCCAGCGTGGAGCAACGCACGAGGCCACATTTTGCCTGCTTGCCGGGATTATCGAGTGGTGTCTCCAAAACGGTTGGACAGACCTTGTGACGGCCACCGATCTTCGCATGGAGCGTCTGCTGAGGCAGCGCGGTTGGCCGATCACAAGACTGGGAAAACCCCGCTTGATAAACGAGACAAATAGCATAGCCGGTCGCCTTGTGATCAATACCGATACGTTCGACCTGTTGCGACCGGTGTCTTATCGTTCACGGCTTTCACCAACCAGCCGCCAAGCCGCCTAGCCTAGACCGATGGTTCGCCCACGTTGCGGCGAACCATCAAGACGTGCGAGAACACTGCGTATGATCAGATCAGACGCATTGCTATTGCGACGCAGAGTGCCTCCTGCAGGTTCCTGACTCCCAGTTTTGCCCTGACGTTATCGAGGTCAAACCTGACAGTGTGGAATGAGTACCCCGTTATCGCGGAGATTTCATGCATTGGCATTCCAGTCGACGCCCATCGCGCACAAAGTGCTTCGCGATCCGTAAGGCCGGGTTTGCGCATCATTGTTGGGTTCGAGGAATTCCTAAAGCGCTGGTGCAGGAAGGCCACCGCCGTCGCGGCCAGGGCAATGTCGGAGGCCACGACATCATGTGGCGGTCCTTTCGACGACGTCGCGAATGTCAGCATGGCGACCTGGCCGTATCCCGTTGTGATCGGGATTGTCAGACCGTTTCGAATCCCAAAGTCGGATGCCTGGTCCCAAAAACCCCGCTGATCGGCGTTGGCGAGTTTGCGCTCGGCGTCGACAGACCATCTAAAAATCCGCATCAAGCGCTTTCCCATCGTGATGATGGGATCAACGATCATGTAGGAGCGATCGAAATAGAGCGACTGCCACTCGGCCGCGTAGTTCGAGATCGCGAAATTTTGCGCGGTTGCCGCGCGCAGGCTGAGATAGGCAAAACTGTCATACCCATTGCGCTTGGCGACACGCCCAATGGCCTTTTGAAGCGCGGGTTCGGACCCGATCGAGAAGGCACAGTCGATGACACCTGCAAGTAAGGCCCTTGAACTCATCCATCTCTCCCAAGTTAGGACGCTGTGACCGGACACCGTCGAGCGAGCTGGAAAAATATCGCCAGCCGGCACGTTCGACCGTGCCATTGATAGCTTCTCCGGCTAAATATATCCATTTTGATATGAATATCGTCGGCTAGCTTGAGCTTCAACACGTGCGCGAAGCCGCAACAAAACTTAACAAATCCAGGGCGAGGCGTTGCGTTAGTCCGATGTGACGTCGACGACCAGTATGTATCCTCCAAGTCGGACCGTCTTGAGCAGTGTCGGACTGTTACTTCGCGGTTCGAGCTTTTGCCTCAGCCGGCTGACATGCACGTCGATCGTGCGTGTGACCGGCCCCGCGAGCCCGGTGTGTGTGAGCGAAAGCAGCTCCTCCCGCGTCATGACGCGTCCAGGGTTTCGACAGAAGGTCAACATCAGCTCGAACTCCGTCGAGGTGAGATCGATGGTTGTTCCCTTCAGGTCCCTCAGGACCCGCTCTCGAGGATGAAGGATGAACTCGCCAAAACGAATGACCGTGGGGTCGGCTCGATGACCGAGAGCATAGGCGGCGCGCCGCAAAAGCGCCCTGATCCGCGCCTGACATTGCGACATGGCGAGAGAGGCGGAAAAACAGTCGTCGACCCCGATATCGAATGCCATCTCGATCATATCTTCCCGGTTCCCCGGAAGAATGATGATCAATGGAATGTCGCTCGTCGCGCGAACTTGCCCGCACAGTCGGATACCAGCCTCGGCGTCGCCTGACGCAACGATGATCACCAGATCAACGCGAGTCGAGATCAGCAGGCGTCTGAGCTTGAGGATCGAGGACACGTGAAAAGCATCGAGCGACATGGCTCGAATGGCTGAGACCAGATTGTCATCTGGTGCTGAGTGTTCCAAGGATAGCATGGCGACACCGGCCTGCGGGCCGGCGCTTGAGGAGGCGTCATCCAATGTGGCTTCCAGTCGGTGCATACGCCGGTCCCGGCGACCGGCGCTGTACCTATAGTTGCACTCGCGGCGGCTGGCGCCAACTCTCAGATTTGATGGTAATGGTGCGTACTCCCGGGTTATCCGTGACGCGCGCCGCCCTCGCGTTCCTCGAGCGCCAGTATCTTGGCCTGCCGGCTCCCAGGGCAGCCTAACCTCGACAGGCGGCATTCGGCACATGAAGAGGGTTTGGACCTTCCATTCTCGGTGCCCCGGACATCGTGCGGGAAGAGGCGTTCGGTCGGGTCTGGGCTTTTGCACATCGTTGATCTCTCCGTGATCTGGTCCGCGAACGATCGTGCACTGAGCGGTGTTCAAACACCAATCAAGATAGGCGTGTATTCATCCAGGCGCGCTATCAGTCTGACGGCCACTCATTCGAGTTGCCAAGGATGAAAAAAGAGGGGATCAGACGCGCCCCACCGCTCATTATCTGGGCACCGCCTTCCCACCACGCCTGGACGCGATTGGTCCGGCAACGACGGAAAAGTTAATCGCGGAACCTTCTTGATTGTCGCTGGTTGGCGAAATGGACGCCGGTGCTATCCGGACGTCCAGCCGACAACCGGCGTCGGGAAAAAGCCTCCGTACCTCCCACGGAGGCTTTTTCGCGGGAGCGGGAGCCCCAGCCGATGGGAAAAGCAAGCGATTAGATCCCGGATCCCGACCAATGCACCGCATTCAAGAGCGGGGCAACACGCGGGAAGGGCCTCTTCAATCCAACATACCTTCGTGACACCGATACAATTCTTAATCCCCCGGTTGCAAAGAGCGATTGAACCCCGTTCGACCTCGTGAGATCTTTGGCCATCTGAACAACATTTGAGCAAATACCACCATGCGACCGATAATAATTATCGGATCGCGGGAGCCTGGCGTATTTTCAGCGGTCGTCCAGGTCCTCGAGCGATCGGGTTTGAACACGGTCTTTCGTCGAACCGCGCGAGAAACCGTGGCCGCCGTGAGGCGGCTTGATGTCGACGGCGTGCTGATTGACGCCCGCCTACCTGCCTCGCTTACGGCCTGCCGGGAAATTCGTGACAGCCGGACCTCAAGTCGCCTTCAGTTGGTTGTCGTGGTTGCTCGGCTGGGTGGTAGCCAGCGTCGAACCTATCGAGACGCTGGTGCCAACCGCGTGTTCACCGCGTCCAGCGCCGCACGCCAGATCGCGTTTGCCTTGGCGCCGCAACGAAGACAGGTGCGACTTTCACATGGCGGAATCTCGCTCGATCCAGCTCTTTGGCGGGTTTGGCATGACGGCGCGATGGTTGAGCTTCCTCGCATCGAGTTCATGATCCTGGACATCTTCCTGCGTCATCCGGGGCGCGTGTTCTCTAGGCGCGAAATCATTGCCAGATGCTGGCCAAGCAATGTCTTCGTGGACCCACGAACCGTCAATGTTCACATCGCCACGTTGCGCAGGCTGCTCGGACCGGGGTTTCATGGCAATCCGATCCGCTCGGTGCGTGGTCTCGGTTACGGGCTGGCCGGTACCCCAGATGGAGGTGAAGCATCATGATCAAGCAAAGGCTGGACACGATGATCGTCAACGGACGTATCGTCACGGGCGACGGTGTAACCGAGATTGAGACTGGAAACGTTCTGATCGCCGGCCAAGCGATCGTGGACGTTATCGCGGGCGTCATCGATTATCCCACTAGCGCGCGGGTCATCGACGCCACTGGTTGCACGATCCTGCCGGGTATCATCAACGGCCATGCTCATGGATGCACGTTGGGACCCACCATGCCTAGTGGATCAAGCCCTTTCGCGCCAAGTGATATCGAATACCATCTCAACCGACATCTCCTCTCGGGCACGACCACGCTTCTCAATGTGTGCGGGCTTCCACTGACCGATGAGATCGCGACGGCGCCAATTGATCATCCCCTGGAGGTGGCGGTCTCGACAGCTCATACTCCCGCCAATCTCGCGGCCGCGATCGCCATCGATGGCGCGGGCCTGGGTGAACGCCACCACAAGATGACGATTGAAGCCATGATCAAGGCCGGTGCGAAGGCCTTGGGCGAGGCGGGCGGTGGCCAGACGCTCGGCGGTGGCGCCCAGGATTACCGGTTCATTCCCGACGCTATTCACGAAGCGACGGCCATACGCATTCATCCAAATCTTGCACGCGCGCTAAAAGAGGCGGTTGTTGGCCGCAAACTCGACCAAACCGTCACCGATCTCAAGGCCTTGGATGATCTATTGCTTGGTTCGATGCTTCACCCCGTGATCGATGCTTCAGCGCTCGCTGCACTCATCCGCGCCACAGTCATGCCGCCTGTGTCGGCTTCATTGCGGGGTCTCGCGGAGATCGCCGAAGCCTCCAGTCGACTTGGGTTGCCAGCGATATTCCACAATGCGACGCCGACGGCGGAAACGCTGATAGGCCTGGCTGTCACTCATCCCAGGGCGCGAATGATCGCGGCTCACAGCAATCATCCGTCATTCGAGCCTGACGAATGTGTGTCCACGGCGAGAAGCCTTCGCTCAATTGGGGTAACAATCGATGTGTCGACGCTTGATTGCGTCTCCACGCGCTGGCGCAATCAGCCGACGAATCTCGATGCTCTCGTTTCGGAAGGACTTGTCGATACCTTGTCGACCGATTTTGCCGGTGGCGACTGGGATCCTATTCTTGATGCGGTGAATCGAATGGTGCGGCTCGGCCATTCGAGCCTTGCGCGTGCCGTCGCCCTGGCCACCGGGAACGTTTCCCGCGCCCTTCCAGAACTTGCCTCCGATAGAGGATTGATTGTGCCTGGACGGCTCGCCGATATCGCGATCGTTGAAGGGCACAATCTCTCAAGGGTAAGACATGTGATCAAGAAAGGCAGAATTGTCGTTCGCAACGGCGTCATCCTCGGCCGCCATGAACGGCGACAGCAGCCTCAATCGATCTGAACATGCGATGGTAGGCTAGCCTGAAACTTTCGTCGAGTATTCCGTCAACGACCTGAGCCGAATTCCACCTTCGATGGTTCTCTTCCTCGAGTTACCGTCAGGATACCGCGCCCTCCGTGGATCCGCTTGGGAGGGCGCGCACCCTTGAGCCTGACTTAGTCCCTTAAGGGCTCGCCCAGGGTATGCATCAGTCTATTCGCCCAGCCGAAGATCGCCGACGACAGGACCAGGTCCAGGGATTCAAGCTCGGACAGGCCGACGTCGGCCAGATCCTGCGCATCGGCTTGCGTCGCCTTTGGCGGCGTCGTCGACAGATGCGCCGAGAAGTCGAAGATCGCCTGCAGGTGCTCGTCGAGTTCGGCGTCGAGTTCGTCGGCGAAGATGGTGTCGATGACGTCGGTGCGCTTGGTGTAATTTATGAAGCGCGACGCGTGGACGGCGGCGCAGTAGACGCAGCGGTTGACGACGGATGCGGCGGTGGCGCCCAGTTCGCGCTCGCCGAGCGAAAGCCCGTCCTTGCCGTACATGATCAGATTGAACAAGGGCGAGCGAACGGCAAGCGATTCAGGATCGTGCGCGAGCGTCAACACATAGGTCGATATGCCCTTGTTCGAAGGCGTGACCTGCATGGCCTCGCGCTGCTCCTCGGTCGCGGTCTCAAGATCAACAGGAACGACATAAGGCTGCCAGCGAGGAACCGTTGTGGTGAAGCTGTGGACCGTCTCGCTCATTTTCTTGCTCCAATCAGTGTCAGGCCCGCGATGACGCGCACTTGATAATTCACGAAGGCGGCAAGCTCCGACAGGCGGACGATGTCGGCGTCGGTAATGCCCGCGCTTCGCAATGCTTCGATATGGCCGCGCGTGGCCTCGCGCGGTGCCACGGTCAGGCGGTCGGCGTGGCGGACGATCTCGGCGGTACGGGGATCGCCGACATTGGTGCCGGGCTGCGCGAGCAATACGGTTTCGTTTTCCGCGGCGCGTTTCACCAGTTCATCATAGTGGTCGGCAAGCGCTTCGTTGCCGTTGTGCCGCGCCATGCGCGCGGCAAGTGCCGCACGCAAGCCATGCGACAGTCCGCCGGGATCACGTGGCAGAAGGACGGCATCGTGCGCGGCCTCGCTGAGACGCAGGATCTCCGCGCGCTTCTCCATTGCCTCGGCGAGCGCCGAGCCAGGTTTTACGTCGGCAAGCGTTTCTATGAGTGTCAAAAGAGGCTCCTTTGCAATCCGCTGGAGAGCGCCAGTTAGATCGGGCTGCCAGTCATGTCAAATTAGCATGAGCCCCTTGATGTCATGCAAAATAATTATCTATTCTCGGGTGCATTTATAGAAAACTCATGCTTTTAATGCATGACAGATAGTGGTTGATGTTAAGTATGCATAGCAACTCAATTGACATTCGCCAGCTTGAAGCCTTTGCGGCCGTGATGTCCGCGGGCTCCGTGACCGGAGCGGCGCGTCTGCTCGGGCGGTCGCAGCCAGCCGTCAGCCGGCTGATCCAGGATCTGGAGGCCGAGCTCGGCTACGCGCTGCTGCATCGAAGCAGCGGGCGCATCCAGCCGACGGCGCGCGGCCTGCGCTTTCACGCCGAGGTCGAACGTCATCTTGCCAGCCTCATCCATATACGCGAGCGCGCCGAGGCTATCGGCCGTGACGAGCCGGCGACGCTGACCGTGGCGGCAACGCCGTCGCTTGCGGCAGGCATCCTTCCACAGGCGCTGGCCGCCCTGCCCGCCGACCTCATCCCCCGTCATTTGCACGTCCAGTCGCTCGCGGCCGAAAATGTGGTTCAGGCCGTGATCGCTCGCTCGGCCGATCTCGGCATATCGAGCCTTCCGCTCGAGCATCCCGGCCTCGAGATACACTGGATCGCTGAAGCGCCATGTGTCGTTGCCATCGGCGCCGACGATCCGCTTGCGAGCGGCGACATCGTTCGCCTGTCTGATATCGCCGATCGTCGGCTGATCACGCTTGCCAACCCATACCGCCTGCGCCACCGCGTCGACGAAGCGCTTGAGCGCGCCGGCGTCGCGCCCGAGCGGATCATCGACGTCAATGCGTCGCTGACGGCGCTGTCGCTTGTGCGCGCCGGATTGGGCGTCGCCATCGTGGAGCCGGCAACTGTCTGCGGCATGCCGCTGGATGGCGTCGTCATGCGCCGGCTCGATCAGCACATTCCGTTCCTGTTCGGTGCGATCTCCGCCGCGGCGCTGCCGCTGACGCCGACGGTCTCCGCCGTTATCGATGCCGCGCGGGTGCAGTCGCTTGCAATGCCCGGCTGCCGTCTTTTGGAGGCGAACGGCACCGACGCGCTGGCCGACAGTGTCTACGGCCAAACTATTATTTCAGAGGGAACGCCCGTATGAGCGACCTTTCCGCACATCCCGACAATATCACAGCTTTAGAGGAGCGCCTGCGTCAGGATCTCTCATGGCTCGAATTGCCGGCGAAATCCTGGGTTCCCACGCGCGACGTCAATGGTCGGCCAGTCGTCGATGTCGTCGTCATCGGCGGCGGGATGGCAGGGCTTGTCGCCTCCGGCATGTTGAAGCGCCTCGGTGTCGCCAATCACGTCGTGCTCGACAAGGCGGCGGCGGGGCAGGAAGGGCCGTGGGTCACCTTTGCACGCATGCGAACCCTGCGTTCGCCAAAGCAGCTTACCGGGCCGGCGATGGGCCTGCCGGCGCTCACATTTCGGGCCTATTACGAAGCGCGCTTCGGCCGCGAGGCATGGGTCGCGCTCGATCGCGCGCCGCGCGAGATCTGGATGGACTATCTGATCTGGTACAGGAAAGTGCTCGAGCTGCCGGTGCGCAACGGCGTCTCTGTCGACAGCATCCTCCCGCGTGAAGACGGTATGCTCGATATCACGTGCCTTGAGGGCAGCGCCAAGGAGACGATCGTTGCCCGCCATGTCGTGCTGGCAACGGGGCGCGATGGGCTCGGCGGTCCGTTCGTGCCGGACATCGCCAAGAGTATCGATCGCAAGTTTTGGGCGCATACGGCTGACGAAGTCGACTTCGGCGCACTGCGCGGCAAGCGCGTGGGCGTGATCGGGGCCGGTGCCTCGGCCATGGACAACGCGGCAAGCGCGCTGGAGGCGGGGGCCGCCCGTCTCGACATGTTCGTGCGCCGCAGCAAGCTTCCCGCCATCAACAAGTTCACCGGTATCGGCAGCCAGGGCGTGGTTCATGGCTTTGCCGGGCTGCCGGACGAATGGAAGTGGCGTTTCCTGAACTATGCCATGAGCGAGCAGACGCCGCCGCCTCGCCCGAGCGTGCTGCGCGTCAGCGCCTTCGAGCAGGCGCATCTTCATCTCGAAAGCCCGATCAGCGCCCTGCGTCAGGAAGGTGACCATATCGTCGTCACGACGCCGCGCGGCAGCTATCCCATCGATTTCCTGATCTTCGGAACCGGTTTCAAGATCGACCTGACCAACCGGCCGGAACTGGCAAGCTTCGAACCGCATATCCGGCTGTGGCGCGATCGCTTCCCGACGCCGGCGGGCATGGCGAATGGTGAGCTCGAGGGCTCGCCGGATCTCGGTGGCGCGTTCGAGTTTCTCGAAAAACGGCCGGGTTCCTGCCCGACGCTGTCTAAAATCCACTGCTTCAATTTCCCGGCGACGCTAAGCCACGGCAAGGTTACCGGCGACATTCCGGCGATCAGCGAAGGTGCCGACCGTCTGGCGCGCGGCATCGTTCGGTCGCTCTTCGTCGAGGACCGCGAAGCGCATTTCGCCAACCTGCAAGCCTTCGACACGCCGGAACTCCTCGGCGACGAATGGGCCGACGACGGTGCCGAAGCGCATTCCGAACCATCTTTCCAGAGGAACTGAGACCCGCAATGCTCGAGATCAAGAACCTGAAGCTGTCCTACGGGACCACCCAGATCCTGAACGGCGTCGATCTCTCCGTGAAAAGAGGCGACGTGGTGTCGATTATCGGCCCAAGCGGCACCGGCAAGACGACGCTGCTGAAGTGCATCAATCACCTGGCGAAGCCGGCATCCGGAACCATCGCCTTCGATGACATCAAGATGGATTTCGCGCGTCCCGACAAGGCCGCCGTCCAGGCGATCCGCCTGCGCACGGCGATGGTGTTCCAGCAGTTCAACGTTTTCAAGAACATGACTGTTATCCAGAACGTCATGGATCCGCTGGTCGTCGTCCAGGGCAAGTCGAAGGACGAGGCCCGTGCGATCGCGCTGCAGGAGCTTGAGCGGGTCGGGCTGTCGAACAAGCTCGACAACTATCCGTCCCAGCTTTCCGGCGGCCAGTTGCAGAGAACGGGCATTGCCAGAGCACTCGCGGTCAAGCCCGATGTCATGCTGTTCGACGAGCCGACCTCCTCGCTCGATCCCGAACTCGTCAACGAGGTCCTGAAGGTGATCAAGGACGTCACATCGTCCGGCATCACCTCGCTGCTCGTCACCCACGAGATGCATTTCGCCAAGAACATCTCGAACCGCATCGTTTTCATGGACGGGGGTGTCGTCGCGGCCGATGGTAGCCCCTCCGAAATCTTCGATACGCCTTCCAACCCGCGCCTCGCACAGTTCCTCAATTCCGAACGTACGATCCAGTAAAGAAAGGATGCCTGAAATGACTTCCATGAGTTCAATCTCTCGCCGTGGTCTCGGTCTCGCCGTCGCAGGCGTCGCGATCGCATTCGCAACCGCTTCGTTCGCCGAAGACGTCCGCACCATCAAGATCGCCACATCGGCCGAATCCAAGCCGCTGTCCTGGGGCGCTATCGGCGTCGAGCCGCAGGGCTACGAGCCCGACGTGCTGAAGGCGATCAACGCCAAGCTGCCGCAGTACAAGTTCGTGATGGAAGGCGCTGCCGACATCGCCCAGGAAACCGGCCTTGCGACCGGCAAGTACGACATCGCCACGGGCGGCTACTACCGCGCTCCGGCGCGCGAAAAGCAGTTCCTCATTCCGGAAGCGCCGATCGGCGCCAGCCTGATCAAAATCTACAGCCGCAAGGACAGCGGCATCAAGGAAATGAAGGATCTCGTCGGCAAGAAGATCGTGCCGGTGACCGCCGGCGGCGGCATCTACAAGTTCGCGACCGCATGGCAGGAAAAGAACCCCGACTACAAGATCGAGGTCACCGCTTCGAGCGCCGGCATTCCCTACCCCGACCGCCTGAAGGAAGTCGAGAACGGCAAGTATGACGCGCTCGTTCTGCCGTCGAACCTCGGCGAGCAGACCGTCATCGACGAGCAGAAGCTCAAAGTGCAGGCGAGCGAGCCTGTCGCGATCAACCAGACCTTCGTGCTCATCCACCGCTCCGAGGAAAACAAGGCGCTGTCCGATGGCATCGACAAGGCCTTGAAGGAACTCAAGGCTGACGGCACGCTGGCCAAGCTCTCGCGGAAGTGGTTCGGCGAAGACATCACCACGTACATGAAGTAACGCCGGGCTTTTGAAGCCGGCGACCGGGCCCCAGACTGAAAGAAGGAGTGTTCCGAAGTGGACCTTTCCATAATGATCCCCGAGCTGCTCTCGGCATTGCCGCTGACGCTTGCGATCACGTTCACGGCCATGGTCGCCGGCTTCGTGCTGGCTTTGATCACAACAGCGTTACGGGTGCGCAGGATTCCGGTGATCAGCCAGCTGGCGGATCTTTACGTATCCTACGCCCGCAGCGTTCCCGTTGTTCTTCAGCTGTTCGTCGCCTTCTATGGCCTTCCGGTGCTTGTTGGTGTCTTTGGCATCGAAGACTTCGTCTCGCCGACGATTGCGGCCATGCTCGGCCTCAGCCTCTATCACGGCGGTTACCTCTCGGAGGTCATGCGTCCCGCCTATCTCGCGGTCGAGCGCGGACAGCACGATGCGGCCGACAGCCTCGGCTATACGCTCCGGCGGAAGCTGCTACGCGTCGTCGCGCCCCAGGCCCTCCATATCGCCCTTCCCGGCTATGGAAACGCGATCATCTACCTGATCCATAACGTGGCGCTGGTCATGTATATCGGCGCGGCGGACGTGATGGCGACGGCCCATCTGGTGATGGAACGCGACTACAACCAATACCAGTTCGAGACCTATCTCGTGCTCGCGGTGCTCTATTCGGTGCTGTGCCTCGTTGCGTGGGCGATCGTGCGCTTCTTCGAGCGCCGCTCGGGGAAATATGCTTCGAACGACAAGACCGTCAGCGCGCCGCTGATGGCCAGCGTCTGATCAGGGAAGGAAACTATCATGTTCGACAGCGAAGTTCTTCTTCCCGATCTCCACGAAATCCTGGGCGCGGTGCCGCTCACGCTGGCGATGGCGCTCGCAATCTTCGTGCTTTCGACGATCGTTGGCAGCCTGTTTGCCATGGTTGAGTACCGGAAGATCCCGGTGCTTCGCCAGCTCGTCGTTGCCTATAAGGTCGCCTTCAAGGGCGTGCCGATGGTGATCGTCATCTTCCTCGCCTATTACGGCCTTCCATCGACCCTGCACGCCCTCGCCGCACTTGCGGGCATCGACTACAACGGCCACTCGACGCCGAACTGGGTAACGCTGATCGTGGCGCTGACGGCGTGCGTCGCGGCCTTCCAGGCGGAGGTCGTCAAGGGGGCGTTGAACTCGTTCGATACCGGCCAGGCGGACGCCGCCTATTCGCTGGGCTACAAGAGGAGCCAGCTCTTCCGTCGTGTGATGCTGCCGCAGGTCATCGTCGCGGCGATCCCCGATCTCGCCAATTCCTTCATGGTGATCATGAAGGCCCTGTCGCTCGGCTTCGCCATTGAGGTCGTCGATATCTTCGCTCAGTCGCAGCTAACCGCCGCTTTGAACTTCTACTACCTCGAAGCCTTCCTGGTCGCCGTCGTGATCTACATGGTGATCGCCTACGCCGTTACACAGATCGCCGACAGAACTGAGCGGGCATTGAGGGTACGTACGTAGTGGTAGGAAAGCTTTCGAGCCATCGATTGACGGTCGGTCTCGGCTGGCGGTGCCCTCCGCGATCAGCCAGTCGATGACATCTCGCGAGCCTTCTACGGCCCCCTATCTTCGTCAAAAGAAAGTTAGCCCGATCGTCGAGTGATCGGCTGCGACGAAGGCATGGCAATCCCGGCCACGTGGACAAAAAACAGGTTATCTCGCCGAAGAACGAGAGCGCTGGTGTCAGGCTTAGTTCCGATCCAACATGTCTCGCAATAAAGCGTTGTCTCGCAATAGCTTCTGGCGGAGTAGCAATTTGAGCTCATGATTTTCGGCCAGCAGCCGGTCAACATCAGTCTGATCGACAGGGACAACAGCGGGCACAGATTCGACCGTTCGAGCCGGACGTCGCCGAGGCTTGATTTTGCGGGGCCGTGCCGCCTGCTGGGTCGCCTCTTCGCCGGCGTCGACGACCTGCACGGGCAGAGCGACGTCGATCTGGTTGGCAACCCCTGCACTTGAAACTTCAGGTCCAACCTCGTTTTGTTCGTGATTGTCATCGACGGGGAGAGGAGGCGCCACCGTCTCTTCCAGGGCTACCTCTACCGGGGGATCCACTGGCGTTGGGACCGGGCTCCTATCAAGTGCGATTTCAGCCTCGGCCTCACGGACCAGCGCCTTCAGGTCAATGTCACCCCATATTGAGGTTGGTTTGAGGGACGATCGACGATTTGACGACCTGACCTCGACGGTGAACTGGCGTGTTGGTCTTCTCAACGCAGGATGCTCCGTTTCAGCAATCGATTGGTGCGGATGCCGCATTCCCTCCAGCTCGATGAACGCCAAAGCCCATCACCGCGATTATGGATCGCTGACATGAAAGTCGCGGCGACGATGAAGTTTATTCACGACACTTGGAAAGAGTGCCTTACCGCATCCTGTCTGGCGCTTCAATCCCGAGCGACGGCTGTCCGCTGGAAGTGAAGTCCCGCACCTCAATCGTGATGTAGGTTATCGGATAAGTTCAGGCGCCGACGACGGCAAGGCAGGTCACCGCCAATGTCGACCAAATTCAGTATCGTCGCTGGGATCACCGCGAGGGCTGGTATCACGGCCACTGCGGTTATCGCGACCATCGCCGGGGCTACCGCCGTCATTCCGATGGCTGGTGGTACCCGCTCGCGGCTTTTGGCGCCGGGGCTCTGATCAGTGGCGCCGTCAATAATGCCAACCGCCCCGCGCGGGTCAGTTCTCGTCACTACGAATGGTGCGCGTCGCGCTATAAGACTTATCGAGCCAGCGACAACACGTATGTCCCTCGCGCGGGCGTCCGCGCGGTTTGCCAATCCCCATACTCGTGACTCAACGGGGCAACCCGGCGCCGGAGTGGCGCTGGGTCGCCCCACCTCGCAATAAGGCAAGTTGTGCCTTGGCGGGATCGGCGAGTTTATTCCCGAGTAGACTTCGATTCGCTCACGGCGGACGTAATTTCCGCGCGATCGTCGTAAACCGAGGCTGATATGTCGTCACAAGTGTTGTTGAGCGTCCTCGTCGAGAGAGATCGACTTTAGCGCACTGAGCAGCGGTGAGATTTCTCCTGATGCAAGCGCAAGCACGGCGTCGATGATTTCTCCTTGTTGTTGGGCGGCAAGAACGTCTCGCGTTAGGACACGAATTTTCCTTTCGACATCTGGCCAAAGCATGGGACAGCGCGGATCGCCAAAAGGAGTTCCAAGTGCGGATGTCACGCGAGTTGTGCTGGTCACGACACTGACGATTGCCAATGTCTCAGACGGGAAGAGAGCGTCGATATCGTCACGTACGAATATTTTCACTCTCTTCGCGACAGCTTCGATGTCGGGGCGACCGAGACAATCAGTACGCGGAGGGAGCAGCGCCTTGGGCCCATCGACGATTGCCACCGCAAGGCAATAGGGAAGGCTGTACTGCACCTCGATCAGATTGTCAGGATTGGTTCGATTGCCAAGTTTTGTTGCCCAGGCGAAGGTCGCGACTTCAATAGAGCGAACGTCATCAACGAGGATATTGTTCTGCTCGATCAGGTCGCAAAGCCTGTCGAGTGCTGGATGAATGTAGCGACAACAGGCATACGGTTTCAAATACAGGCCGTTCACTTCCCATCGACTTCCCAGATCGAACAGGATCCTCTCACCGTCGTAGAAGCTCGGATGATCGAGGAAATCCTCAGGGCCAGTATGCCCGTTAGAGGCCAGTTCCAGCGCCATCAATCCCGTGACACTGCTCCATGCTATGCCTTCCTTTACATCGTTTCCAGTAAGCGACGAGTAGCCGGAGCTACCATTGGCCTGCTGATTGGGTGCGAGCACGCCCGCGATCGACAGAGCCCGCGCAATCACTTCTGGCCGATGTCCCAAGAATGCAGCCGCCGTTGCAGCGGACGCGAGACTCGCCCATCGGCCTGATTGTCGCGTGGTAATCCCGATGGGGTTTTGTGCCGCCGCAATTCTTACGCCGACGTCGTAGCCTGCGACGATCGCAGCCAAGAACCGATCGGCTGGGCGATCATGCAACTGTGCAAGCGCGAGAGCTGTCGCGACGACCGCCGCGCCCGGATGACCGCGCGCGGCTCGGTGGCCATCATCGACATCAAGCGCACAACACGCGGCGACATTACAGTGTACGGCTCCCGACACGCTCGAGCCCGTGCCGCAAAACCAGATTGGCGCGTCGCCCAATCCAAAGATTGGTAAAACGGAACGGCGCGCGGCACGGGGCCCGGCGCAGATCGCGCCGGCCGCTCCTGCCCCCACGGCGTCGAGCACGAGACGAAGTACGGTGTCGCTTGTGCCTGACGGTGGTCCTCGCCGGGCGACGTCCGCTATGTGTTTGCCAAGCAATTGGGATATGAACATCGCTGGCTACCTTCGATCCGATGCTGTGAGCCGGCGATATTTCTCGTAGGTAGCCTGTGCCGCGTAGAGATCCAGCATTGGTAGTCCGACACATGTGACACAAATAGGTCCCTCGTGCCGAGCGGCTGTCGCTCCTGTTGTCGTCAGGTCTTGAAGCCCCAGGAGCGGCCCCACTTCCGCCAGTGAGAGACCACGCCGGGAAAAATGCAGTGCAATGCTTTGCGAGTTCCGATGCGATACAGTACGAAGGTCGTCGCAGACGACCAAGCCCGTCCGCAACACCCGCCGCAGGTAGCTCTCGGGAACCTCGTCCCCGCCAAGATGCAGGCTGACGGCGTCACGGGCCAACTCGTCCCTATCAAAAATCGGGGCACGAGCGTTTGTCGCGGTGATAATGAAATCACTTTCAGCCAGTGATTTTTTCTCGGCTGGCTGAAGGCTCAGGCTATTTGGAAAATCGATCGCATCGATAAACTGCGATGCCCGGTCAATCGATCGGCCCTGAATTGAGAATTTGCCGATGCGGTCGGCATATCGGAAGCTGAGACATTCCACCACGGCGCGGGCCGTGGGGCCTGTTCCGAAAAGCAGAACCGACAACGGTTTGTCTCGGCGGCAAAAAGCATCCAGCACCATGGTGGCATAGGTGCCCGTGCGGCGAGCAGAGATACCGGTTCCATCCATCACCGTAAGCACCCGTAACGTCTTCTTTTCCAAGAGAACGATCGTCGAGGTGGAGCGCGGTAGGCCCAGCTGCCGGTTGAAAGCATTGGCGCCAATAATTTTCACTCCTCCATAGCGCTCGTTGACACTGTAGAGGCATGAAAGCTTCCAACCCAGTCTTTCATCCGCGAACTCCTCCTTGCGGTGTGCAACGGCGCCATCGCGCCAGAAGTCTTCCTCCGGGAGGGACAAAACCGCCTTTGATCCGAACGCTTTGCCGGAGCGAATATCCGCCCAAGCATTGTCCATCGCCGCGAGCATCTCACCGGTCTCCAACTCGGCGCCAGCATCACGCAGTGCGGCCGCGGAGAGGAATTGTGAGTGCGTGTTTGGAGCATGGGTTTCTTGCATCTCCAGTACCTCCTTGGTTGTACAAGAAGGTTAGGAGGAGCCGGGATAAGGGAGGAGTAAATCTTGATGAAGTTTTCCGGCGAACGGAAAGTATTGTCAGCTGGAGTGCCGAACCTGCATCCGCGGCGTGTTCATGTCGACCCGATGGCTTGCCATGGGAATTAGCTCCTTCACATCTTCAAGTCGCTTTCGGTCAAGCTTGACATGAAGGACGCATGGCTTTTGGCCCGCATTTGCAATGACCTCGCCCCAAGGGTCAACAACCAGCGATGTGCCAAATGTTTCTCGAGGTTCGCCATTCAAGGCGGGGTAACTGCCACATTGACCGCATGCGACAAAGAAGGCCTGATACTCGATCGCCCTCGCGCGGCACAAGACCTCCCAATGGGCTTCCCCCGTCTGTCGTGTGAACGCGGCGGGGAGAATGAAGATGTCGACGGCCTCTTGCGCTAGCCGGTCGAAGAGGCGTGAGAAGCGCAAATCGTAGCAGATCGCGCACCCGATCTTCCACCCCTTCAGCTCATAGACAAGGAGATCATCTCCCGCCGTGACGACCGTGGATTCGGCATACCGCGCTCCATTTGGTGTGGTGATATCGAAGAGATGGATCTTGCGATACGCTCCGACACGGCTTCCTTTAGCATCGAAAATGACAGTCGTGTTAAATACCTTGCCGCTTTGCGAGCATCGCTCCATGAGGCTGCCAGCATGAACAAAGACGCGGTGTCGTCGCGCGAAATCTCGGACGCATTCGTACGCCTGACCTCCCGGCACGAAATCGGCCGCGGCGCGCTTATCGTCGGAAGATCCTCCCATCCAATCAAAATGCTCGGGAAGAACGATGAGATCGGGACTGCCGGCGACCGCTTCAGTCATCATGCGTTCGACCTCAGCCAGGTTGCGGCGAAGATCAGGCTGAGAGCTCATCTGAATCAATGCGATTTTCACGTGCAGGTTCCTTGAAATCAAATATTGAATGACCAGCGGCCAGATGGTCGCGGATCAGCGTGGAGCGTTTCTGGCGAGCGAGTGCGTTCTCGGCAATCGATCGCATGGCCTGACGCTCAGTTGCGAAGACACCGCAGCAGTCGGCGAGGATGGCGTAACCTGGTAGGATCGCGCTTCGGCCACAAGCTATCGGGACGTTGAGCGATCCGCCGATGTTGAACCGCCGGTTGGTGGTTTTGGAAGACGTGCCTCTGCACCATACCGGCAGACCAGTAGCAATGATCTCCTGCGGGTCGGTGCACGGCCCATCTATTATGATTCCCGCCGCTCCCTTGGCCTTGACTGCAGTGGCCACACCTCCACCAACGCATGCGATATCGTCGCCGTCGACGCGGGAAATAACCAATACATCGCCTGGCAAAAGTTGGTCGACGGCGCGATAGATGATGGCACCGTCGCGGCCAGGCGCCGCGACGGTCACCGCCACCCCGGCGACACGAGCCGAGAATAGCGGAACGATACCGGCTCCAACGAACCCGAGATGTTCGGTGTGGCCGATCGTGGCCGTCTCGACCAGAGACAAGAGCTCAACTAACTCTGATGACAGGGGTGGATGGCGCTCAAAGAGCCGATAAAGTCCAGCCATGGCCGAGAACCTCTCTTGTCCGGCTTAGATCGGGCGTTCGCCGGATGTCGTCGTGCGGTGCATGACGCGGACGAAAGAAGGATCGAATGAATCGCGTCGGTGCATGGTGCAGCGGTTGTCCCACATCATGATGTCTCCTTCGTCCCAGCTCTGAACGAAAACGTGGCTACCGTTCGTTGTGTGATCCCACAGCTCCGCGAGTATGGCATTGCTTTCATGAATGCTCATACCGACAATCCATGCGCCATCCGATGTGCCACCAAGGTAAAGGGCTTTTCGTCCCGTTTCGCCGTGTGTTCGTACCAGAGGGTGGACAATACCGCTCCATTCTCGAAAGTCCCGGCTGCTTGGCTCCTCTTTCCCGAGTCTGATCTTCCCGGTCTTGTCATAAACGTTCTGGAAGAAGATCTGCCGGCCATCGATGGCTGCCTTTAGCGCGGCCGGTAGCGTCTCATATGCAATGTAGGTGGAAAGGAAGTAGGTATCTCCGCCCGAAGGCGGAATTTTTATGGCGCGCAAGATGGCGCCTGCTGGCGGCTTCTCATAGAACCAGGTATCCGTGTGCCAGGTCGCTTCGCTGTTGCCCATCGCGCCGCTTGGTTTTCCGTCCTTCATTGCGTTGCTGATCACCAGAATTTCTGGGTGGGACGGGTGACCACCCTCCTGCAGCTGCTTTGGATGAATAACAAATTCACCGAAGTGTCGCGAGAACCTCACCTGCTGGTCGTCTGTAATGCGTGTATGCTTGAAACGAATGACCCCATACTGGAGCCAGTATTTGCGGATCTCGTTGATATCGCGCTCATCATAGCGAGCGAAGTCGAAACCCACGATGTCCGCGCAGACATTGCTGTCATGCTGGACCGCGGTTATCTTTTCTCTTGTCAACATTCTCGTATCTCCTGCGGATGAGCCTCCTTTTGAGGCTGTCCTGATCTTATTTGGGAGCTTGACGCGTGCTCCAATAAAGAAGCAGTTGCATTGATAAGCGATGGTTATCGACCGATTGCTACTCCTTCAGGAGCGTGACAGCCGAGGGATCGATCCCAAGCCTTATCGGCTCGCCCGTCGCCGGCAGAAAGCCTGCTTCCGCCGATCGGACCGCCGCGCAAAGAGAAAGGCCCGAGCCGATCTGAATTGACAACTCCAGGGACGCCCCGAGATTCGTCACGCGATCAAGTCGACCTTCCAGAACGTTGAGGTGTTCTTGGGCCACGAATGGCGTGTCCCCCAACACGAGCACATCCTCAAGGCGGATGACGCCATAGTGCGGTGTTGCATGAGAGGGCGCGACAGCCACCCTCAGTGTAATCTGGCTGCCGGTGACCGCCACCTCGCAACCTCCCGGTCGCTTCACCATCCGTTCAACACCGATGATGTTCGATCGGCCGATAAAGTCCGCCACGAAGGTTGAAACTGGATGTCGATAGAGTGCATCCGGCTTCCCCTGCTGGGCGATGACCCCGTTCGACATGACCACGATGCGGTCTGACATCGCCATCGCTTCTTCCTGATCATGGGTAACATATACAAAGGTCATGTTGAGCTCACGTTGTATGTCCTTCAGCTCGCCACGCATGGATTCCCGCAGTTTCAGGTCGAGGTTTGACAGTGGTTCGTCCAGGAGAAGAACGGATGGCCTGGGTGCCAAGGCGCGGGCGAGGGCGACACGCTGCTGTTGTCCACCGGAAAGTTCCTTCGGGTAACGATCAGCCAGTTTTTCGAGATGTACGCCACGCAGGCTCTTTTCCACGATTGAAGCGATCTCGATCTTGGGGGTTCGCTTCATCTTGAGGCCGAATGCGACATTCTCAGCCACGGTCATATGAGGAAAGAGCGCGTAGTTCTGGAAGACAAGCCCGATATTTCGCGCCTCTGGTGGCACATTTACCTGACTTCGACCTCGTATTTTGATGTCTCCGCGGCTTGGCCGGTTGAAGCCGGCAATCATGTTGAGCGTCGTGGTCTTGCCACAACCGGACGGTCCGAGAACGCTCACGAACTCGCCTTTCGGGATCTGCAGGTCGATGTCCTTGACGACCGAAATCGCGCCAAACGCCTTGCTTACGCAAACCAGTTCGATATCAAGTTCGCTCATTTGCTACCTCCATGAAGCTGGGCGGAGAAGCCGCCAAATTTTTCGAATGCGAGGATGACGACGAGGATGAATATCATCGACGCCACATTGACCGCCGCCAGGACCGGATCGAGGCTGTATTCGAGATAATTGATCACGGTTATGGGGAGCGTCGTGTCTCCGGGACGTACGAGAAACACGGACAATGGAATGTTGTTGAAGGAAATAACGAACGCGAACGTCATGCCGGACAGAACACCCGGCTTAATCGCCGGAAGCAGAATATGCCAGACCCGCTGCCAGCGACTAGCACCTAGGACTTGACCCGCCCGATCAAGGTTGCCGTCGAAATTCGCGATCGCGGTGGCGGCCATTCTAATCACGAAAGGAAGCGCGAGCACGCAATGGGCTGCGATCAAGGAGGGCGTTCCAAGCAGGGGCTGCAGGCCAAGGATGGAGAGAAACAGAACGATCGCGACCCCTTTGACAATTTGTGGAACTGAAAGCGGGGACAAAAGCGCGGCCATGACCGCGCTGCCGCCTGGGATACGTTCGAAAGCCACGATGTAAGCGGCGAGCGTACCAATGATGCCGCTTATCAGCGACACCGCTATCGCGATTTTCACGCTGAGCGCGAACGGCGCCAGCCATCGCTGCGAGACGAGGTCCTGATACCAGCGAAGCGTCCACGCCGATGGACTGAAGGTGACGTCGGCCGTTGGGCTTAGCGATGCGGCCACGACCACCAGCAGCGGAAGCGTGATAAATGTCAGAACAATCACGAGGGCAGACCAAAAGAGAATGGAAATCAGCCGGTTCATTTCAACCTCCGTGTCTTTCACCGCGCTTGTCGCGCAGACGTGTCTCGACGTTCAAGCCAGCGTAGGAGACAACGAGCATGAGAACGAGCAGTGCGTTCGCCATGACCGCGGCGAATGACCAATCCACGTAAAAGAGCACTTGTTCGGATATCATGGTCGCGAGGACCTTGAAGCCTGCTCCTCCGAGAAGCGCGGGGGTCGCATAGGCGCTCGCCGCCATCGTGAACGACAACAGGAGCGCGCTGACAATTCCGGGCACTGACAATGGCACGAGGATCATTGTGATGACCGAGAGCCGGTTTGCGCCGAGCATCTGAGCTGCTCGTTCGAGATTTTGATCTATGCCTTGAATGCTTGTCGTGAGCGACAGAATCGCAAAAGGAAGGACCACATGCGTGAGGCCCACCACCACCGCGAAAAGGTTCTTCGATAAGCGCAACGGCTGATCAATAAGACCCCAGTGCAGAAGGATGTCATTGATGAAGCCGCGATCTTCCAGAATAATGAGCCATCCATAGGTTCGCAGCACGACCCCTGCGAGTTCCGGAGCAAGCGCGAGCGCTAGAACAACGATGCGAAATCTGCTTTTCGTACGTGCGAGATAATAGGCTAGTGGAAATGCCAGCGCGGTCGCGGCCACCGCCACGAGACATGACATTATCGCGGTTCGCCAAAAGCCCTTCAGCGTCAAGCCGTCATTTAGGAACCGTTCATAAGCTTGGAGGCCCAGGGCGCCCGAGGACGGATCGTGGAAGCTTGTCCCGATCATCATCCCCATGGGCATTGCAAAGAAGAATACGAGCATGAGGCCGGCGGGCGACAGCCCGAAAGCCGGTAAGAAACTGTGGCGCGAGCCGCGTCGCCGGTCGGGGAGATCAAGTGCGAGTATGGTCATGTTCCTTCCTCACTCCTGATGCGCGACAACGTCGCGCTCCCATTGCTCTCCCCACTCTCGCAGGCGTGCGGCAATAACGGAGAGATCCGGCAAGAGCAGACTTTCAAGGTCCGCTTCCGTCGTGATCTGTCGGGCTCTCACTTCATCTGGAACGTCGATATCTGTCCGTGCGCTGCCAACCTTGTAAGCACGCACCCACGCTTCCTGACTGGTCTTGTCCAGAAAGAAATCGATGAACTTCCTCGCAGATGCCTTGTGTTCCGCCGAGATCGGAATGTTGAGCGTCGCGATCAGTGGAATGGTCCCTTCAAGCGGTCGAACGTAGTCGACCGGGAAGCCACTCTCCACCAACAGTTGGGCGCGACCGTTCCAGAACGGCATGGCCCAGACCGTTCCGTCCTTGATATAGCTTTCCAAGATTGCCGAGCTCTGCTCAAATCCGATAGACTGCCTTGCAACCTCGGACATCGCCTTGAAGCCTGGGTTAAGATTCCCCGTTAAATCGCCGCCGTTCATGGTCGCGAAAATCTCGACCAGATACAGCGCCATGATATTCTGGAATGTCGGCAGCACGATCCTGCCTTTTAGTTCTGGCGATGCAAGCGCGGACCACGACCGGGGCGGTGACGCCATCTTATCGGTCCGGTACAGGAGCGACATGTACTGAAGCTCGTGGACAGCGCCGCAAGGGCCCGCCGAGCCGGCAAGTTTGGGTGCCACGTGGCGAAGGTTAGGGATGGCTACAGGATCAAGTCGTTCCAGCACGCCATCGTGACAGCCTTGCAACGATTGAGAGGCGGTCATCACAACGACATCAAAACCCGGGCGGCCCCTGGTTGCCTTGATCTTGGCATAGTCCTGCGACGCCGCGCCGACAGCGTCGTAGACGACATCTATGCCCGTTTGCCGCTCGAATGGTTCAATTATCTCGCGCCGGATGATGTCTTCGTATGGGCCCCCATAGCTGTTGACGACAAGGGTCTCGGCGTGAAGTGCCGGAGCCAGGCAGAGGCTCGATACCGCGACCAACATGGCGGCATGAATCTTTCTCATGGTTGTTCTCGCTGTTGACGTTGTTCCCGGAGGAAAGGTCGTCATCTGCGTGGCGCCGGTCCAATAGCGTATTACGACGATTCATTCGCTGGCCCTATAAGTGCAGGCCAAGTCAACGAGCGCCGCCTTTAGTGGAGGCGGATCTTCGCGGACACGGCAAGGGGCAATCATGTTGTTACTTGTCTTGAGGGCGTCCGCGAATAGTAGCGCGGCGCGCCGCTGCTCGTGACGCCAAGAACATGTTTCGCCAAACGTGTTTAAGCTGGGCGCGCACCTGATCCGCGCCGAGCCAATGTCACCAGCGCGCATCACGCTCCACCTCTACTCGCAGATCTGCGACTTGCCGCGCCGTACTCCCTTGCGCCTTATATCGGCGGGCTAGTTTCTGATGGCCCTTTTCAACAGCTGCCGGCGCGAAGTCCGGAGCACCAAGGATTGAAAGGAACGAAGAATGGCAACGATTGGGACTTTTGCTGCTACCGAGAGCGGCTACACCGGCTCTATTCGTACGCTGGCAATGAACATCAAGGCACGCATTGACCGAGTTGAAAGCCCCTCCGAGAAAGGACCTCAGTACAGGATTTACTCAGGCGCCGTTGAGTTTGGAGCCGCATGGAAAAAGACCTCCGACCAAGGCCGTGACTACCTGTCGATCAAGCTCGACGATCCTAGTTTCGCCGCTCCAATCTACGCAACGCTCGCCGACGTAGAGGGAGAGGACGATCTCAAGCTTATCTGGTCCCGTCCAAACCGAGATTGAGATAGCATAACGGCCAGCTTCCCCGGGGCGTTGCGATCTGCGCTTCGGGGTCGACGAATTTCAAGGAGACGCCGTGTGGGAGACATCGGAAGGAGCCAATGTGCGATACCCGCGAAGATGCTTGTGTTTGAGCAGATCGAGAGAAAGCCGCACGGCATCCTGTTCGTGTTCAAACTGATGGTTCATGGCCTGTCCTCCACGCAGCTAACTTGACGGGGCACTTGAAACGTTCTCGATTTGATGGATTTTCCCGCCCACCTTCGTGCTCTTCGTTCGCCAAGACCGTCGCGGGGTGGACGACAATGTTGACACTCTGCTTTGTACGGTACAAACAAGGCTGTTAATTATCTAGGAGACGTTCATGGCCGACGAAATTTCCGAAAATCCGACAAGCGCAGAGCCGGCGGTGTCGCAGGAACAACCTAAGAAAACGCGTGCGCGCCGTCGAAGCAAGGAAGAGATGGCCGCCGCACTCGCCGAGAAGAATTCCAAACGTGCATCGAAAACCAAGTCGGTGTCCCTGGGGTCCTCCGTGAGCGTCGTGGCGAAACCGACACAAAAGGTTGCAACCAAGGCAGCTTCGCTCAAGGTCACGAAAGGCAAGAAAAACCTCGAACCTTCCACTCCTGTCGGAGCCGCCGGTCTCGCTGATCTGATTGCGCTCGAATCTGAAAATCAGAGGCTTCGCAAGTCGTTGGCGCAGAAGCTCCGTGCCGAAAACGCAGACCTTCGTAAGAAGCTCGGCCTGGATTAGAACTAGGCTTCCTTTACTGGGCGGCTCGGTCCTTGATCCGGCGCCGACTGTTGAACGTGACCGGGCCAGCGTCATCCGCTTGCGACGAAAGCTCCATACCGGCCAATCATTGAGCCGACCGAAGCGTTCTAACTGGAGATAGCCAAGCGCCACTTATCGGGAGGCGGTTGGCCATGCCTTCACCGAGGTTTGTTCCGAGGATTAGCTTGTTATCGAATGGGTGTAGTCACGCGCGATATCGACCTTGCAAGCCGTCGGTCGCGCAACGTCCGGGCGGCACTGCTCCTTGCACTCTCGCGACGGGCTCCCGTGCCAATGGCGATTGGCGTGCGAGTAGACGGCACACGTGAATCAGCTTAGGTCTTGGGGGTGATTGGGACGTTCGCTTCTAGGGGAATTCGGGAGGTGACATGTTTGGTTTCTTTAAGCGGAAGAAGCACGCTTCGTTTTCACCTGAGGTTCAACTTCTTTGGGCCGAAATCGAGAAATTTCGTGTCCGGTATCGAGGAAATGGGAGGCCCAATGAGAGGGCTTTCGATGATGCCGCCGAGGAAATTTTTGCAACACTGATTGCTCAAGACAGTCTAGCAGCGGTTTTAGTCATCAAGCGGGGATGGTCCGTGGCGGATGCCGCGCATATGATGATCGCAGAACATGTGTCTGCCGAGATCCTGTCTGGGAAACTGCACAATTCCCGAGGCATACTTGGCGAGAAAGGCAACGCATATCTGAAGCTCTTCAAAGTATGTACGGAAAGAATGATCGGCACGGGTCGTATACCCGCCCAGGAAGGCTATGCCGGGATGCGCGAGTTCGAGCAGGAGATTGCGACCATCGGCTAGTCTCTCTCGGCCGTCGATACTATTCGACATTTCCAAAGAAATCGCGTTGCACTTCAAATGGCTTAATCTGACAAGCGAGCAGATGAGCGGACTCTTACGCGTGGCGGGTGACAGTCTCTCGTTGCAAAGTAGCTTGAAAGTGCTTCCCACGTTAAAATCAAGAATATGCGTGCTATCTTGGGAGCGCCATGATCCGCCATCAAACCTCGCAAAGCAGAACGAGTAGCAAGCCGCCGGTCAAACTTAAGATCGGCTTTTTGCTGGCTAGAAACTTTACGTTGAATGCCTTTTCCCTTTTCGTTGACACTTTACGTCTCGGAAGTGACCAAGGAGACAATTCCGGGCGGATTGCATGTGATTGGTCCGTGATGAGTTCGACGAGCCATTTCATTGCCTCAAGCTCTGGCGTTCAGGTCGTTCCAACGTCGCTTTTGAAGCCAGCTAATGATTTCACCTATCTGGTGGTCGTGGGAGGCCGTCTCAACGAAGAAGAGGTGTTGGATCCTGAAACCCTTCGATATCTAAAAAAGGCATCCGAAGACAACGTGCCTATTATTGGCCTGTGCACCGGTAGCTTTGTTCTGGCTTCGGCGGGTTTGTTGAAGGGCAAGCGGGCATGTGTCAGCTGGCTGCATCACAAGGAATTTCGCGACAGGTTCCCTGAAATCTCGGTCTCATCACACGAACTGTTCGTGGAGGACGGAGACATAATTACCTGCGCGGGGGGAAGCAGCGCGGCAGATCTCGCCGCGTTCCTGTTGAACAGGCATATTGGTGAATATGCGGAAAGAAATGCATTGGAGATACTTCAGATCAGCAGACGTCGAGATGCCAGGGAGATGCAAACTCGCAACCCGCTTGGACAGGCCGCCGATGACAAGCGGGTCGAACTGGCGCTCTTGATCATGGAGCAGCATGTGGAGGATCTGCTTGAGATCGAGGACATTGCCACGCATGTCGGTTTGTCCCGACGGCAGCTTGAACGCACATTCAGAGCAAGATTGGGGGTTTCTCCCTCCGCGGCTTATCTAACGATGCGCCTCGATAGTGCCAATCGGCTCGTTCGTACCACCGCCGTGAGCTTAGCGGAAATTGCCCTGATGACAGGTTTCGAGAATTCCTCGCACTTCATCCGCAGATTTCGAGAACGTTTCGGCGATCCTCCAGCGACGGTCAGAAAGATGCTCAAACTCGAAGTTCAAGCTATCCAGCAGCCGCTGACCACGTTGGCCAATTTGGAAGGTGATAATTCATAGCCATACCGCGATCGCATCTAGCGAGTCAGCCCGATCGGCATCATATCGGGTGGCCGATAGGTCAAGGTAAGTGCGCGCCTGCTTTCGAAATGCCGAAGCCCATCTGCAACACGGCACTATCGGGATGGCCGTTGCGTTCCGCGACCGATACTACGTCGTCGGCAATGTCTAAGACAAATCACATCAATCCACGTCTGATGGCCAAAGCCACCAGCTGCGTGTTATTGCAAAGGTCGTATCGGGCTCTCAACGCCTCCAATGTCTTTCGGACGGTGTTGTATTTTAGGTTTTCGACGTCGGCTACGTCTTGCACTGTTTTGCCGAGTTCAAGCCAACGTGCGAAAATCACCTCCTTCGGAGTGAGATGAAAGGGCTCCTCGACCGATGGTGTCACTTGCAGCGCCTGAATGCGAGCATGGACCTGCGCGACAGTGGAAGCCGCCATCACTGCATCGATCTCTCCATCGATGGCCGGCCGCGGCTTACTAGAAGCCAAGGTCAGCATGGCTGTCCCGCGGTTTGGCAGAGCAACTGGAACGGTAATTCCCGATCGGATGTTAAAGTCCGCGGCATTGGCGAAGAACTCCTTCTGCCGCTTGGACATCGATGCCGTATCTGTTTCTGCTGACCATGAGAAAGCGCGTCGAAGCTTCTTTGCCCGCTGAATAACGGGGTCAAGTAGCTTAAAATTGTTATGGAAATAGTGGTGTTGCCAATCGGGATGGTAATTGGATATCGCGAGGGTATGACCGAAACGAAGATCGATATAGGCATATCCGGAGAATTGGAAGCGTTCTGCTAGATCGGAAAGCGCGGATTTTAGCGTGTTCTGATCGCGTGCTATGGCGGTAATATCGAGTAAGGTGTCAAGCCAATGAGCCAAGGTAATATCCCCGTGTTGACCGCCTGCATCGCGCGAGAGTAAATTGAAACATATATCCACATTTCTAGCAAGGCGAGCATTTCTGAGAGGAGGTCGAGCACCGAATTTCGGCGTCATCACTGCAAGTCTTGCGAACCGAAGCCTCCCGCTTCATCAAAGTCTCGCTGAAATGAACGTTTGCAGCGACTTAGCGAAAGGAAACTTAATACGGCGCAGCGCCTGGTTGGCGTTTGCGCTTTCGCCGGAGTCCCTGCAATAAAGTTTAGGAAACTAGCTCAGGAGGGCCTTAACGATGACAGACATCCAGCTGGAGGCGCTCATAGCGCTCATGGAAAAGCGGGCGGAAGACGCCGCCAAGTCTCCAGATGACGCGCGCCGTCATCTGATGGACGCCGGCATTGTGTCTGCCGATGGCAAGCTCGCTCCGGAGTACGCGCGCGACGACGACGCTGAGGAAGCGGCCGCCGCTTGAGTTTCAATTATCCAGCATACGCTGGGCTACCACGGCTGCGACAAGGCTGTCGGTATGGCTGCGCTAACTGGCGCATCACCCGTTCTCCCGAGTGAAAAGGCTTATGACTGGCTCGGATTCGGCATCTATTTTTGGGAAAACGATCCTGAGCGGGCGCTTGAATGGGCGACGCAAAAAGCTGAATCTGGCGCCTACGAAGAGCCTTTCGTGATCGGGGCAATTATCGATCTTGGCAATTGCCTCGACCTCATTACTCGCAAGTACGTCCCTCTCATCCAGACCAGCTATCGTATGCTGAGGAGCCAGATCGAGGCGACTGGCGGAAAAATGCCTGTGAATCCCGATGCCAGAGGCGACAGGAATTCCGACAAACTGGTGCGGAAGCTGGATTGCGCCGTTATCAACTATGTCCACGAGATCGCCAAGGAAGCCACCCTTCCGGCATTTGACACGGTTCGAGGGCTATTCCCCGAAGGTAATGAAATCTACTATAGCGCTCGCTTTCACGAGCGTACCCATACGCAGATCGCTGTTCGCAATGATGCCTGCATCAAGAGGTTCTTCCTTCCGCCGGGAGAAGCGTCAGCACTGACTTTCCCGGCGTCGCCTTAACGGTCATTCATTGGAAACGCTCGCTATCTCTGACCGCCAATCCTCGACAGATCGATCCTGATACTTGCCCCATCGATATCGCTTGTGTTTGGCGGTTCGGACTCACTTACTGCCGGCGCGGGCTCGGCAGGCTCTTCCTCCACGCCCTTCGCCTTGCTGTCCACCTCGGGAACTGCGCCCCCCGGATCCTCGCCTTGAAACACGCCTTGGCCCTCGAACTGACCTGTGTTCCAGGCGTAGACCGCATCGTCGAAAATTTGCGGAAAGACCTCTGCGCTCGTGGGGTTGCCATACCATTTTCTTACGATCCGAAGGATCTTGGCGAACATCGCAGATCCCTTTCGGAGATTCTCACAAGGCTCGACCAGATCGGACGCGATCTCGGAGCTATCTTTCACGCCCACACCGGCCGGAAGCTGCGTCACGCCGACACGGACCACCGCCTGGCCGACATACTGCCGGACTATACCCATCGCCTCGTCGGGGGTTTTGGGCTTGGGAATGAGGATGAGGCGGCCACCCGATTTGACGGTGACGGCGAGTGGGTCGCCGGAGCCGACCGCAGACACGAACTGCTCAACGATAGCTGGCTTGAGCGTCGGATCGGCGCACTCCTTGATAAAGGCCGGGTCCATGATTTGGGCTCCAGGATCAGATGTTGAAGGACATGACGAGAGGTTTATCGAACAGCCGTGCCCAGGCTTCTGTGCTGGCGCGCTGAATGGCAGTGATGGAGGTTCCTTTGGTCCACCAGTCGTTTCCAACGGCTATGACGAGATCCGGGTCATGAAGCATGGACTGTAAGACGGGCCAAATAATCAACTGCTCATAGCAGATGAGCGGAGCGACGCGCTTGCCGCTGACGGACACGACGGGATTTGCAAAAAAGTGTGCCCTTGCTCCGCCGGGTCTTCCGATCACTGGCAACCAAGGTTGCCACATCGAGCCCGGCACGGGCATGCGTTCCCGATAAAGGATCTCGCTTTCGGTGGCCGACACGCGAACAAGCACGTTGTCATATCCTTCAGCATCGACGACGGCCGCGCCGGCGATAAGGTTCAGATCTGTGCCGGTAAGCTGCTGCTGCCAAAGGTTTTCGACCGACGGCGTCCAGAACCCGAGAGCGCTTTCAGGCAAGAGCATGGTGGCGACGTCAGAGCTGGCTCGGGAAATTTGGACAGGACGGATAAGTGGAATTTCTGCCTGACTTCGGCTTAGATGCCGGGAACAGG